>JAZNZZ010000115.1:0-5039 GCA_045595205.1 Faecousia sp.
AGGCAATGGTGATTTGCGTTGCAAATCACGCGGGCGATTGATAATCGCCCCTACAATGTCATTCGATAGACTGAACGACAAATTGGAATTTCTGCTTGATTTTCTGTGGTATTTGTATAATAATATAATTGAGATACTATGGGAAAGGGTGATTTTCGTTGAAGAGAAGGCTTCTTTCAATTTTAATAGGGCTTGCGGCGCTGCTGTGCGCGACTGCCGCATTTGTATATGCAGCAGGGGAGGAGGTTACGGTCCTGTCCGCTGACACCGGGGAGCTGGTTGTCACTGCTGATACTTATGTGGACCTGAACGGTCACAGCATTACAGGTGTCACCGTGGCAGACGGCGCGACTTTGTATGTCAGTGACAGCCAGACCGACGATTTTTCCGTTGCTGACGGCATTTACGGCGCGGTCACCGGCATCACCGGCAATGTACAGGCAGCCGATGGCTACATAGCGATCACGGAAGGGGAGAGCCTCTCCTTCCACCGGGTAGCGCTGGGGATCAATACTATGTCCCTTCGTCCTGGTGCTGCGGGTGTGTACTACGGAAGCCACTTTGCCGGTGACGAGGCGGTAGCCCGGCAGGTGAAAAGCTACGGCATTGCCCTGAGTGCAGCGGCAGTGCCTACGGAGCTGAATCTGGAAGAACTGTGTGAATACACAGCATTCACAGGCTTCACCGGCGGCAGCAACTCTGCCAGCGGCACACTGCTTCGCGGCATTCTGAGCGAAAATAACACGGACGAAGAAAATGCCCGCAATGCGGCTATGCCCATTTACGGCAGAGCCTATATTCTCACAGACAACGGCTACACCTTCGGCAGCTATGTGGTTCGTGATCTGCAGACCCAACTGGAAGATATTGACGGCATCTGGGAGAACCTGACTGACACCCAGAAAAATGCTCTGATTGAAATGTACGAATCCTATCAGTCTGTAATGGAGCAATGGGAGCTTCCCAACCTGCAAAGCGCTGCACTGACGGAAAAATTCGTCAGCAAGTTCCGGGGGGATTTTCTGTACCGGGTGGGCAATCAAAATGCTCTGTCTGTGGGCAGCCTCTTTGGTGCTTCTGAGGGTGCGGACATTGACAGCGAAACGGTAAGTGTGGCGGTCACCACCTGTTCCGGCACTGCCACCGGCACTTACACCGCCGGTACGGACTGGACTGCCGGTGAGCTGAAATTCTCCGGCCTGGGCATTGTAAATGTCACCGTCCGTGCCGCCGGTGCGATCCCGGTCACACTGCAGCTGGAGGTGGTGGAGGCGGTCAACAGCACCACGGCTGTCAATGCCACCGCCAACAATGTGGTGCTTTTAAACGATACAGGCTTCGGCTCTGTCTATGTGAAAAACGGCTACACCCTTTACGGCAACGGCTTTACTATGACCTGCGGCAGTGATTCTCCCGCACTGGATATGGGCTATGCCTTTGTGACACTGGAAAACGGCAATCTGGACAATGTGAACATCATCTGCCCCAACTTCTGGCACGCCTCTCTGTATAAGGGAAACCTCACCAGCGAGGACAACGAGACCTATGTGGAGGGAACTAAGACCCGGTACTATAACGCAAGAAGTGCGGTGATGGCATCCGGCAGCAACACCATTTCAAATTCCTACATTTCCGGTGGCCGTGCGGCGATCTACCTGACTGCCGGCACTACAACTCTGGATAACACCACGGTCTACGGCGGTGCGGCGGCAAATATTCATGTACTGTCCGGTGCAGGCGGACTTGTGATGCGGGATGTAAAGCTGATCCAGGAGCCTATCCGTGCCACGGCAAAGGATAAGACCATTATGGGTATGAGCGTGGTGATCATGAGTGCCGACGATATGCCCACCGTTCCGCCCATCACTCTGGAGGGCAGCCTGATCCAGTATGCCTGGATCGACGAGGAGGATGCCCAGTACATCCCGGAGGATACCTCTGCCATTATTGATGAGGTCTTTGCACAAACAGCCTTTGTCCACACCATCGACGGCAAGCCCTCTGTGAATCTGGGCTTTGTGGTGTGTCCCTCTGACGATAAATCCACCGGTGCACTTACCGTAAATGACGATCGCACCAACCAAAACACAGCGCCCTACGATCAGACGGTTCTGGACATCGCGTTTGTAGGCGATGTGCTGATCTACTCCCATACCAACGAAAACGGCACAGATCCTGCATTTCTTGTAAAGCCGGAGCATACCCCGGATTACAATGCAGCACCTCTGCACCTGAACTATACCGATGTAAACGAAAACCGCACATTTACCAAGGAATACAATGCGCTCACCAATACCTGGGACTATAAGCTGACCGTTTCTCTGGATGCAGGAGCTTACAGTCTGGACTTCACAAAGCTGCAGGTTTTGGCACAGGGCGAGGAGATCGACTACACCGTTGCGGGGGTGGATGTTACCCAACAGATCCCCCTGACGGTTGGCAGTGTAAGCTATACGGTTACTGCGGCAAATGGGGAGAGCATCCGTTTTACAGCCGTAGGAACCCGGGAGGAGATCCTTGCGCCCCAGCTGATCAGTGCCAATTACGAAGCCGGCCTTTGCGTGGCAACTACCGCAGGCGGCACCTGGAGCGGTGCGGCACCGGCACTGGAGGGCATTGCAGTCCAATACTACAGCGTGGCAGAGGGCGGCTATAAGACGGTCGACCTTGCAGATTGTACCCCCACAACTGCCGGTCAGCAAAACGGCACTAACAATATCTGGCTCTACACCGCGGGAAATAACGATTTTACCCTGACCCTCACCGGCGGTCAGGTCCACAGCAGCAACAACATCTACGCTATGCCGGTGGTGTGCGACGGAAAGCTGTACTTTGTGGCATCCAGCAGCAAGGGTCTGGTGAATTCCGGCAACACCGCCAGAACAGTGACGGTGTCCTATGTGTTCCGGGACAATGCCACCGACGAAGCACTTTCCTTCAGCCACACCTGGTCTGTGGAGGAAAACCAGGACGAGCAGTATCAGTACGGCGACTTCTGCAGCGGCACGCTGACAAAGCTGGAGGCCAGCGGCAACGATCAGGGCACTTGTCTGGCAGCCGGTACGCTGATCACCCTTGCCGATGGTTCCAAACGGGCAGTGGAGGATCTGCGTAAGGGCGACCGGGTGCTGTCTTTCGACCATGTGACCGGTGAGATCACCTGCAGGGATGTTATCATTGTGGTTCGAACCGCACAGGAGAATTACCGCAGGAATACCTTTGTCTTTGACGACGGTACGGCTCTTGCAACGATCAATGAGCATGGCATCTTTGACCTGGATATCAATGCCTATGTGAATATCGACCATAGGAACTACGGGCGCTTTATCGGTCATCGTTTTGTATCCGTTGATTCCTCCGGCAAGCTTGGCGTAAAGACTTTGGTTGCGGTAGACACGGAAATTGCGTCCGGCTATAAGTATGATATTGTTACAGAGGGAACACTCAACTATGTAGCAGAGGATACTTTGAGTGTGACCCATGTTCTTGTGGGCGTGATCAATACCTTTGACTTTGGCACAGGCTTGGTTTACGACCGGGATAAGATGCAGGAGGATATTGCAACATATGGCCTGTACACCTATGATGAATGGGCGCAGTATTGCGATATCTCTGTATTTGAGCAGTACAATATCCCTGTTATGAAGGTTGGTATCTCCAAGGGCCTGTACACCCGGGAGTACATCATTGGCCTGATCAACACCTACGTTCTGGACGAAAATGTACAGATCATCCACTGATTTTTATCAAAAAACACCGGCGTAGCCCAAATGGGTTACGCCGGTGTGCGTTATTTCTGTAAGTATTTCATCGGGTTATATGTAATATATTCCCAAATTTCGTTATAATCCTGCTGATTCCGAATCCCATGATCGTAAAAAGCCTTCTGCCAAATGGGCATGCCCACCTGCCGGGATACCCATCTTTTCATGGAACCAACCACCGTAGAGACCGTAGGGGCGGATATTATCCGCCCGTCCAGGCTTGAGACAATACGGATAATCAAATGGATGTGATCCGGCATAATGCAATACTTATCAACAAATACATTCTCGTAATGAGCAGGTATTTGCAGAATGCCTTGGTTCACAATTTTGCCAATGGTGGACAACGGGATGTTTTGCGGGCGGATGATATCCGCCCCTACGGGGTCCCAAAGGATTTTTTCACGGTTGGCGGTGCAAACCGTTATGAAATACGCGCCCGGTGTGGAATAATCAAATTCCTCCAAACGAATGCGTTTGCGCCTGGGAAGCTCGTCCATTATCCAAAAATCAGTGTGCCGAAGCAGTCGGGGTTGTGGAAGGCGTGGGGGCGCTTGACTACAGGACACCAGCACAGGAAGTGCTTGGGGTCAGTCTTTTCGCCGCACTTGTAGAAGTTGGCGCGGACGCTGTCACCCTTTTTGCCTTCAAAATTGGGGAAGAACAGCCGCAGGAACCAGAAGGGAACGGTGTAGTTTACAAACCAGCCCTTTTCGGTGCGGGTGATCTCCGGCACGATGACGGGGCATTCCTGACAGATCAGCCGGATCAGATCGTCGCAGCTGGTGCCGAAGCCAAAGTACATTGCGCCGTTGGGGTTCATTTCAATGTTGAAATAGCGCTTGTCTCCGGGGATGGGGGAGAGGAAGAACTCCAGACAGCTGTCCTCACACACCTCGTCCAAAAGACCGCTGTAGGAAGCACGGACATCCTTTTCCTCTGCCTCCATACGGATGTAAAGGGCGCTGTCATCGTAGCACACCTGCGCCCGGGCACGGACATCCACCTCGGGGGTGTTGTGGTGCTCGTCGATCTCCAGGGCAGGGACGGTGCTCCAGTCCGGTGTGCCGCTGCAGCGGGTAATGGTATATTCTTTCATTGGATAACCTCCTTGATGATTTTACAAAATCATACCACAGATATGAAATAAACGCAATACACCAAATTCCAATTTAGCGTTCAGTCTATCGAATGATATTGTAGGGGCGATTATCAATCGCCCGCGTGATTTGCAACGCAAATCACCATTGCCTTCGGCAATGACGGGCGGATAAT
>JAZNZZ010000116.1:0-3794 GCA_045595205.1 Faecousia sp.
ACGGTGAGTTACAGCCTATTGGCAATAATCTTCCCAAATGGCTGAATGAACTAATCGAAAAAATGAAATAAAAAATCGTGTGCCAAATACGGCAATGTCATTAAGTTAAGCGTGTCATCCTGAGCGCAGCGAAGGATCTCCATCGTATTTTGAAGGAGATTCTTCGTCCCCTTCGACTACGCTCAGGGTCCTCAGAATGACACGCATTTTCTTATCTTAATGACATTGGCCAAATACGGCACACGATTTTATCATAGCATATAGGAACACGGTTTCCTGGCCGACACAAACAGAGGGCTTGGTCAAAACGGTCAAGGATCTTACGCAGCGATTCTTTTGCAAAAAGACATTTGACTTTTGTGGAAGGACATGTTAGAATGTTGCCAATATGCAAAGGCTATGACGAAGACGGTCAGGCAAGCCACGGTCCCAGAGAGTCAGCGGTGGGTGCAAGCTGACAGCGTGGCACCACAAGACCCATCACTTCCGAGCTGAAGTGCCAAAGCTGCTGCCAGGTGCTTCCGGACGCCCCCGTTACAGGGATAGCGCTTATTGGAGCGTGAAGTGGCAACGCCTGTTGCAATTTGAGTGGTACCGCGGGTCTCGTATGCTCGTCTCAAGAACATTGTTTCTTGGGGCGATTTTTGTTGTCACAAGGCACCCTTCATAAACAACCGAAGAAAAAAGTCAGGTGTGATCAAACTATGAAAAAGACTTATGCAACCTCTATGCCAAACCATATTGGCGCGTTTTTGAAAGCAAGTAAATGCTTTGCAGATCTGGGCATCAACATCACCCGGGTCAGCTATGACAAAGCTGTGGATTCCCATATGCTGTTTTTGGATGTTGAGGGGACCCGGGAGCAAATTTGCAAAGCAGATGCAGAGCTGGAGAAGATCGGTTATCTGCATAATAATGCCGGCAATTCCAGTGTGGTTTTGATCGAGTTCTGCCTGAAGGATGTGCCCGGCGGTGTAACAGATATTCTGGAGCTGATCAATGCCTTTAATTTCAACATTTCCTACATCAACTCCCAGGAAAACGGAACGGATCACCAGCTGTTCAAAATGGGTCTGCACATAGAAGATCCCGGTCAAATTGCAGCATTTATGGAACAGGCAGAACAGCTTTGCAAGGTCAGGATCATTGATTATAACAGCTCGGAACGGGCCTACGATAACAGCATTTTCTATACCGCCTATGTTCGCGGACTTGCCCAGCTGCTGGACTTAAACGAAGAACAGAAGCAGGGGCTTTTGGTATCCTCCAATCTGGCAATGCAAACCTTGGATGCACAGGGGCTGTCCCCTTACCGCACCTTTGACAGCATCAGTAAGTTCGCAGAATTGCTGGCAAGATCCAAGAACGATCAATTTCTGCCAAGAGTGACCACCCACAGGATCACTGAAAATACAGAAGTCGTTCTGATCGAACCCGCTTGCGGAAGCAATACTGCTGTCATTAAAAGCGCCGGAAAAATCCTGTGCATCGACAGCGGCTATGCCTGCTATGCAGAGGAAATGCGGCGTTTACTGCACACATTGATCCCGGCGTTTGATACCGTTCCCAAAAGCTTACTGCTGACCCACGCCGATGTGGACCATTGCGGTATGATGAATGACTTTGATGAAGTGTTTGTCAGCCATAACTCTGCCCGCAGCCTGACCTGGGAGGCACAGGCGGAAAACGGCTTCCGGGAGCAAAATCCCCTGCACAGACCCTATATCAGCATTTGCAAAATTCTGACATCCTATGCTGTCATTGACCCCAAAAAGCTGAGAACCCCGTGGACCGACAATGCTGCACTGAAAGAGCCGCTGACCCAAATCGGCTTCTTTGATTTCGGTGATCTTCACTTTGAGGTCTATGAAGGAAAGGGCGGGCATCTCCCCGGTGAAGTGGTGCTGATCGACTACAACAATAACATAGCCTTTACCGGTGATGTTTACATCAACACCCACGGACTGACCGCCGAACAAGCGGAGTATAACCAGTATGCGCCGATCCTGATGACCTCTGTGGACACAGATCCCACTCTTTGCAGCGAGGAAAGAAAGGCAATTCTGCGCAGACTGGGTGTGGGTAACTGGAAGATCTTCGGTGCCCACGGTGCCCCCAAGGATTACGCCGTAAAGTAAATTAGAAGATACAAGCTATCAAAAATGTTAAAATAACACTATTTTTACTATTGCCTGTGTTATGTGCAGAAATTATAATAAAAGTATCGAAATACCCGTTTTGTAAGGTTTTATTGAAAGGAGCTATCCAAATGAATTTTAACGGAAAAACGGTACTGATCACCGGTGCTGCAGTAGGCATCGGAAGAGCCTGTGCCCTGCAGTTTGCAAGAGGCGGCGCAAATGTGGTCCTGATCGATCTGAACGGGGAGGCCCTGCACAAAACAGAGGAAGAAACAAAGGAGATTACGAAAAATGTGCTGGCATATACCTGTGATGTTACGGACCACGCAGCAGTTTTAGGTGTGGTGGAAGCTGCCGCCAGGCAGTTTGGAAGCATCGATATACTGGTAAATAATGCCGCACTCTGGCGGGACCGCGCATCCTTTTGCGATGCCGATATGGCACTTTGGAAAAAGTATATGGATGTCAATGTAATGGGTACAGTTTACTGTACACAGGCGGTGATCAACCAAATGATCCGGAAGGGCTACGGCAGGATCATCAATGTTGCATCGGTGGCGGGTGTTTACGGAAATGTTAAAATGGCCCACTATTCTGCAACAAAGGGCGCAGTCATTTCCTTTACAAAGGCACTTGCAAAGGAGGTCGCAGCCAAGGGCATTACAGTAAATGCGGTTTCCCCCGGAAGTGTAAGCCCGGCAGATAATCCCGATATTGATTTCTCCAAGCCCAGCGAGCTCTCCTTTATGGGCAGGACCGGAACAGACAGAGAAAACGCAGACCTGATCTGCTTCCTGGCAAGTGACAAAGCAGGCTACATCTCCGGACAAAACATACAAATTGACGGTTGCCGCAAAAAGCAGTAACCGGAGGAGCAATTATGGAAATAACCGCCATCGATACACATTGTCATATTCGTTATGGGCCTTTGGAAACATTAAAGCAAGTCCCGATTTCGAAAATACTGCAAGAAGGACCCTTTCATACGGCCTATTGGGAGAAGCTGTGGCAGATGGAAAAGGCCGCAAAGATCGGCACCGTCCTTGCCTCACCTATGGAAGCCTTGGTGGATCTGGCAGATACCGTGCAGGCGAATGAGGATATGCACAGGATCGTTCAGGATATTCCGGAGCTTTACCAATGGGTCGTGATCGATCCCCGAAATGAAGAAACCTTTGAACAAGCGGACAGAATGCTGAAGAATAAAAAATGCGTAGGTATTAAGCTGCATCCGAGGTTGCACGAATATACCCTTGGGGAATACGGCGAGAAAATCTTTTCCTTTGCACAAAAGCATTCCGCCATCGTGCAGATGCACTACGGAAAGGAAGATTATGTGGGCTTTGCCAATCGGTTTCCCAATGTGACCTTTATTGTTGCCCATCTGGGCGGAACACTTCACATCAATGCAGTAAGGGATGCCAAACACAGAAATGTTTATACAGATACCTCGGGTATGGACAGCTTAAAGAACAGGGTGGTCGAGTATGCGGTATCCCAGATCGGCTCTGACCGGATATTATTCGGAACAGACAGCTACGCGGCCGGCGCACAGCGGGGACGGATCGAATATGCATTGATCTCCGACCGGGACAAAGAGAACATCTTTGTTAACAACGCAAAAGAACTGTTTGGACTATAAATACAGAAAAG
>JAZNZZ010000117.1:0-15496 GCA_045595205.1 Faecousia sp.
ATGCAGCACATTATAGCCCTGCATACGCTTCATACGGGACATAATATCCGTAGCAGTATAGCCCTCAGGGTGACCTGCGTGCAGACCCACGCCGGAGGGGTACGGGAACATATCCAGCACATAATACTTAGGCTTGGAGAAGTCCCAAACATCTGTATGGAAGGTATTGTTTTCCTCCCAATACTTTTGCCATTTCTTCTCAATGGCGGAATGGTCGTAAATCATTTTCCTCTTCCTCTCTTCTTTAGTCGGGCAGCACGATGTCGCTCAGGTCGATACTCTCAGCATCTGCCCACAAACGCTCCAGAGCGTAAAATTCTCTTGCTTCTTCCGTAAACACGTGGACCACTACACTGCCGAAATCCAGCAGCTCCCAGGAATTACCCCGGTGACCCTCGCGACCCAGCATAGGTTCACCCAGCTCTTCAAAGGTGTACTCAGCATAGTCGCACAGTGTCTTAACATGGGTGTTGGAGGTGCCGGTGCAGATAATAAAATAATCCGCAAGGCTGGAAATATCGCCGATCTTCAGCAGCTTAATATCCATACCCTTCTTCTCATCCAGTGCCTTGGTCACTTGAATTGCCACTTCTTTTGCAGTTAACATACTATCTCTTCCTCTCCATATAGTTGGAAATACACAACATTGTAGGGAATGCATTTATGCATTCCGAATTCGGAACGGATAAATCCGTTCCCTACATTATTTGCTGTTCAGCCAGTCAAGAGCCTCCCGGGATTCCGGAGAGATCTCCTTCCCCTCCTGCTTCAGGACCTCCAGGGTCATTTCAAGCCCTCTGCGAAGGGCCCCGTCCAGGTCAGTGCGTGCCAGATACCGAAGCTCCTCCACACCGGGGAAATCCCGGTTGGGCTCCATATAATCTGCCACATAAATGATCTTTTCCAGGGTGTTCATTCCCGCTTTTCCTGTGGTATGACTGCGGATCGCACTGATTATCTCCGGTGCTTCCCCAAAGATCCGCTCTGCCACAAGGCTGCCCGTAAGGGCGTGCAGGGTCTTGGGATTTTGGGTGGAAAAATTGTTTAAAATTATACCATAGGCATCACACAAAGTCAATTGCAGCGGACCGTCCAGTGCCTTTGTCACATCGTGCAGAAGTGCTGCCCGTGCTGCGTGGACCGGGTCTGCGCCCCAAAGCTTTGCCAGCTCCACCGCCGTATCACGGCAGCCAAGCACGTGCGCCACTCTGTTTGGCTTCAGCAGTCCTTTTACCACTTCCTCCAGCTTTTCTTCCGGAAGCGCGTGAAGATTTTCGTTACAGCCATAAAGTCCCTTACTCTTGATATAATCCAGAACCTTCGGTGACAAATAAGCATCTGCACAGTCAAACACCAGCATCCGCCTAAGGTCGGTAGATGAGATCTCAGTCACAGGATTATCCATCAGATAAACCTTTGCTCCCTTTTCCTCCAGGCACTTCTTTTGCTTTGCAACCGCCTCCACCTCGTCCCGGTCTCCGCGATAAAAGACCCCGAGAGACACACAGGAGAGGATCCGCTCAGGATTCACCCAATTCAGAAAACTCAGGAACATATCCGTTCCCATCAGCAGCACAAGCTCAGTATCCGGGTACTGTGCCCGAAGCGATTCTACCGTTTCGTAGGTATAGCTTGTCCCCCCTCGGGAAAGCTCAATATCTGATACGGTAAAAGCACCGTCTTCAAAGCAAAGCTTTGTCATTTCCAGCCGCTGCCGGGGATCTGCAGACCCCGCAGGAAGCTTTTTATGGGGAGAGATGCAGGAAGGGATCACAAGAAGTGCATCCAGAGAAAGCACCCTCAACGCATACTGCGCCGCGCGAAAATGCCCCAAATGCGGAGGGTTGAAGGTTCCGCCGTAAATACCGATCCTTTTCACAACACATCGCTCCCTGCATAAAGAAATTATTCCCGGAGTATTACCTCAGTTATTCTTTACTTCTCTTCCCGAAGCTGGCGCTCACGGTCACGCTCAATTGCCTTTTCAATGGCTTGTTGGCGGAAATACTCATTTCTCTGCTCCCGCACCTTACGGGCAGCCTCCCGCCGGGCCTTTGCGCCCTTGCGAACAGGATTTGCCTTGGAAACGGGCGTTGCTTTTTTCCTGGCCCGACCGGTCTGATTCCGCTCCCGCTGCAGCTTTTCACTGAAGCGGTAGATCACAAATTTTGTGCCGATCACTGCAACGCCGTCTGCACCGGTGGCTTCACAGATCTCGTCACTGACCTCCCGGGGAGTCATCAGTGCGCCCTCAAGGACCTTACCTTTCACCAACTCACGGGCATCCAGCTGATTCTCTGCTTCTGCGATCACAGCCTCCGTAACACCGCCCTTACCCACCATCAGGGTGGTATCCAGGGTGTTGGCCTGCGCGCGAAGCTCTGCTCTTTCCTTACTTGTCAGCATAGCCTGCCTCCTTCATTTTCTCATAAAACAGTTTCAGTGCATTTGCACGGTGAGAGACCTGATTCTTTTCTTCGGGACTCAGCTCCGCCGTGGTTTTACCAAGGGGCGGATAATAGAAGATAGGGTCATAGCCGAAGCCGTTGTCTCCCGCAGGCTCCCGGGTGAGCTCACCGTGGATCTCCCCCCGTGCCTGGATCACCTTCCCATCCGGTGTCACAAAGCTGATAACGCAGACAAACTGCGCCTGACGCTGCCCGTCGGGAACATGCTCGGTATTCTTAAGCAGAAGAAGCAGCCGCCCCCAATCGTCAAGGCTTTCATCAAAGCCGTAGCGGGCGGAGTAAATGCCCGGCTCTGCGTTCAGTGCATCCACAGCAATGCCGGAATCATCCGGCAAAGCCGGCAACCCTGTTGCCTTCATAGCCGCCTCCGCCTTCAAAAGAGAATTTTCTTCAAAGGTGGTGCCGGTCTCCTCCACATCAATATCCACACCAAGTTCCGACTGGAGCACCAGCTCAAAGCCGAATTTCTCCGTAATTTTGCTGATCTCCACCAGCTTGTGGGGATTCTTGCTTGCCAATACAACTCTCATACTATTTCCTCAAATCAATGCATCCACAAAGCTCCGGGCATCAAAGGGCATCAGATCATCAACACCCTCACCCACGCCCACGAACTTCACAGGAAGCTGCAGCGTATCTGCCACTGCAATGACGATGCCGCCCTTGGCAGTGCCGTCCAGCTTTGTCAGAGCAACTGCGGTCACACCGGCGATCTCCTTAAACTGCTTTGCCTGGATCAGTCCGTTCTGACCGGTAGTACCATCCAGCACAAGGAGCACCTCCTTAGATGCCTCCGGCAGCTCTCGTCCCACGATGCGGCTGATCTTTCCCAGCTCGTTCATCAGATTCTGTTTGTTATGCAGCCGTCCCGCTGTGTCAATGATGATCACATCGCTGCCCTTTGCCTTGGCAGACTGGATGCCGTCAAACACCACAGATGCAGGGTCTGCTCCTTCATTCTGGCGCACGATGGCTGCACCGGATCTGCCTGCCCAGATCTCAAGCTGATCTGCAGCAGCAGCACGGAAGGTATCACCTGCCACCAAAAGTACATCCTTGCCCTCCTTCGTCAGCTGGGCGGCAAGCTTTCCGATGGTGGTGGTCTTGCCCACGCCATTGACACCGATCACAAGGATCACAGAGGGTTTGGTATCCAGAGGAAGGGCAGTATCCCCTACATTCAGCATATCCACAAGGATCTCCTTCAAAGCCGCTTTTGCATCCTCTGTGGTTTTCAGATGATTTTCCTTCACGGCTTTGCGGAGTGCCTGCGTTGCCTTCAGTGCCGTATCCACACCCAGATCCGCCAGGATCAGGCATTCCTCCAGCTCATCGTAAAAATCGTCATCGATCTCGGAAAAGCCGGAAAACACACTGCCCAGGGTACTGCTCAACGCATCTCTGGTCTTGGTAAGACCGGCTTTGATCTTATCAAAAAAGCCCATAATTTCTCCTTTATTCCACAATACCCAAGTAGCTCTCCATCTGGTTCAGATCCAGACGCAGCAGCTTACTGACACCCTGCTCCTGCATCGTAACACCGTAAAGGACATCGGACGCCTCCATAGTGCCACGGCGGTGGGTGATGACAATAAACTGGGTATTCTTGCTCAAATTGTGCAGATAGTTGGCAAAGCGCTCCACATTCCGGTCGTCCAATGCCGCATCGATCTCATCCAGGAGACAGAAGGGTGTGGGACGGACCTTCAGAATGGCGAAGTACAGTGCCGTTGCCACAAATGCTTTCTCACCGCCGGAGAGCAGCGTAATGGTCTTGACCTGCTTTCCGGGAGGCTGGACACGGATCTCAATGCCGCAGGTCAAAGGCTCGTCAGGATCTTCAAGGATCAGCTGACCCTTACCGCCGCCGAACATCTCCTCAAAGACAACACCGAAGTGATGGTTGATCTTCTGGAACTCTGCCACAAAGATGGTGGTCATTTCCTCGGTAATGTTGCGGATGATGCTCTCCAGCTCACGCTTGGCAGTAAGCACATCATCCCGCTGAGAGATGAGATAAGAGTAACGCTCATTCACACGGGCATACTCCTCGATGGCACCAAGGTTGGGTGTGCCCAAAGCTGCGATCTTTCGCTTCAGCTCGCTGATCCTGCGGTTGCCTGCAGCAACAGACTCGATCTCGCCCCGCTTCTCCGGTGCTGTGCCGGGGGTGGGCTCGTAGGAATCCCAAAGCTTATCAATGATCTGGCGCTCCTCCATTGCTGTGGTGGTCTTTTTATTCTCCAGCAGCAGGCAGGCACGCTCCTTGGTGTTGATATCCTTGTTCATTTCCTGAGCATCCCGCTCGCACCGCGTCTTGGTAGCTTCCGCCTCTGCACGCTGGCGGATGGCATTTTCCATCGACTTACGCATACGGGCAGTCTCTTCGTCATTGCTGCTCTGGCGCTCCTCCAGCTGGGCGATCTCGCCCTCAAGCCGAAGCGTCTCCTTACGGATGGCATCTACAAGTGCCAGCTTCTTTTCCCGGTCACCTTCCATATCCCTGCACAAAGCACGCAGGTCTTCAATATGCGATTGGGCAGTGTTCTTCTCAGCCTGAAGTGCCGCTTCCTCGGTCTTCAGGGAAGTCATAGAATCGGTAAGTCCACTGATGCTCCGGGAGGCATCCTGCTGCGAAAGCTCCAGGTTTTCCAGCTTTCTTCTGGTCTCCTCCAGCTGAACGGTAAAGACCTGTATCTTCGCCTGCTGAGAACCGTAACGCTCACGGTCCACCTTTTCCCGGGAATCCAGCGCTTCCTTTTCCCGTCGGGCAGAGCCCATAGCATCCTCAATGGCCTGCACCATAATTTCGTGCTGCTTTTCAAGACCCTGCAAACGAAGCACCTGATCCTCCGCACCGCGCAGCTGCTCTCTGGCGGTGTTCATCTCATACTCCACCTGATCCACAGAGCGCTGTGCTTCCTGAAGCTCTACCTCGCAGATGCCCTTCTTGCGCTCCAGCGTTTCCTGCCGCCGGGTAAGCTTTTCCACATCGTTGGCACGGCTGAGAATGCCCGCCTCCTTATTGACAGAGCCACCGGTCATAGAGCCGCCTGCGTTGATGACCTGACCGTCCAGGGTCACGATCTTAAACCGCCGGCCGTACTGATTGGCGATGGCCACAGCAAGATCCATATTTTCGGCAATCACCGTTCTGCCCAGTTTATTTTCCACGACACCACGGTAACGGCTGTCGCAGCTCACAAGCTCAGAGGCAATGCCCACATAGCCACGGCAACGGTCAAGACCGTTTTCACTGAGTGTGCGCCCCTTCACAACAGAGATGGGCTCGCAGGTCACACGACCGCCGTTGGTTCGCTTTAGGAAATTCAAAACAGCCTTGGCATCCGGCTGATCGTCTACCACGATATGCTGCATATCACCGCCCAAAGCGATCTCAATGGCAACGGTATAATCATCGTGGGTACGGATCAGCATAGAAAGAGGTCCGTGGACATTACGCAGTCCCCCGCGCTGAACCTCCTGCATCACATTACGGACAGCTTTATTGTAGCTTTCAAAGTCACGCTCCATTGCCTTAAAGACACGAAGCTTTGCCTGGACACCGTCCAGCTCTGCAGTCAGCTCCCGCAACTCCTTCGACAGCTCGTCCCGACGCTGTGTACGGGTCTGCTGACGGAGCGTGTAGCCGTTAATGGTGTTATTGTTGGCAGTGACCTCAGCCTGAGCGCTGTGAAGCTCCTTACGGCAAGCTTCCAGGTCTGCCTTTGCTTCCTTTTCCCGCTTTGTGCCGGCTGTCAGATCATTGTTTAGCTGGGTAAGGCGCTCTTTATTCTCCAGAAGGGATGCATCCAGACCCCGCAGGTCCGCCTCCCGTCCTGCAATATCCGCTGCCAAAGTGCTTTCTGTGGCGCGCAGCTCCAGGAACTGCTTTGTAATGCCCTCTGCACTGGCTGTCAAAGCTGTCAGCTCCTGCTGCACAGCAGCAATTTTTTCTGCCTTTTCCAGCAGTGCCGCCTCGATCTCCGCAACTCTCTGCAAGGACTGCTCCAGCTGGGTCCCAAGACCGCCGCTGCGGTCCTCGTCTCCCTGAAGCTCCTCTTCAATACGGGCAATGTTATCGTCATTATTCTGAATGTTGCCCCGGAGAACTGCGATCTGTCCGTCAAACTGCTGATGGGTCTGCTCCAGCAGATTCACCTGCATACGGATGCTCTCCAGCTCCTCGTCCCTGTGACGGAGGGTAACGCTCATCTCTTCAGACTTTGCATAAAGCTTTTCCAGATCTTCCTTCGCCTGCTCCAGAACAAAAGCCGCAGAGGCATAGTCCTCCTCCGCCTTCTTGGCAGCAGCAGAAAGCTTCTCCAGTGTGTCCAGCCAGACAGCGACCTCCACACCCTGGAGCTCTTCCTTCATCTCAAGGAATTTCTTCGCTTTCTCAGACTGCACCTTCAGAGGCTCCAGCTGCAGCTCCAGCTCAGAGACCTTGTCACCGATCCGAAGCAGATTGTCCTCTGTATGGGCAAGCTTGCGCTCCGTTTCCTCCTTGCGGTGACGGTACTTGGAAATACCGGCAGCCTCTTCAAAGATCTCACGGCGGTCAGCACTTTTCAGGGACAATATCTCGTCGATCCTGCCCTGACCGATGTTAGAGTAACCCTCACGGCCAAGACCCGTATCCATAAACATCTCGTGGATGTCACGAAGACGGGCAGACTGGCGATTAATATAATACTCACTGTCGCCGCTGCGGTAATAGCGCCGGGTGACCATAACCTCATCCGCATCATAGGGCAGCGCCCGGTCCGTATTGTCCAGCGTAAGGGTCGCTTCTGCAAAGCCAACTGCAGCACGCTTCTGCGTACCGCCAAAGATAACATCCTCCATCTTTGCGCCACGAAGGGTCTTGGTGCTCTGCTCGCCCATTACCCACAGGATTGCATCGGAGATGTTCGATTTTCCGGAGCCGTTCGGTCCGACAATGGCAGTAATATCGTCGCCAAAGCGGATCAAGGTCTTATCCGGGAAGGACTTAAAGCCCTGAACTTCCAAACTTTTTAAATACACGGCGTAACCTCTTCCAAAATAGTTATAACAAATCAATTTATTATACTGTCAAAGCTGCAAAAAAGCAAGTGCTGACAATGGATAAATAGGAGTTTTTTACAAATTGACAAAGCTTCCTTGGCATCATATAATGTTCAAAAGGAGTGATATTAATGGAAATGGTTTTGCTCACAGCAGCCGGTGTGGGCGGTGCAACGGTTTTCGGCTCTGTTTTGGGCTTTATCTTCAAAAAAATATCCCACAAATTCAGTGATATTGTGTTGTCCTTCGCGGCAGGTGTTATGCTTTGCGCTGCAGTAACAGGACTGATCCTTCCATCTCTGGAATACGAAAGCTTTTCCCCCATCGTGGTCACCATAGCCGGTGTGATCTGCGGTGCCCTGTTTCTCAATGTAATTGACAAGCTGGTCCCCCACTTGCACAGGCTCGCAGGTGTCGAACAGGAGCATCACCCGGTATCCGGAGAAAAACTGAATAAGATCCTTTTGTTCGTAATGGCCATTGCCATCCACAATCTCCCCGAGGGCATCGCAGCAGGTGTTGGCTTTGGAAGCGGAAACGATTCCCGTGCCATTACTATAGCCGTTGGCATCGCGCTGCAAAACATCCCCGAGGGAATGGTGATCATCGGTCCTATGCTGGCTGCAGGTATGAAGCCGGGGCGCACCTTTGTATGTGCCCTTCTGACCGGTGTTGTGGAGGTACTTGGAACCTTACTGGGTTATTTTGCTGTCAGCATATCCACGGCAATTCTTCCCTTCGCCCTTGCTTTTGCAGGCGGCACGATGCTCTATGTGATCAGTGACGAAATGATCCCCGAAACACACCATTCCGAAACAAGAGGTGTCACCTACGCTTTGCTTGTGGGTTTCTGTCTGATGCTCGGTATGAGCTACTTCCTTGAATAAATTTTTTGAGGCTGCCTCTTTCTGAGGCAGCCTCAATCATATTATTTTACATAATCCATACTGATCCAACCCTTGGCAATTCTGCCCCAGGTCATTCCGTTCACCGTTTTGGTTTCCAGGATCTCCACCTTTGCACCGTTGTATAGATATGCTACGATGGCACTGTCCACGCCGGCGCTCTTTCGCACGCGGAGGCAGTCTGCTGTCACCGTTTTTGTCTCCGGCACAGCAGGCAGGTTTGTAACAGGCGGCTTTGCGCTGGTTTCAAAGGTAACATAGCTCAAGCTGATCCAGCCCTTGTCAATCTTGCCCCACTGAGTTCCGCCAATGCTCTTTCGTTCCGTGACCTTCACCTTGGTGCCATTTGCAAGATATGCGGTAATGGCATAGGAAGTGCCGGGACCGCTGCGGACACGGAGGAAATCAGAGACCTTTACAACACCGTCTTCCAGATTCTCCTCTTCCTCTTCATCCTCTACAGGATCTGCAACGAAATAATCCAGACTGATCCAACCCTTATCGGTCTTACCCCAGGTCATAGAACCGGAAACAGTCCGTTCTGTGACGGTAACGCGGTCACCGTTTTTATAGTAACCGACCACCGCATCGTTGGTGCTGGGACCCTTGCGGATTCGGAGCAGGTCACCTACCTTGATCGTACCGGTTAATTTAACAGTGGTCTCCTCTTCACTTTCAGAGGGAGTCTCTGTTTCAGGAGGTTCTGTTTCGGAGGGTTCTGTTTCGGAGGGTTCTGTTTCAGGGGGTTCTGTTTCAGGAACAGTAGGCTCTGTGGGATCTTCGGTTTCCTCAGACTCTTCCGACTTCTCAGGATCCATAACCACATAGTCCATACTGATCCATCCCTCTGCGATCCTGCCCCAAACAGTTGCACCTACGATCTTTTCCTCCAGGATCTCAACTCTGGTACCGTTCTTCAACTGGGTAACAGCAGCATAGCCTGTTCCGGGACCCTTGCGGACATTCAAGGCATCATTCACCTTGACTGTGCCCATACGCTTCTGGGTCTCCTCAGGCTGTTCCTCCGGCTGTGTCTCAAAATCGTAATTTGTATAATTCAGGCAGATCCAGCCGTTTTTGAACTGACCCCACAGGTAATTGTCCTCGAATTTTGTATCTGTGATCACAAGGCGGTCACCTGTATTGACCGTACCCTTAACACTGTAGCTCACGCCGGGACCGCTGCGGATATTGACACCGTTTGCAGTAACGGTGACTTCTACGCCGTCAACCTCCTCTTCCGGAAGCTTCTCATCATCCCATCTGGCATACAGTCTTGTATTACGCACAGAGCTGTCCAGATACTTAACTCTCTTACCGCCATCCACTGCGGTGTACCATCCAAGGAAGGTGGCACCGTTTTTGGTGGGCACCGGTGCAGGCTTTGCCGTCTCAGCAACATCATAGCCCTGGACATTGGGCTTCACCGTGCCGCCATTGGCATCGTACAGAACATAGCCGTACTTATCACTGGGTGTCTGGGAATACTCGCCGTTAAAGTAAATATTCACCTCACTCAGACGGCGGCGCAGCAAATAGGACTGAACCTGACCGCCTGCATTACACCAACGGACAAACGCATTTACAAGGACACTGCCGGGCTCGCCGTTGGCAACGGCAGTATAAAGCAGACCGTCCGTATCGTATGCCCAGGAGGAACCGCAGTTATAAGAGAACAGCAGCAGCGCATCAAACTGCTTCTGATCCAGCCACTTTCCGGAGCGGATCATAAAGCCGTTGATCTCCGACTCAAATTTCGTCAGGAAATCACGGAGCAGTGCTTCTGCTTCACTTTCAGGGATGCCATTGGCTTTATACTCCTCCAGCTTGTCATCCGGACATCTGGAGCCGTAGCCAACCGTCCACTGGGTATAATCCCAGTAGGGCTTTTTACTGAAGCCCTCTTCCAGCTTTAAGATACGCAGGCATTCATCACTTGTTTTAAGTACCTGGTTCACAACACCACCGGTAGGCTCAGTCGCTTCGGTGGTCTCAGTGGACTCCGCCGCAGCCTCGGTAGCAAACACAGCAGGCGCTGCCAGGGAGAGAAGGATCACAAGACCCAATAGCAGGCAAACAATCCGTTTCATCACAAATGTATTCTCCTTTCACGCTATATCGGCACTATTATAGCAAAAAGAAGCTACAAAAGCAATCCCCTTTTTTACGATTTATTACATTTTGTTACTATTTTTAAGAGAAATTGTTTCCAATTTATCATATATTTTGCTTGGTAAACAGAATTTTCCGGCATCTTATCCATTATTGATCTGTACTCTACACAGCACTGCACAGCAAAAACGGTTGCTTTTCCTGCTCTTCTATGGTAAAATCCCAGAAACGAAAGGGGTGATGGAATATGAAAGCATTGATCGCAATGAGCGGCGGCGTGGACAGCTCCGTTGCAGCATACCAGATGCTGCAGGAAGGTTACGATTGCGCCGGCAGCACGATGCGGCTTTGTGACGAAGCACTTTTAGGAGCCCCCCTGCAGGAGCCTTACGAGGATGCCCGGAAGGTTGCCCAAGGGCTGGGCATTCCCTTTTTTGTAATGGCGCAGGAGGCAGCATTTCGGCAATGCGTGGTCGAGCCTTTCATCTCCTGCTACGAAAGCGGCGGCACGCCAAACCCCTGTATCTATTGCAACAAGCATCTGAAGTTCGGCCTGTTTTTGGAGGAAGCACTGTCCAAAGGCTTTGACTGCATTGCAACCGGTCACTATGCAAAGATACTTCAAGACCCGGAAAACGGCCGCTATCTTCTTTACCGGGCGGAGGACAGAACGAAGGATCAGACCTATTTTCTTTACAGTCTCACCCAGCATCAGCTGTCACACACCCGCTTCCCTCTTGGAGCTCTTACAAAGGAACAGGTCCGCGCCATTGCGGAAGCACAAGGCTTTCTGAATGCCCACAAGAAGGACAGTCAGGATATATGCTTTATCCCGGACGGTGACTATGTGGCATTTATGAAGCGGTACACCGGAAAAGCATACACCCCCGGTGATTATCTGGACAAAGACGGCAACAAGCTGGGACAGCACAGCGGTGCTGTGGCATATACCATTGGGCAGAGAAAGGGTCTTGGGATCGCCCTGGGTGCGCCTGCTTATGTTTGCGCCAAGGATATGGAAAACAACACAGTCACCCTGGGAACAGATGCAGATCTTTTCCGCACCACGCTCCTTGCAAAGGATTGGAACTGGATCCCCTTCCCCGACTTAACCGAACCCTTACGGGTCACCGCCAAGGTGCGATACCGACACAGGGAGCAGCCTGCCACCGTTTACCCGGAGAAAAACGGCGATGCACGGGTGGTATTTGACGAGCCCCAGAGAGCCATCACCCCGGGACAGGCCGTTGTGCTTTATGACAATGACCTGGTCATCGGCGGCGGCACCATCACAGATATTCTTTAACAGATAAAACACCCTCTGCACAGATCATTTGCAGAGGGTGTTATTTATAGCTCTGTCAACAGCACCTATGACCTTTTGGGAAAGGCGGGTAAAATCTGAGGCAGGCAGGACAGACTGCACATAACGAAGCTTCGATTGTTCCCCGTCCTCCACCGTCGTCACAAGGGGTGCAGATCCACCTTGCAGGGTTTGTGCATTATCCAGGTCTGCATCGTACTTCATTGCCCCGGCAAGCAAGCTATGGGGTACAGTCACCGTTATGAACCAGCCGACCATTTGGTCTGTATTGTTTAGACTCCCCTGCTGCTTTCGGATATGGAGACAAAGGGTACTGCCATTTTCCACACTGCTGAGCTTATAGCGGTCCGAGCTGTTACCGGACGGAATATACACAAGCAAAAGTCCATTCTTTTCAAAGAAGGAAGCATCATAGCGCTTGGAAACACCGGCAAAGGACGGCACTTCCTCATACGCCTGATCCAGTGTCAGCTCACTGCTGTATTTGTTAACAAAGGCCTCCAGCTCCGCTTCTGATGTAAGCTTAAACACCGGCAGATGCTGCACCGCGCTTTGGGCAAAGGTCAATGCATTCAGGCTGTCACTGTACAGAGCACCTACCCCGGTATACCCTGCATAGGACAGCACCGCACTGAATGCTTCGCTGACTGCTACGCCACCCGGCACAGGCTTGGTCTTATTTTCCTCCCGGAAATACTCCTGTGCCATTTTTTCATTTTCCTGCTTTTGCTTTTTTATATATCTCTGGGAATCCAAAGCTTTGCTATGCAGATACCACGGGAATTTGCTTTTAATATCAGTGGGATAATAAGAGCCGTCCCGGGGGATCCAATACTCCACAAGGCTGTACTGTCCCTCATTTTCCGATGCGGTGATCACAACCGGAATATGAGAGCCGGTCTCCACCTTAAGGGCGCCGTCCTCCATACTGTACTCCTCATAGAGCACCCACATATAAAGGACCGTGTTCCTGCCCTTTCTCTCTTTTCCCAGCAGCTCCCAGTTCACACAGCTGGCGCGTCCTTTGCTGTCCTTGGACTGATTGTGTTCAGCGATCTGGCAATCCACAAATACAGAAAGTCTGTCATCCAGGGTGTGCGGAGGGCTGAGTGCCAGCAGTGCGATCACCACAGCGATCAGGACACCTGCCAGAGAGATCACCCACAGCTTATGCTTTTTCCATTGGGCAAGGTTGCAGATCCTTCCCTTGGTATCGCCTTCTCCAAAGGCCAGGGGCATAATGCCGATTCCTTTCTTTCCTGCAGAAAGCTTTAAAAGAGATTCCGCATAATCTGCCCGGATCTCTTCCCCAAGCCTTTTCAAGACCGCCTCGTCACAGCTCATCTCCATATCCTTGCAGAAAAGGAAATATGCCAGCCACACAAAGGGATTAAACCAATGCAGGCTTAAGGCAGCAAATGCCAACAGCTTTGCTATGGGGTCTCCTCTGCGGATATGGTATTGCTCGTGGGCAAGAATATGCACCCGTTCACTGCCCTGCAAAGAAGAAGGCAAATAGATCTTAGGTGAAAAGAGTCCCAGAACAAAGGGTGTAGGAATGTGATCTGCAAGATAAATATTTGACTTCAGGCGCATTGCCCCCACCAATCTGCGGCGCAGGCGAATATAGGAGATCAGGCTGTAGACACCAAAGCCAGCTACCCCCAAAAGCCATACATACTGCCCAAAGAGCACCCACACCTCCCACCAGGAGGCTGTGACGGTCCGCTGGTAACCCTGATCGTTTATTTCCTCCGTGTAGATGTGCTGAACACCAAGACCGCCGTTCAGTGCATCTCCCACGGCGTGGTAAGCAGCCACCCCCGCAGAGGCAAAGGATATATCCTGCTCCTGGAGGGTATAGCTTTCGGATACCGGTGCGACCCTGGGGACAACACTCACCGGCGCTTCAATACTGAAGGGGCAAAGCAAGCGGAACAGCACCACTGACCACAGGCAGTAAGAAAATATTTTCGGCAGCTTCCGCAAAAAGAATCGCAAAAGCAGAACTGCAAGGATCACCAGTGTGCCCTGAAGGGACAGATCCAGCAGCTTTGTATAGACCGTTCCCAGCACAAGCTCACCCCCTCATTGCATCCACGATTTTCTGAAGCTGGGCAAGCTCCTCCTGACTTAGCTTTTTCCGCGTTCCAAAGGCGGCAACAAAGGCAGGCAGTGACCCGCCGAAGGTATCCTCCACGATCCTTTCGCTTTGCAGAGCGCGAAACTCCTCTTTTGAGATCAAGGAAGATACTGTTCCCTTTTCATTTTGAAAAATGCCCTTTTGGCAAAAACGCTTCAATATGGTATAGGTCGTGGATTTTTTCCACCCAAGCTCCTGTTCTGCCAGCTGTGCCAAAGTGCCGGAGCTTATGGGTTCATTTTTCCAGATAATATCCGCGAAGCGGGATTCCACCTCGCCCATTCTGATGTCGATCATTGCTGCACCTCCGTTTTACATCTTGTAGACCACTTTTATTCTACACGATGTAAACCAGTTTGTCAATACAAATTGAGCAAAAGAAAATGTCATCCTGAGGAAGCGAAGCGAGACGAAGGATCTCCCTCATATTCAAGGGGATTCTTCGTCGCGTCTTAATCAATGTATGATTGCCACCGGCAATCATTGTTATTGAAAGATTCGCTGCGCTTTGCAGCACTCCTCAGAATGACACGCTTTTTCTTTATCTAATGACATCGACCTTCACGGTCCTCTTTTGATGCTTGCTGCCCATCAGGGTTTTATGGGTTCAAGGTTTAAGCTATCTGCCTTATATCGGGCAAAAACCTCCAGAATATGCTCAAAGACAGGCTGCTCCTGTGACAGCTCCCGGACCTTCATACGAACCAGGAAAGGCGTTTCATTGAGTTTTCCGCAGCCAAGCAGCATTCCGTTTTGGGGTCTTTCCACATCCCGATAGAGAGCATACTCCACACCGCCGCAGTGGCAGGTCTCTTTTGCATATCCCAGATCTGCAACAGATATACAACAGCCACCCCATCTCACATCCTCCCCGAGATGCACAGTTACAGTGGTCTCACCCTGGGTCATTTGCAGCACCATATAATAAAGGCTTTTATCTGCAAGAAAATATACATAACCGTCGATTTCCATCTCCGAGCAAAGTGATGCCGGTACGACGGATGCGATCTCCGCTTCTGTCAATTCCCGTTTGGTCGTTCCCTCCGGGTGTGACATATTTGCCTGAAGGCCGCAGGTATTGTGTTCATTGTAAACAGGGGTCCACTCGATGGGTTGTTTTTCCGCCTCTTCCCGGGGTGCGTTACAGGCAGCAAGGCAAAAACACAAAGAAAGAACTACAACAAAAACAATTACTTTTTTCATAACGATCCCCTTTCTTATACACCGCATTACAAAAAACGATTTAAGCAGTGGGGAATTGAACCCCGATAGGTTTACAGGGGCAGCTTTCCGCCAATACTGCGGAAAATCCCTTGAAAATACCAAAGGGTATTCCCTGCGTGATTTTGCTTGCCTTGCCGAAAAGCTGCTCCCTGAAAACTGCACAGCACCCCACAGCCAGGATTTTTGCTTTGGAGTTTTGTGCAGATGACGCAGCCTTGCTGGCGCAAGGCAAGGAAGATAAACAAAAATACAAACGAAAGGACGGTTGTGG
>JAZNZZ010000118.1:0-4633 GCA_045595205.1 Faecousia sp.
ACACAGGATATGTTACATATAGTTATGCAACCCCCGGGTACTACTACAGAGCCCATATAACTTTCTATGCGGAGAATAGTTCCGGATCCGGTACGGTTTATCGATACACGGCAATTTTACAGATGTGATAGTAATCTCCGCCCTGGAAAATAACTCCGGGGCGGAGCCCTGTTTTTATACCGGCCACTGGAATAAGAATAGCACGATCCTGGCAATGGAGCAACCCACATAAACCTACAATATCCTACATTTTCCACAGCAAGAATGAAAGGAATGCCTGTCCTTTTGCGCTTGAAAAGATTAAGGAAAAAAGCCTGAAACTCGTTGGAGTTCCAGGCTTTTTTGTGGAGCTGCTAGCCAGATTTGTTTGCATTTTTGCCCTTATGGGCAAAAATAAAGGGTTCGCTCCGTCAAGCCGTCGCGAGCAACAGTCCACCGGACTGTTGCATTTGATCTTTCAAATCTGTAACAGGGCAAAAAAATCAGCCGACCCAAACGGGTCGACTGATTTTTGGAGCTGCTAGCCAGATTTGAACTGGCGACCTCATCCTTACCAATGGGATTTTCGCCGTTTTATGCCGTTTTGGAATGTGTAAAAAGGTGTTGATTTGCAAAGGTTTTTGGGATTAGGCGTGTTATATCGTGGTAAAAGTTTGGCGACCGTTTTATAACTTGGGTCGCCATTTGGTCGCCAATTTTCTGCCTTAGCGAATGTCGTCTTTGCTACAGCTCTTAAGATACTTTTTGACTTCCTGTTTGCTGTATCCCAAGAGGGTTAGAAGGATTCCAATATCCGGGTGCAACACCGGTACCAATTTTTGAATCTCCTCCACCGTTAGTTTGTGAGGCTCCTTTAGTTTGGAATTCAGTGTTGTGTGGGGAACCCCCATAGCCCTTGCCAGTGCTCTAACGGACATTAGGTCGTGATGTCCCTGCTGCCGACGGATCTCCTGCTGGAAATCCGCCACAGCATATTCCTCCATTTTTTGCCTAATTCGCGGCATTGTCAAATCGCTCCTTTTTTCTTACGCTTGTGTTATGCGCCTATTTGTATTGCTTAGGCACAGGATGCTTGGCGAGATAAGGGACACCCTATCACTGCCTACTCTGCGTATCTACCATTCCAACCCTTTTGGGCCTGCTCTTCAACCCAGCGCTTAAGGCCTTCGATAGGGATCAGTCTCCGGCCTCCCAAAACGATCACCGGAAAGCCTTTTATCCGGATGATTTGATACATAGCGGTTTTACTGACTCCGAGGGCTTCCGCGGCTTCTGTTACGCTGTAGGTTAGTTTCTGCGGTTTGATTGGATTATTCATAATTTCTAAACCTCCTTTCTTTTGTGTCCCTCTTATCATACCACAGAAAGAAAGCCGCCACGCCTCCGGGTGGAAGTGTGGCGGGGTATTACTATTCTGTTGCCAACGGTCTGGGCCGGGCTTTCCTGTCTGCCTCGTACACCGCATCGATTTGCACTCGCATGGCGTCGATTGCGTCATTAATACGTAACTGCATTACCTCCATCACAGAGCGGAGCAAATCATAGCGCTTAATGAAGTGCTGCACACAACCGTCATCGCACTTCTTCATAAAATCGAGTTCGCCCTCTAAGTGTTCGTCGAAAACGTAGAGCATATTTCGGATTTGATAGAACTGAGCATGGATATCGTCAAGATCTGCACCGATATCCCATAGGCAAGTAGCGGCGGTTTCTTTAATTGCGGTCATTCTGTGATGTCCTCCTCTGTCATGTTGGTGGCGGGTGCTTCTTCGGTGGCGGCCCAGAGTTGACAGAGGTCGATTTCCGCCACCCTCTTGGGTTTGATGGGCTGCACGCTGAAAACCTTATAGCCGCCCTTCTCATACTGGCTCTTGATGGCATCCGCCACATTGTGACCAATCAGGCCCATGGCATCCAGCCATTGACGATCCGCCACGTGGATCTGCTCTTGAGGAGTGCGGGGTTTCGGCTCCCGAAGATCCACGAACTGGACGCGGTAGCCGGTGAGGACAAGCTGCTTTCTGCATTTCATTGGTTGATTA
Organism: Faecousia sp.; assembly: GCA_045595205.1. Lineage (GTDB taxonomy): Bacteria > Bacillota > Clostridia > Oscillospirales > Oscillospiraceae > Faecousia. The sequence goes on from JAZNZZ010000118.1 coordinate 2,043, forward strand.
CCTCCAGTTTGTTATTGACAGGAGGGAACAGGGCTGTTAAAATAACTCCTGTCCCCTCCGGGGTAATGTAGGCTCTTGCGCTCTTGCTTTCCACGGCTTGCGCAAGGGTCTTTTCTTATGCGCTGATGAGCTGAACCTGAGAGGCTCCGAAGTAGCAAGTTACCCGGGTGCCGTTCTTGGTGGCAGGGTCGCTGAGGATTGCCTTATACAGAGCCTTGCTCTCGTGGATCACCTCGTAACCCAGATCCCGCCAGCCTGCCCAAGTGTGAGTCTCCTCGGTGATACCGGCGGCTTCCTTGGCTGCGATGTGAGCTTTGGCGTTGGCCCACGCCATCCGGAGAGCCACAGAGAAGGACTGGGCGCCCTTGTGGAAGATCCGCCACGCCGCACCCATAATGCTGCTGAGATTATACTGTTTCATTGTGTTTACCTCCTGTATTTTGGTTGCCGTCTCTCCGGCTGCCTCCGCTCCTTTGTGTTTGTTCTAGGGCTTACAACAGGCGGTGTTGAAATTGGGTTGCCCTGTTCTTTATGGTCTTATTATACACCTTTATTCGTGTAATGTCAATAACTATTTACACTTTTCTTCGTGTAAAGTTGCACAAAGAAATACTCCTATTTTCGTGCAACATTACTCTTGTTTTCGTGTAGACTTTGTGATATAATACAGGTACAGTGGAGGAGAGAGCGCGATATGCTCGCCGCCCCCACTTATTGAACAAGAGAGGAGCTATATCTATGCCATTGGTATACAAGATAGATGTGCTGGCGGCCTTGAAGGAAAAAGGCTACAACACAAACAAACTGCGGAAGGAAAAGATCCTTGCCGAAAGCACCATCCAGAAGCTGAGAGACCGCAACCCCATAAGCTGGGCAAATATTGCACAGATCTGTGATTTGCTGAATTGTCAGCCTGATTACTTTCTGGAGAACACACAGGAGGGCGCGGAATGAAGAATTACGCCGATAAATACCACATGACCCCGGAGCAGAGCGTGTTTCTTGCGAAAAAGAAATACGATGAGAATGTCTATTGCGGTATGCGGATGGAGAACCGGGCAGTCACTTTCCCGCAGACCAAAACCATCCTGCAGGGTGTAAATGTCCCCAATGTGCAGCTGTCCGATATTCAGGCAATTCTGAATATGCGTGATGCCTGGCAGTTCCTGCTTGGGAGTATGGATCAGCCGGTCACTCTGGACTACCTGTGCAAGATCAACGAGTATATCGCCCGGAATGAGGCGCTGGAATGGGGCAAGCTGCGTACCGGCTCTGTGATGATCTCTGGAACGGATTATTTGCCCCCTGTGCCGTCAGCTGAGGCGGTAACCGCTGAATTAGCGGAGATTCTGACCGCAGATACCTCCGCCACGGCAAAGGCATTAGAGGCGTTCGTGTGGGGTGCTAGAGGTCAGTTCTTCTGGGACGGCAACAAGCGCACCAGTATGACCCTTGCGAACAAGATCTTGATTGCCGCCGGCGTCGGCTTCCTCACGATCACAGACCGCCACATGGAGCAGTTCAACACCCTGCTTGTGGAGTACTACAACACTGGCAACAGTGAAGCGCTGAAGGATTTTCTCTACGAAAACACTATACAAGGAATTGGATAAAAGGACACCGGGAGCTACCCATCGAGGCGGCTCCCGGTTATTTTCGGCGGCGACGGCGGTATTCCTGTTTTATTGGGGTTTTGTGGGGTTTTACCCTTTCGGGGTAAAAGTACCCTCGGAAAGTATGTTGCAAGTTTTCTTCTGTGAATTTGACTTGCTCGAACGCGCTAGCGCCAAAGATTTGCGCTGTTGTTCCCTTTGCTCCGGTGAAAGCTCTCTCTTTGTTCTGTACGGGTCAGTTCCAAACCGGAAAGGATGTAATGGGCATTTTTCTACAGAGCATAGACTGACCTCGTGCGCTGATCCGCAGCAGCAGTCCAGGCACTTGAGCCGGATTGCCTTGCCTCCGGTAATTCTTTCTTCCATTTGGTTTCCTTCTGTGTAAAACATATTTTCTCAGGTTTTCTCAGGTTTTGTCAAGCCGTACAGCTTCAGCAGCCGTTCCTTCTCCTCCGGAGACATTTTGCAGACCTCTTCCTCAGTCTCCCGGTTAATGCGTTCCATAGTGTCCCGGATCTCGCCGCGGATCTTCTCCTTCTGCCGACTGCTCTCCATCTCCTGGCGGCGCCGTTGCACTCGTTCCTGATGTTCTTCCTCCAGGATCAAATACCGCTCCTGGATACTCATTCCGGAGTTTTGAAACGCCCCAAAACCAGAGCAGCAATAGAAATCAAAATCATAAAACGGGCGAAGGTGGCAGGCAATCTTAGATCTCCGCAGCAGGCGGATACCTTTATTCTCCATCGATCGTATACGCTCTTTCCCTACGCCTCGGATCTCACCGGCACGCTCGAGGGTCAGACCATCGTAATAGCGCAGCCGCAGAGCATCTGCATACTGCTCCGGAATGGCAGATAACGCATTTTCCATAGCATTGTGTAGTTGATCCCTGTATAGAGCATCCTCCGCAGATATTATACCGCTTTGCCCGGTTGGATCTGCGATCACGTCCATCAGATCGTCGCTATCTGCATCGTC
>JAZNZZ010000119.1:0-6353 GCA_045595205.1 Faecousia sp.
TCAGCGCTATGCACTATGCATCTCCTGCCAGCCGCAGCGCGGTGGTGGACAGCCTGGATGTGGTCATTCTGGGCGCCACGGAGATCGATACCGACTTTAATGTCAATGTACATACCGACTCCAATGGCTATATTATGGGCGGCTCCGGCGGACACAGTGATACCGCAGCCGGCGCAAAGCTCTCTATGATCATTGCACCTATGTTCCGCGCAAGACTTCCCATCGTCACCGACCGTGTGACCTGCATCTCCACTCCCGGTAAGGACATTGATGTGCTGGTCACCCAGGGCGGTATTGCAGTCAACCCCAAGAATGTGGAGCTGACCAATAATCTGAAGGCCGCCGGCCTGCCCATCGTGGACATCCACGAACTGAAGGAAAAGACCGAACGGATCACCGGCACACCTGCAAAGCTGCCCAAGGGCGACCGGGTGGTGGCAGATGTTATCAGCCGCGACGGTGAGCTGTTGGATCAGATCTATAATGTACCCCAAAAGTAAAGGAGAGAGTGTCAATGAGAGAAATTGCTGCACAGAAGATCACGGAAGTGGTCAAAAAGCTCTGCATTGAGGCAAACACCTACCTGCCTCAGGATCTGAAGAGCCGCATTGAGGAGAGCTACGAAATGGAATCCTGGCCTCAGGCCAAGGAGATCCTGGAGCGGATCATTGAAAACTATAAGATCGCTGACGAGCAGGGCAAGCCCATCTGCCAGGACACGGGTATGGCCTGTGTGTTCGTCACCATCGGTCAGGAAGTGCATATCAACGGTAATTTGGCCGAGGCCATCCACGAGGGTGTCCGCCAGGGCTACACCGAGGGTTACCTGCGTAAGAGCGTTGTCCGGGATCCTCTGGACCGTGTGAACACCGGTGACAACACCCCTGCTATGATCTACTATGACATCGTCCCCGGCGACCGGCTGGAGATCACCGTTGCCCCCAAGGGCTTCGGCAGTGAGAATATGAGCCAGACCAAGATGCTCAAGCCCTCTGACGGTCTGCAGGGCGTCAAGGACTTTGTACTGAAGGTGGTTGAGGATGCCGGCCCCAATCCCTGTCCTCCCATCGTGGTGGGCGTCGGCGTTGGCGGCACCTTCGATAAGGCTGCTTTTATGGCAAAGAAGGCACTGATGCGTTCTGCTGACGAGCGTCATCCCGAGCCCTTCTGGGCAGAGCTGGAAGCAGAGCTGCTGGAGAAGATCAATGAGCTGGGCATCGGACCTCAGGGCTTCGGCGGCAAGACCACTGCTCTGTGTGTCAACATCGAGAAGTGTCCCACTCACATTGCAGGTTTGCCTGTGGCGGTCAATATCAACTGCCACGTGACCAGACATAAGACGGAGGTGCTTTGATATGGCAATTCGTGTAACTACCCCTATGAGCCGGGAGCAGGCAAGAGCGCTCAAGTCCGGCGACAGCGTGCTGCTGTCCGGTGTGATCTACACCGCCCGTGATGCTGCCCACAAGCGTCTGTGTGAGCTGGTGGAGCAGGGTAAGGAGCTGCCCCTGGATGTGAAGGACAGCGTGATCTACTTCGTAGGACCTACTCCCGCCCGTCCCGGTGAGGCCATCGGTTCTGCCGGTCCTACTACTGCATACCGTATGGATGCATACAGCCCCACGATGATCGAGCAGGGTCAGACCGGTATGATCGGCAAGGGCAAGCGCAATGAGGAAGTGATCGCTGCGATGAAGAAGCACGGTGCTGTGTATTTCGGTGCCATCGGTGGCTGCGGTGCACTGCTGAGTAAGTGCATCAAGAAGGCAGAGGTCATCGCTTATGACGATCTGGGCGCTGAGGCGATCCGCCGTCTGGAGGTTGAGGATTTCCCTGTCATCGTGATCATCGACAGCGAGGGCAACAACCTGTACGAAACCGGCCGTAAGGCATACCTGGAGACTGTGGAATGAAGCTGAGTCAATTGTCGGAAGAACAGCTGAAGCAGTTAACCACAGAACAGGTCACAAAGATCGTCTACGGCAATTGGAAAGATAACGAAGAAAATTACGATGTAGCCTTGCTGCTTGGCGGCAAGGCTCTCGTATGCCGTGAGCGGGCAGAGGCGGCAGCTTATTTGTGGCGCAGCGGTCGTGTTCGCTGGATCCTGCCCACCGGTGGTGTCAAATGGGAGACAGAGCTGGGCGAATTGTCTGAATCGTCAGTGATGAAGCACTATTTGCTGGAGCTGGGTGTCCCTGAGGATGTGATCCTGCAGGAGGATGAAGCGAAAACCACAGTGGAAAATATGCTGTACGCCACCATTTTGATGCAGCGTGTGCTGAAAATCAGCAATGTCCGCAAGGTGGCAGTGGTGACCTCTGCAGCCCATCTGAACCGCGCCGTGCGCCACGCAGAAAACTATTTGCCACGGACTGTTAAGGTGTGCGGCTTCTGCATACCCCAACCGGAGTCCGATGCGGACCATTGGTTTTTGGATCCGGTACAGAAGGCGCGCACAGAGCGGGAGCTGGTGCTGCTTTGGAGACTGATAAAGGTCGGAATGACTCCGGATATTGAATTTTGAGGAGGATAACTATGCTTCAGAAGGATACCTTTGAGTATGTTGTAAATCTGCGCCGTGAGCTTCACGAGTACCCTGAGATCGGGTTTGACCTGCCCAAGACTTTGGCAGTTGTCCACCGTGAGCTGGATAAAATGGGCATTCCCTACACCGGCGAGTTTGGCAAGAGCAGCGTGGTTGCCACGATTAACCCCAACTGTAAGGGCGTGACTATCGGCATCCGCGGCGATATGGATGCCCTGCCTATGCAGGAGGAGACCGGTCTGCCCTTTGCCTCCAAGAACCCCGGCAAGATGCACGCCTGCGGTCACGATTCCCATACGGCCATGCTGCTGGGTGTTGCCAAGGAGCTGAAGGCAAGAGAAAAAGAACTGAACTGCCGGGTAAAGCTTCTGTTTACCCCCGCTGAGGAGTACATCGAGCCCGGCTGTAAGCAGCTGTCCGAAAATGGTGTGATGGATGACATCGAATTTGCTGTTGCCTGCCATGTGGGACCCGACACCGATACCGGCAAGATCGGACTGATCCCCGGTGGCGGTATCAACGCCAACTCTATGGGCTTTACCGTGGAATTCTTCGGCACCTCCAGCCACGCTGCGTCCCAGCAGAAGGGCAAGGATGCCATTGCTATGGCGGTGGAGGCTTATACCGCGATGGAGATCATGGTCGCCAAGGAGTTTGCACCTACCGCACCCCGTCTGTTCAACATCGGTGTGATCCAGGGCGGTCAGACCAACAACATCATCTGCAACTACTGTAAGATGTTCGGCTCCTCCCGCGCCCACAGTGACGAGGTCAGCGAAAAGCTGATCACCCGCATCCGTGAGATCTGCGAGGGCATTGCCGGGATGAACGGCGGCGAGGCAAAGGTCACGGTCAATAAGTTCCTGCCCTTCGTTCTGAACAACGAGGCTGTGGCAAAGCAGCTGTGGGCATCTGCAGAAAAGGTGGTAGGTGAGGGCAATGTGTTTGTCCCCGGCAGAGGACTTGGTGGCGAGGACTTCGGCTTCCTGTCCAGGAAAAAGCCTTGTGCCTTCTTCCGCCTGGGCACTCGCAAGGACGAGGCCACTTCCTATGTGCTGCACACTGTGAAGTTCGATCTGGACGAAAATGCAATGGCCATCGGCGTGGATATTTTCCTGCAGTTCGTGCTGGATAACCAGAACGGCATTGCCTTTTAAGAAACAGGAGAAAGATCGTGCTTCAAAAAGATACATTTGCCTATACGGTAGCTCTGCGCCGGGAGATCCACCAGTACCCTGAGATCGGCTTCGATCTGCCAAAAACTTTGGCAGTGGTGCGCCGGGAGTTGGAAAAGCTGGGTATTCCCTATACGGAGGAATTCGGGCGCAGCAGTATTGTGGCTACCGTCAATCCCAAATACGAGGGATTTACCATCGGCATTCGCGGAGATATGGATGCCCTGCCCATACAGGAGGAAACGGGTCTGCCCTTTGCCTCTCAAAACCCCGGGCAGATGCACGCCTGCGGTCACGATATGCACACCGCTATGCTTTTGGGTGTTGCCAAAGAGCTGAAAGCACGGGAACAGGAACTGACCTGCCGTGTGAAGCTTCTGTTTACCCCGGCGGAGGAGTACATCCAGCCTGGCTGTAAGGAAATGGTGGAGGCCGGGGTGATGAATGATATTGACTGTGCCATTGCCTGTCATATCTCTCCCAGTCTGGCGGTGGGCAAGATCCGCACCCTCAGCGGCGGCAAAAACGGCAATTCTATGGGCTTTACCATTGAGTTCTTTGGAAGGTCTTCCCACGCAGCCGACCAGCAGCGCGGCATCGATGCCATTTCTATGGCGGTGGAAGCCTACAGTGCTATGCAGACAATGGTTGCCCGGGAGTTTAAGGCAAAAGAGCGCCGTATTTTGAATATCGGTGCTTTTAACGGCGGTCATACCAATAATGTTGTGTGTGATTACTGTAAGCTGTTCTGTTCCTCCCGTACCCACGATGATGGGGTGACCCAAAAGCTGTTGGACCGCTGCACCAAGATCAGTCAGTGCGTTGCAGAAATGCACGGCGGTGAGGCAAAGGTCACGGTCAATAAGTTCCTGCCCTATGTGCATAACGATCCCATTGTTACCCAAAAGATCGAAGAGGCAGCTGCCAAAATCGTGGGACAGGAAAATATTCTGGTGCAGGAAAGAGGTATGGGCGGCGAGGACTTTGCCTTTATGTCCCGTGTCAAGCCTTCCTGCCAGTTTATACTGGGCTGCATGACCCCCGGTGCCCAAAAACCCTATCCCGTCCACAACCCCAAATGCAGCCCGGACGAGGACGGAATGAAGATCGGTATCGAGATTTTTCTGCAATTCGTGCTGGATAATATGCACGGTATTGCGTTACAGGAGGTAAAATTATGAAATTTGCAGCAGTGGGTGATGCGCTGATCCTGCGCCGCATCCCCGAGACCTACCCCGGCTTTGAGCAGGTCCGTGACTGGATCAGCCAGGCCGACGCCAAGTATTTTAATCTGGAAACCACCCTTCACCGGGAGGGCGAGTGCTTCGCCTTTGCCACCAACGGCGGCTCTTACCTGCGCTCTGAGCCGGAGGTGCTGGAGGACTGCAAGCGCTACGGCTTCAATATGACATCCTTTTGCAACAATCACACCATGGACTTTGCCTACGACGGTTTGACAAAGACAATGGACTATGTCACCGCCAGCGGACTTGTCCACGCAGGTGTTGGCAGAAATCTGGACCAGGCAGCAGCACCTGCGTATCTGGAGGCGGGGGGCGGCAGAATTGCGTTGATCGCTATGACCACCTCCTGCAATATGGACTATAATAACATCGGCATTGCCGGTCAGCAGGCGCGGCGTGTCCCCGGCCGTCCCGGTGTGAATCAGCTTCGCTATAAGGAGACCATTATCATCACCCCGGAGCAGATGAAGGTCATTAAGCAGATCGCCGAGCAGACCCATGTGAACGCTGCCGAGGACATCTCCCGCCGGGAAGGTTACCGGGACCCGCTGCCGGAGGGCGAGTGCCCCATCACCAAGTATGTGAACTTCAAGGAAGGTCCTGAGCCTAAGTATCAGGCGCTGTGCGACAAGCGCGACCTTGCCCGTCTGGAAAAGGCGATCTTTGAGGCACAGCTCCAGGCTGACTACATTGTTCTGTCCATCCACTCTCATCAGGTCAGCGGCACCTCCAAGGAAAACCCCTCCGATTACCTGCAGGAGTGCGCCAGATTCGCCATTGACCACGGCTGCGATGCAGTTATCGGTCACGGTCCTCACCTGCTGCGCCCGGTGGAGATCTACAACGGCAAGCCTATTTTCTATTCTCTGGGTGACTTCATTCTCAACAATGAGAACATTCCTTACAGCCCCGAGGACTACTATGAGCCTAAGGGTATGACCTCTGACGGCACCATGCACGAGCTGTTCCGCAAGCGCTCTGCCAACTTCACCAGAGGTCTGCAGACCGACCGGAAGATGTTTGAGTCCGTGATCCCCCTGTGGGAAATGGACGAAAACGGCAAGCTGGTGAGCCTGAAAATGATGGCCATCGAGCTTGGCTTCGGCTTGCCCCGCAGCCGGGGCGGTATGCCTGCTCCTGCAAAGGACAGCGCGATCTTGGAGCGCCTGAAGGAAATGAGCGAGCCCTTCGGCACTAAAATGGAAATTAACGGCAACATCGCCACCGTCATTCTTGACTAATACAAAAATGCACCTCCGTCCCCCGGAGGTGCATTTTTGTACTTCAAATTTCAATTTATCGTTCCGTCTCGTAGGGAACGGATATATCCGTTCCGCGTGATTTGCGTAGCAAATCACCATTGCCTGCGGCAATGCGGAATGCATA
>JAZNZZ010000120.1:0-57464 GCA_045595205.1 Faecousia sp.
AGCCGAATTCAGCAAAGTCGCGAATGGCTGCCAGTCTTTTTTCTGCGATCTCTGAAAGAGATTTATCAGGACGGTAAGTGAAATAGGCATAAGCGTGACGGGTGGATCTGCCCACGCGTCCTCTTAGCTGATGAAGCTGGCTGAGACCGAATCGGTCTGCATTCTCGATGATCAGAGTATTTGCATTGGGAATGTCAAGTCCTGTTTCGATGATAGTTGTGCAAACAAGCACCTGAATATCTCCGTCAGCCATTGTGTGCATTACATCAGCCAAGGCTTCTTCGCCCATTTTTCCGTGTGCCACAGCGACAGAAAGACCGGGAATCCGCTTCATTAAAGCAGATGCACATTGATCAATTGTCTCAACACGGTTGTGAAGATAGTAAACCTGGCCGCCGCGCTCGATCTCGCGGCGAATGGCATCATCAATGATGGCGTTGTTATGCTCCAGCACAAAGGTTTGCACGGGGTAACGGTCGGCGGGAGGCTCTTCAATGGTGGACATATCCCGTATGCCGGATAAAGCCATATTGAGCGTCCTGGGGATCGGTGTTGCAGACAGTGTCAACACATCCACACCTTTGGACAATTCCTTAAGCCGTTCCTTATGGCTGACACCGAAGCGCTGCTCTTCATCCACGATCAAAAGACCCAGATCTTTAAACTTTACGGTTTTCTGAAGGAGCTTGTGCGTTCCGATGATGATGTCGACAAAACCGGTTTCCAGCTGATGAAGTGTCTTTTTCTGCTGGGTGGGTGTACGGAATCGGCTGAGCATATCAATGGTCACAGGAAATCCACGGAAACGGGACATTGCTGTTTGGAAATGCTGCTGTGCCAATACTGTTGTAGGCACAAGGATCGCTACCTGCTTGCCGTCCATAACAGCTTTCATTACAGCCCGGAGTGCAACTTCTGTTTTACCGAAGCCAACATCACCGCAAAGAAGTCTGTCCATAGGAATAGGGGACTCCATATCCGTTTTGATTTCATTGATACAGCGGAGCTGATCATCGGTTTCCGGATATGGGAAATTATCTTCAAATTCCTTCTGCCAGGGAGAATCTGCGGCAAATGCAAAGCCTTCCTGCCGTTTTCTGGCGGCATAAAGCTGGATCAGCTGTGCGGCCATATCTTTTGCGGCTTTTCTGGCTCTTGTCTTTGTTTTCTGCCAGGTATCAGTGCCGATCTTGTTCAGACGGACAGTTCCGTCCTCACCGCCGCCACCGATATACTTACTGACCAGATCCAGCTGTGTTGCCGGAACAAACAGACAGTCCGTACCCTGATAGGCGATTTTAACATAGTCTTTAACTGCACCGTCGACCCGGATCTGCTCCATTGCCACAAAGCGGCCGATGCCGTAGTTTTCGTGAACAACGAGATCACCGGGGGACAGGTCTGTAAAGGAATTAAGCTTTTGTCTGTTTGTTGCGCCTTTTTTGGGCTTCTTTTTTTGTTCCGTTTTTGAAATAAGCTGACCCTCGGTCAAAACAGCAAGCTTGGCGGTGGGATATTCCATACCAAAAGGAAGCGTTCCGTCGGACAGAAGGATCTGCCCTGGTTTCGGCATAGTAGTCAGAGGAATGCAAAGGAACGCGGAAAGTCCTTTTTCGTTAAGGATCTCCTGCATGATCTCTGCACGCCTTCTTGTACTGCACAATACCAAAGACGCAAATTCCATTTTTTGGTAGTGGGCAAGGTCGGCGGCTGCAGTATCAGTACTGCCGCCATATCCGGGCAGCTGCTTTACTGTGATGGGAAGCAGGTGGGAGGGTAAACAATCATCCGGGTAGGCAGCACCGGCAAAAGCATCGAAATATACGATGGTTTTATTCTGAATGGATGCGGTGAAATCCTCCCACTGATATGCATATTCGCACAACTCGCCTACAACAAGACCACCTTGAAGGAGATTATCCAGCTGTAAGCCAAGCTCCTCTGTTCTGCTTCTGGCTGCTCTGTGGAGATTTCCCTGATCGCACAGTATTACCACTGCATCATCCGGTATATAGTCAACGGCAGTTTGGAATTGTTTATAGATCAGTGCCATATACCGGTCAGAGGCAGCGTTGGGAATTTGATTTTCGTACTTTTCAAGATCTCTCTCAAGGGTAGAGATCAGCACCTCATTCGGTGCTTTCCTGCGCTTCTGCCGCTGAATAATACTTCTGATGTCATCGCAAAGACCTTCAATTCCGCCTTCATGAAGGTGGGGCTGGGTTTCGCTTACGGGTAGGATCAGAATACTGTCTATATTTTCTACACGGCGCTGAGTATCCTGATCAAAGAAACCCATTGTGTCGATCTCGTCACCAAAGAATTCGATTCTGACAGGTCTGTCCACTGCAGGGGAAAATATATCAAGGATGCCGCCGCGGTGTGCGAACTGACCCGGTCCTTCTACCATAGGACTGCGGCAGTAGCCGGCGCGGACCAGCTTTCCGGTGATCGTATTTATGTCATATTCTTTTCCGCTTTCCAGTGTAAAGGTGGCATGATTCAGAACATCATACGGGATCGTCCGTTGGCTGGCGGCCTCCCAGGACATAATCTGCATTCTGGTTTTACCGCTGTGCAGGGACAGTAATTGACAAAGTCGTTTTTGTTCCCAGTCTCTGGAGGCAACGGCTGTGTCATAAAGCGTAAATTCCCGGGAGGGGAGTACCGGTATATCTTCTCCCAGGAAGCAGCCCAGCTCTTCGTGAAGTCTTCTGCAGGTAAAGTCGTCCTGGCAGATCAGTACGATGGGACGGCTGGTATCCTTTCGAAGTGCGGCCACCATATGGCTGCGATTGATCTGCCCGATACCGGTCAAAGCCGTATTCTCGTTGTTGTTGATACCTTTAAGAAGTAACTGATACTCCGGTATCGTTTGCAGAAACGATAATAATTTTTCCATTGATTACCTCATTTTCCTCCACGCAAGAACGAGGAAAGGGGAAAATAGATCCCCTTTCCGTGATTTCTTTTTCGGTGGCGCTCAGCAGCTTCCGTTATAGCGGTTTGCTGTTTCGGGAACGCCTTTTTCAATTATATAAAGCGCTGCATCAGCGGCGTTTTCCAAGGCTTTTGTGAGTGATTTCTCCTCAGCAGCCGAGAAAGAAGACAGAACCCAATCAGCAAGATCTCTGTCAGGCTCAGGTTTAGCTCCCACCCCGATTTTTACTCTGGGAAAATCCTGACTGCCCAGCTCACTGATTATGGATTTTATGCCATTGTGACCGCCTGCAGATCCATCTGCACGGACACGCAGTCTTCCGGGAGGAAGAGAGATGTCATCAAACAGAACGATGATCCTTTGGGGCGGAATGTTGTAATAGGCGGACAACTGCAGGACAGAACGGCCCGACAGGTTCATAAATGTCTGCGGCTTCAGGAGAAAGATCTTAATGCCGTCTACTGTTGTCTGTCCGTAAAGACCCTGGAATTTTGCTTTGTCGATCTTGCAGCTGAGCTTTTGGGAGAGAATGTCTATTGCACGAAAACCGCAGTTGTGTCTGGTTTTCGCGTATTGGCTACCGGGGTTTCCCAAACCTACGATGAGCCAGCTGTCCGTTTTTCTGCCAAACACAGCTTAGAACAGATCGGCGATAGAGGTGCCACCGTGAATATGTGCAATTGCACGGGCGAAGATCGGAGCAACATCCAGCTGCTTGATCTTCTTGCAGGGGCAGTCGGAAGCCAGAGGAATGGTGTTATGGACAACAAGCTCCTTAATTGCGCTGGCTTCGATCCGTTCAAATGCAGGGCCGGACAGAACACCGTGTGTGGAGCAGGCATAAACTTCCTTTGCACCACCGACTTCCACAAGAGCGTTTGCAGCGTTGCAAAGAGAGCCTGCGGTATCGACCATATCATCAAAGAGGATACAGGTCTTACCTGCAACATCGCCGATGACATTCATAACCTCGCAGACATTGGCCTTCTGACGGCGCTTGTCAACGATGGCAAGGCCCATATGAACCTTTGCTGCAAAAGCACGGGCACGGGCAACGGAGCCAACATCGGGGGAAACGACCACAAAATCATCGTGGTTGTACTTGTCCTCGGGGAATTTGTTGAGGTAATACTGAACAAATGTGGGGTTGCCCAGCAGATGATCCACAGGGATATCGAAGAAGCCCTGGATCTGGGAAGCGTGGAGATCCATCGTCAGCACACGGTCAGCACCGGCAGCAGTCAGCATATTGGCAACAAGCTTTGCGGAGATGGGATCACGGCTCTTGGCCTTTCGATCCTGACGGGCGTAACCAAAATAGGGAATGACAGCAGTAATTCTGCCGGCAGAAGCACGGCGGCAAGCATCGATCATAACCAGGAGCTCCATAAGGTGATCGTTAACAGGCTTGCAGGTGGATTGGATCAAAAATACATCAGCACCGCGAACTGTTTCGTACAGGGAAACGGAAACCTCGCCGTCAGCGAAAGTCTTTACTTCGCCCTGACCGAGGGGGATGCCCAACTCTTTACAGACAGTTTCTGCAAATGCGGGATTGGAGTTGCCACTGAAAATCTTGATGTTCTCACCGTATGCAATCATCTGAATAATACCTCGCTTTTATCTTCTTTTTCTGCTCATAGATGTATATGAGCCTCTCTGAGAGCATTATACCACTAATTGGTATAGAATTGCAACAATGAATCCGTAAAAAATACAAACAAAAAAACAGATTGTTTCTGCTATGGTTGTAACAAAATGACAATATGCTTGTTTTAAAACGCACGGAACGAAATTTTGTTTGAAATAATACTTGTATATAATGTGCAAATGTGCTACAATATACTGTAACACATAAGTAAAAGCATAGCCGAATTTACAGAAAACAGGTGCATCCTATGAATGATAAAATTTGCATTAAAGGCGCGCGGCAGAACAACCTTAAAAATGTTGATATAACGATACCCAGGGACAAGCTGATCGTATTCACAGGCTTGTCTGGCTCCGGAAAATCCAGTCTCGCTTTTGATACCATTTATGCGGAGGGTCAGCGTAGATATGTAGAAAGCCTGAGTGCTTATGCCCGACAGTTTCTTGGACAGATGGACAAGCCGGATGTGGATTCGATCGACGGCTTGTCTCCCGCGATTTCCATTGATCAGAAAACGACATCAAAGAATCCCAGATCTACAGTTGGCACCGTGACGGAGATATATGATTATTTGCGTCTTTTATGGGCCCGTGTCGGTATTCCGCACTGTCCTGTATGCGGAAAAGAGATCAAAAAACAGACGGTAGACCAGATCGTTGACCGCATTGAGGCTATGGAGGAGGGGACGAAGTTTATCGTTCTCGCTCCCGTGGTTCGCGGTAAAAAAGGTGAACATCAAAAGGTATTTGAGGATGCACGGAAATCCGGCTTTGCCCGTGTGCGGGTTGACGGCATCACATATGATCTGGGGGAGGAAATTCCCTGCGAGAAGAATAAAAAGCACACCGTCGAACTGGTGATCGACCGATTGGTGATCCGTGAGGGGCAGCGGCGCCGTTTGACGGATTCAGTGGAGACAGCCTGCAGTCATTCCGGTGGCCTTGTCACGATTTTATTGCCCGGTTCTGATGAGGAGATCAGCTTTTCCCAGAATTATGCCTGTGAGGACTGTGGAATCAGTTTGTCTGAGCTTGAACCCAGAATGTTCTCGTTCAATAATCCTGCAGGTGCCTGCCCGGACTGTACCGGTCTTGGTTTTCAGTTGATCGCAGATCCTGATCTTGTTATTCCGGATAAGGATAAATCTATTTTTGACGGCGCGATCCAGGCCTCCGGCTGGAGCAGCGCAAGAACGGATTCTATCTTCAGAATGTATTTTGAGGCATTGTCCCAGAAATATCATTTCTCACTGACAGCACCCTTTAAGGAGCTTTCCCCGGAAGCTGTGGATGTGATCCTTTACGGCACAAAGGGCGAGAAGCTCCGTATGACCTACAACCGCGGTAATGGAATGGGTGTTTTGGAGCAACCGTTTGAGGGTATTCTCAATAATATCAGCCGTCGATTCCGTGAGACACAGTCCGATGCTGCAAGGAAAGAACTGGAAGAATGTATGGCTACTGCACCGTGCACCCGCTGCAACGGTGACAGACTTTCTCCGATTGCCCGTGCTGTGACGGTTGGGGGCATCGGAATTATGGACTTTTGCCGGATGAGCATCCGACAGGAACTTGCGTTTATGGAGGATCTGCATCTTGAAGGCAATCTTGCTGTGGTCGCGGATCAAATCGTTCGCGAGATCAAAGAACGGCTTCGCTTTTTGATGGATGTCGGTCTTCAGTATCTGACACTTTCCAGAGGTGCTTCAACACTGTCCGGCGGAGAAAGCCAGCGGATCCGTCTTGCAACTCAGATCGGTTCTTCTCTGATGGGCGTACTTTATATTTTGGACGAGCCCTCTATTGGTCTGCACCAAAGGGACAACGATAAGCTTCTTGCAACACTAAAAAGACTGCGGGATCTGGGAAATACTCTTATCGTGGTGGAGCACGATGACGATACGATGCGCGCTGCCGATTATATCGTGGATGTTGGACCCGGTGCCGGCTGCCACGGTGGAGAGATCGTTGCTTGCGGTTCCATAGAGGATATTATGAATGAGCCCCGCTCGGTAACAGGCCAATATCTGTCAGGTGTCAAAAAGATTCCTGTGCCCTCCGGAAGAAGATCCGGAAACGGACAGAACCTGACGATCTGCGGTGCTACGGAAAATAATTTGAAAAATGTTGATGTTTCTGTTCCTTTGGGGACATTAACCTGCGTTACCGGCGTTTCCGGTTCCGGAAAGTCCAGTCTTGTTGGTGAAGTCCTTAACAAAACACTTCTCAGCAAGTTAAATCACGCACGGACCCGTCCCGGAACCTGCCGATGCATCAAGGGTATCGAGAATCTGGATAAGGTGATCGATATTGATCAAAGTCCCATTGGTCGTACACCGCGCTCCAATCCGGCAACCTACACCGGTCTTTTTAATGATATTCGCGATTTGTTTGCATCCACATCGGACGCTAAAATCCGCGGTTATGGGCCCGGGCGCTTTTCGTTCAATGTGAAAGGCGGTCGATGTGAGGCGTGTAACGGTGATGGTCTTGTGAAGATCGAAATGCATTTCCTTGCAGATGTGTATGTCCCCTGTGAGGTTTGTCGTGGAAGCCGCTATAACCGTGAGACACTGGAAGTCAAATACAAAGGGAAAAGCATTGCTCAGGTTTTGGATATGACGGCTGAAGAAGCACTGGATTTCTTTGAGAATCTTCCTAAGATCCGCAGAAAGATACAGACCCTCGTTGAGGTCGGTCTCGGTTATGTGAAGCTGGGACAGTCCAGCACTACGCTTTCCGGCGGTGAGGCACAGCGTGTCAAGCTTGCAACCGAGCTTGCCAGAGTCTCTACCGGCAGAACGATTTATGTTCTGGATGAACCGACCACCGGTCTTCACGCTGCAGATGTGCACAAACTGATCGATGTTTTACAGAAGCTGGTGGATGCCGGAAACACGGTCCTTGTCATCGAGCATAATCTGGATGTGATCAAGACCGCAGACTATATTATCGATCTGGGCCCCGAGGGAGGTGACGAGGGCGGCTATGTTGTTGCCTCCGGCACACCTGAAGAGGTTGCCTCTGAAGAACGCAGCTATACTGGAAAGTATCTGAAAAAATACCTGTAATTATCAATAAAACGCTCCCTGCGGGAGCAGGGAGCGTTTTCATCAATATACATCGTCGGGAAGAATCTCGGAGAGCTCGATCAGGTATTTGTTGTAGCCACCGCCATAGTCCTTGGGTGCAAGGAATTCTGTTTTCAGCTTTGGATTCTTATCCTGCAGAATTGGCAGTGACATAGTAAAGCGCATCGTTGAGCTATCCGGTTTTGTGAAAATAAGAACGCCCTTGTGCGCTGTTGCAGCATTTCTGGCAATAACAGCACCCATAGATATATCGCCTGCAAATGCTGCATTAACAGGCTTTCGATGGTAAACATTGAGAACCTCGTTGATTGTTTCATTTTCGCGGTAGGGCCATTGGCAGGTGACGGAAAAACGGTAGTAATTCTGTTCCCGCTCCAGTGCTGCATAGATCACTTTATTGCGGCCTGTTATCCGGATCGCATTTGTGATCATATTCAGAATTGCCCGTTCCAGCTTGTCTTTGTCTATAAGGCTGAAAATGTTTTCGGAACAGGCTGTGAACTCCAATTGCGTTTCTGCTTGTTTGAGATACTCTGCAGCTTGTTCAATGATCTTGCTTATTTCGTCTTTGACATTGCAGGTCTGAACCAGTGTTGACCTTTCTTTTGCGTAGCTGCAGGCATCGTTCATATTGACTGCAGTTCGGTACATACGGTGCAGATTGCGATACAATGCGTTCAACTCAGGGGCATCGTCCTGTGCCTGTTTGCTCCGGTAAAGCTCCAGACTTGACATTGCCTCCATCAGCGGTTCCATAAATTTATTGGATGCAGTACTTACTGCCAGCATTGTGGGATCTTCGATCTCGGATTCGATATAGAAGATCTCCCGTCTTCGGGCAATGCGTACCATAGAAGCACAGTATATACAACAGCCGATCTTTAATGTCAGAAAAAGACGGCCGTTTTTGAATGCTTTATGATCATCAATGCCGGTATGAATGATGCTGTTAACATCTGTATTCAGCGGGATACCGTAGCTTTCTGCAGGTTTATTGACGGCGGTTATTGTTTTGCCGCACACAAGAAAAGCAGGATAGCCAATGTCTTCCAGTACCTCAGGACCGATCGTTTCTGTCATTGTATAGACATCTCCTTTGGTTTGTTTCTTTGATCTTATATTACATAACAACAATTCAAAAATCAAGATAGTATTTTCGGGGTGATGATATGTCGATTCACGAAGGGCACAGGACGCGTATGAAAGAAAGATTCTTAAAGACGGGACTTGAAAAGTTTGAAGAACACGAGGTTATGGAGCTTTTGCTGTACTACTGCGTCCCCCGGCAAGATGTAAATGAGTTATCCCATCGTCTTGTTGATCGTTTTGGCTCTGTTCTCCAGGTGGTCCAGGCGCCGGAAAGAGAACTTATGAAGGTCGAGGGGGTAGGCAAGGGGATAACAACCTTCCTTCAGCTTTTAAATGAAACAAACCGGTATCTGAATATTAGTGAAGGTAAATACGGAAAGCAGATGTGCTCGGTCAGTGATTACGGAAAATACCTTGTTAACTTCTTTGTTGGGATTCCCAATGAGGTCGTGTATTTACTCTGTATGGACGCTAAGGCACAGGTGATCTGCTGTCAGATCGTTGCGGAAGGCAGTGTAACTTCAGCGAATATTTCCATTCGTAAACTGCTGGATCTGGCAATTGGCAGTAACGCCTCGTCTGTTGTACTTGCTCACAACCACCCCGGTGGATTTGCAGTTCCGTCCGGTGAGGATAAGATCACAACAATGCGGGTCGCCAAAGCACTGTATTTGGCAGATGTTGAACTGGTCGATCATGTTATAGTGGCTGGGAAAGACTACATCTCTATGCGTGCTTCGGGATTGTATAACCCTTATGAGATTTGTATTGATGATTGAGGCTATGCTATGAAACTGATCGCTTGTATAGATGACCTGAACGGTATGTGCTTTAACGGAAGACGGCAAAGCAGGGACCGGGCAGTTGTGTCGTATATTTCCAAAATCGTGGGTAACCGTCCACTGTGGACTGCACCCTCGTCTGTCAGTCTTTTTGATAACAGAGATCTTACAATAAAAGCGGCAGACGATTTCTTAGAAAAGGCCGGTACGGACGATTTTTGCTTTGCGGAAACCAATGATGTGACACAGTACATCAACGCCTGCAGGATGGTATATTTATTTCGTTGGAACCGTGAGTATCCGGCTGATCTGTATTTTCCGGCAGAGTGCCTGCAAGAGGAATTTCAGCAGCTGGAGTGCGTGGAATTCCAAGGCTTTTCACACCCACAACTAACACTGGAGGTCTATGCCCGTTGAAAACAAAAAAGGAAAAACTTATATCCCTGATCATTTCAGTGATTGCTGTGGCAGTTGTCGCTCTCTTCTTGTATTTTAAGCAACAATCGCTGCCGGATTATGTGAAGAACCCTCCGGCTGACAACAAGGCATATGTTGTTGTGAATGACAATGTGCCAAATTTGTCCGTAAATGGGTCACCTCAGTCCTTCGAGACTTACGCTGAGCTGGATCAGCTTGGACGATGCGGCATGGCTTATGCCTGCATAGGGATCGATCTTATGCCCACACAGGATCGGGAAAGTATATCAGAAGTCAAACCCTCCGGCTGGAATCAGAAGCAGTACGATTTTGTGGACGGAAAAAGCCTGTATAACCGATGCCATTTGATCGGTTTTCAGCTCACCGGTGAAAATGCGAATGAACGCAATCTTATTACAGGTACCCGTTATTTGAATACAAAAGGAATGCTGCCCTTTGAAAATATGATCGCAGACTATGTAAAGGAAACTGAGAATCATGTTTTGTACCGGGTAACACCGGTGTTTGTTGGTAGTGAGCTTGTGGCAAGAGGTGTACAAATGGAAGCACTTTCCGTTGAAGACGGCGGAGAGGGTATTTCTTTTAATATTTTTGCTTATAATATTCAACCCGGTGTCGTCATCAACTATGCAGACGGCAGTAATTATTCCCGGACTGACTCCGAAGATGCTTTGACTGTGCCCGGTGACAGCGTGTCAGATGTTGATTATATTATCAATATAAAGGGAAAGAAATTTCACCTGGGCTCCTGTAAGCAGGCACAGGACATTCGCCAGGACAATCGAAAACTGTTTTCAGGCAGCAGGGAAGAACTGCTGGAGCAGGGGTATACGCCTGCTGGCTGCTGCAAGCCGTAAAAACGAATACGAGGTGGTTATATGCAGGATCGTTTTGTGCTTAAATCTGAATATAAGCCGACCGGAGACCAGCCTGAAGCAATTGAAAAATTGACGGAGGGTTTGAAAAACGGTTTGCGTGAACAGGTCCTTTTGGGTGTCACCGGTTCCGGTAAGACATTCACAATGGCAAATATAATTGCCAACATCAACAAACCGACCCTTGTGCTTGCACACAATAAAACCTTGGCAGCGCAGCTTTGCTCTGAATTCCGTGAATTCTTTCCGGATAATGTGGTGGAATACTTTATTTCCTATTATGATTATTATCAGCCGGAAGCATATATTGCACATACAGACACATATATCGAGAAAGACTCTTCCATAAACGAAGAGATCGACAGACTGAGACACAGTGCAACATCTTCTCTTTTTGAACGCAAGGATGTGATCATCGTTTCTTCTGTCAGCTGTTTGTATGGCTTGGGTGACCCGATCGATTACAGCAGTATGGTTATTTCTCTCCGTGTTGGACAGGAACGGGCATTGGATGATGTTCTCAGAAAATTAACAGAAATTCGTTACGAAAGAAACGACATTGATTTTTCCAGAAATAAGTTCCGGGTGCGGGGTGACACTTTGGAGGTGTATCCTGCCTATTGGTCCGGCCGTGCCATTCGTGTGGAATTTTTCGGTGATGAAGTGGACCGCATATCCGAGATCAATGCTGTTTCCGGAGTTGTGGAGCGATATGTGGACCATGTTGCTATCTATCCCGCAAGCCATTATGTTGCATCCAGAGAAAAGCTGGAGCGAGCTATGGCAGAGATTCGCCGGGAGTGTGATCAGCAGGTTGCCTTTTTCAACGAAAACAATAAATTGCTGGAGGCGCAGCGGATCGCCCAGAGAACAAATTATGATCTTGAAATGCTGACGGAGATCGGATTTTGTACGGGAATTGAGAATTATTCCCGCGTTATTCAGGGGCGCGCTCCCGGTACACCGCCGACAACGCTTCTTGATTACTTTCCGGATGACTTTATTCTCTTTGTGGATGAAAGCCATGTGACGTTACCGCAGTGCCGGGCAATGTATGCAGGTGACAGAAGCAGAAAGGATGCTCTGGTAAATTACGGGTTCCGGCTGCCTTCGGCTTATGATAACAGACCGCTCAATTTTCAGGAGTTTGACAGCAAGATCAATCAGGTGATCTATGTCGCTGCAACACCTGCTGAATATGAAAGTGTGCGCTCCTCCCAAACCGTTGAGCAGGTGATCAGGCCGACAGGTCTTCTGGATCCAAAGGTTGAAGTTCGACCGATCGACGGACAGATCGATGATCTGATCGGGGAGATCAATGCTCGTGCTGCCAGAAATGAGCGGGTGCTTGTTACCACACTTACGAAGAAAATGGCAGAGGATCTCACAGATTATTTGAGAAACGCAGGAATCCGTGTTCGTTATATGCACGCAGATACCGGCGCTATGGAACGAATGGAGATCATACGGGATCTGCGTATGGCAAAGTTTGATGTGCTTGTTGGCATCAATTTGCTTCGTGAAGGTCTGGATCTTCCTGAGGTCAGCCTTGTTGCGATCCTGGACGCTGATAAAGAAGGCTTTCTTCGCTCTGAGACCAGCCTGATACAGACCATTGGCCGTGCTGCTCGGAATGCAGACGGTCTTGTGATCATGTATGCTGACAGTATCACACCGTCTATGCACACGGCGATTGAAGAAACGAAGCGCCGAAGAAAAATTCAGGATGATTATAACCGTGAACACGGAATCGTTCCCAAGACGATCGTTAAATCCGTCCGCGATCTGATCGAAATTTCTTCCCCCACAGCAGAGCGGAAGGGTCGATCCGGTGTAAAGATGACAAAGGCGGAAAAAGAAAAAGAGATCGCCCGTCTGGAAAAGCAAATGAAGGAGGCAGCAAAGATGATGGAATTCGAATATGCTGCTTTGCTGCGTGACCAGATCGTTGAGCTTCGGGGTTAATTAAAATACAACGGTGCGGCCAGTATGACCGCACCGTTATTTTTATGGGAATATGAGAGCTTCGGTATTTTGTATCGAAGAAGCAGCTTTTGTAAGCAGCTCCTTTAAATCAGAACGATCGGAGGTTTGCATTTCGGACAGAGGCTTATTCCAGAATGCCTCCAGCAGTTTATTTCGCTGATTTGCAAGCTCCGTTTTGTCACCGGATTCGGACATTAACCAGGAGAAACCAACATCGATCTCTTTTTGGTAAAGGTGCTTTGCAGGCTCATAAGCTGCCTGCAGGCAGTAACCGTTACACAGATTCTGCTTCAGTGTTTTTTCAAAAGCCGGATTTACTGGTGCAGATCGCTTTAGTGCTTCCAGTGTGTTATGCATTGAGAAATCCGGATTCAGCTTTAACGCTTTCACCATTATATCCATCAGGATTTCATATTGCTTTTTAAGCTGCTTTAAATATGCATTGGAGCCCTTGTGCTCCAGTGCGATCATTACGATCAGGTTCATATATCTGCCCAGCATTGTTCGCAACAGGTCGATCACATCACGGCAAATCATCGGATCGGATTCCATTGTTACGCTGCCGGGTAGCTTGAGAAGAGAATCGGCAGCAATTCCTTTCACTGCTTTGTATTTCATAATACGCTTTTTAAAGAATTTTCTGAGCACCGGATTGTCGCTGTCCTGTGCAGAAAGGAAAAGTGTCAGCCTGGTCCAGATGTCTGTATGAGAGTATTTTAAATTTGCATAGTCCTCATAATTGGGACATTGAGGATCACGCTGTGTTCGGCTGCCCCAGTCGCCCAGCTTGATCACCGGAAGGGCAGTAATCCAGGCTTGGTTCATTGACTCTGCGTAATTGCCGTAACGCTTTCGGCACATATCCCGTACGATCTCATCGAGTTTCTTTCTTCCCGGCTGCCAACTGTTTTCTGTGAGATATTCCAGTATCAGCGGGTCACTGTGGGAAAGCTCGGGCCAATAAATCAAACCTTTACACATAGGATCTGTGGCAGCTATGGAAAACCGTTCCTCAATGCGGTCATACGGTCCTCGGATCTCGCTTTCAGATTCAAAGGCGTGAAAAATGCCGAATACATAAGGGAACTTACTGATCAAGCCCCAATTCAAAAAGCTGCTGTTCGGATCTGCGACTTCAGCAGTGTAGTCCAGGACAACCGTTCTGTCAGGGTCCATCTCTTCGGTAAGCAGCTCGACCTCCTTTGCGTCCCACCAACCGGCAAAATCCCAGGTGGCAAGCATCAATTTGGAGTGAGGGTAACGGGTCCTGATCTCCTCGGCAACTCTGCGGTATGCTATTTTCTTGAGTGCAAAATTCTTCTTTTTGTCGGCGTACATCGATCTTTCACCCAAACCAATGGTGTGGAAAAGGGAACTGTCCCTATCATAAGCTTCCACCATTGTTTCTGTCAGCTTTGTATAGTAAGACATCATTGCTTTCTTTCTGAAATCGAATACGCTTCCTGTATTGCCGTCTGCGTAATAGGATACTTCCTGCGTAACATACTCCGGCTTTACAGCATCAATGAAGCTCTGGGGAGTGCGGCTGTACCAGTGTGTCATAGTGCCGCAATCCACAGGAGAGGTAAGATCCAGATCCCGTGCATAGTCCATTATTTGCTTCCGAAGATATCCGCGGTATTCCAATGTCCAGAAATCTGAGCGATCTTGAAAACCGGAGGCGTTCATATTTTGAAAACCGTCAGGGTAGGGGACTTCGTCGGGGAATGCCTTTTGCCATATGTCATCCATTCCGATCCGAAGCATAAAGAAGTTTAATCTCTTCTTTACCAGCCAATCCAGCTCCTGCTTCCAGTCCTTCAGATCCCAGTGCTCTGCCTGAAACCGCTTCAATCCGCGATGTGCAAAATACCTTGTGCCGCGGTATTCAAAGCGGGGAGATTCCGTAATGCTGATACCGCTCATAGGAATGCTGTCCATTTGCGGGATCACATCTCCGTCCCAAAAATAGTGACAGTCGGCAAAACGCTCAAAGTAATCATAAACAGCATACAGAGTAGATCGGCCTCTGCCGCCTGCCAGAATTAAGACATTCCTGCTATTATCAGTGTGACTGCGTATGCAATAATCGTCTGTTCCGTAGCGTATCTGCAAGGAATCCAGCTTTAGATCCAATACTTGATTCATCAGATAGTCGTTTACACTGTCAGAACCGATCACGATAAGATCCGAGGTTTGGTCATCTTCTGTAACAATGTCCAAGGTTTTTCCTGTTACTTTGCAATACATAGTTTGAAATGCTTTTGCTGCAAGAGAATATGCTGCAGCGGCTTCGCCGGGGGCAAGGATCAAAAGAGACATACTTATATTCCTCCTTCAATTGTTTCTTGTTATATTATAAACTGTACCTGTCTGGACACAATTTAATTTTCGGCTCAGAATTTGCGAATTTCGGCACTAAAGATTATTTTCTTGACGATAAAGCGTTGAGAGTTTATTATACGGATATGGGGGTGATTATATGTTTTTTGGATCTTCTGAATTCAATGTGCAGAATATTGAAGTGTTTAAGCTTGCCAGGAATCCTTACAGAAAAACGGCACCGGTAAGACCTTTTCACGCTATTTCCTACAGAATTTACGGAGAAGCGGCATATCGGCTGAACGAGGAAACCATCACCACAAAATCCGATGATATTTTATTTGTACCTGCTAATCTGATTTATACAAAAGATACGCAGGCAGAACAGTTTTATGTGGTCCATTTCTACTGCGATGATTTTCTTGGAGATCGTCTTTTGCGATTAACGCCATCGAATCCGGAGACATTCAGAGCAATATTCGATCGCTTATATATGGTGGAGACAAAGAAGGGTATTGCGTATCAACACGAGAAAAAACAACTTCTATATCAGCTTATGGTAAGCATTGAGCGTGAATGGGCGTTGAACAAGTCCGGGAATGTCGAAAGCCGGATCGATGAGGCGATCAAGGCTGTTCACGAAACCTATATGCTGCAGGACTTCTCGGTAGAGAACCTGGCGAAACAAATGAATATGAGTGAAACCTATTTTCGCAGGGTGTTCCGAAAAGCAACGGGAAAAGGTCCAAAGGAATATGTATCAGACCTGAGACTGGAAAGAGCATTGGAGCTGCTGCGCTCCGGCTATTACACGGTTTATGAGGTCGCGTTTCGATGTGGCTTCAGCAGCACTTACTATTTTAGCTCATTTATTAAGCGTATGACAGGAAAATCACCCCGTGAATTTATGGATAACAATGCCGGGTGTTGTTATGAAGTGACCGAAAAATAGAATAATTCTTTTTGAAATGTGGATTGTAGGAAAACTTCTTTGATGTTAAGATAAAACAAAAAATATAATTTAAAGGAGAAATCACTATGCTGGTAACATTACAGGAAATCATCAATATGGCAGAAGAGGGTAATTTCTGTGTCCCTGCATTTAATTTCTATAATGTGGAGACGATGATGGGCATTCTTGAAGCTGCAGAGGAGAAGAAGGCTCCTGTGATCCTGCAGATCTATCCCCGTCTTGTGAATGAGCAGGTAGGCTTCTATGTGAGCCCTGCTGCAATTGCTGCGGCCCATAAGGCATCTGTGCCCGTTTGCTTGCATCTGGATCACGCTGCTGCGAAGGAAGAGGTCTATAAGGCACTTCGCTGGGGTTACACCGGTATTATGCAGGACGGTTCCAATTATTCCTTTGAGGAAAATGTGGAGCTGACCCGCAGTACCGTTGAAATGTGTAAAGCTGTTGGTGTTGGAGTTGAGGGTGAGATCGGTCATGTAGGCTTTGCTTTTGAAGAGACGATGGGCGATTTTACTGAACCTGCCGAGGCGAAGGGGTTTGTGGAAAAGACCGGTGTTTGCTGCCTTGCAGTTCTTGTTGGCAACGCTCACGGTCATTATAAGAAAACACCCTGTTTGGATATCGACCGTATTAAAGCAATTCGTGAGGCTTGCGGAGTTCCCCTGGTCCTTCACGGTGGTTCCGGTATTCCTGATGATCAGGTCAAGGCTGCGATCAAGGCCGGTATGCGTAAGATGAACATCGGCACAGATGTTTGCTGCGCTTTTGCTGACGGTACAAAGGCTGCTCTGGAGGATCCCAACCGCTCTTTGGCTGTGGATGTATTTATGAAGGGTGCAATTGCATCTGTCAAGGCACTTGCTGCAGATAAGATCGAGCTTTGCGGCGCTGCAGGAAAGGCAAACTGATATGACCGACATTGTAGGTATTGGAGCAAATGTTTTTGATACGCTCTATCGTCTGGAACATTATCCTACAGAAGACACTAAGCAGAAAGCAGTATCCGTGGCAGAAAGTGGCGGCGGACCTTGCGGTACAGGTCTTGTGGCAGCCTCTAAGCTTGGGGCACATTGTGCATACATAGGAAATTGCAGTGATGACAGCGCAGGTCAGTTTCTCCGTGCTGATTTTGAAAAGTACGGAGTTTCGACCGAATTTATGAACCCGGTTGAGAATACCGGCGCATTTTGCTCCTGCATTTGGCTCTGTGATGACACTGCCACCCGTACCTGCGTGTTTCACAGGGGAACTGTGCCTCCTACGCAGATCGACGAAACAGCAGCAAAAGCCATTGCAGATGCCCATTTGCTTTTGGTAGACGGTAACGACCTGGATGCTGCTGTGGAAGGTGCCAGGATCGCTCGGGAGAATAATACGCTTGTGCTTTATGATGCCGGTGGTCAATATCCCGGCGTGGAACGGCTTCTTGCGCTTACAGATGTTCTGATCCCTTCAGAGGAGTTTGCGTTGGGACATACAGGAGAAAAGTCCGTAGCCGATGCTGCAAGAAAGCTTTGGAGGCTGTATTCCCCGAAGGTGATCGTTATCACCCAAGGGAAAGAGGGCGGTATATTGTTTGACGGAAAAGAGGTACTTCGTTATCCTGCTTTTCCTGTGGAAGCAGTAGATACCAACGGTTCCGGTGATGTTTTCCACGGTGCTTTTGCTTTTGGTTTAAGCCGGGGCTTCTCCTATGCCAAGTGCTGTGTTTTTTCCAGCGCGGTATCTGCACTGAAATGCACAAGCGTTGGTGCTCGGCCCGGAGTTCCGAATTACGACAGAACGATTGAATTCCTGAAATCACGCGGTATCGATTTTTAAGGAGGTTTTATTCTTGGAACAGAAGTTTAAGTTGTCCGGAATTGTCAAAAATGCAATTTTTACGATCCGCGAGGATCATACCCTGGCAGTTGATTTTAAGCTAAAGTCAGGTGAAAGCCGCACCTTGGTTTTTCACGATTTTATTCGCAAGCCCGGTAAGCGATATTTTCTCTTTAATGAAAAGACCGAGCTTCTGCAGGATGGCAATCAGATCGTGATCCGCACTGCAGCTGCAGACGGTGAAGACGGTGAACCGATCCCCGGCCTGCTGGTCAATTACCGTTTTACCTTCGATAAGAAGCTGGGCGCATTCTATGTATCTGTCAGCTATAACAGCGATGTTCGCTGCAGTGGATACACTGTAAAGCTGATGGATGTTTCCTGGGAGGGTATGGAGGTTCACAGCTTCACAGGCTATGAATACGATGCCGAGGACAAGCCCTTCAGCCATACATTCTCAATGCCGGAAGAAAAGAACCCCATTGCTCCTGATTATGAAACCCTTATGCGGATCCGTCCCCATGTGGCTTGGGAAAGAATGAAGACCCGTCCTTTGACCTTTAAGAACGGTGTTGCAGTTCACGGTGATACCGGATACTTTGCTGTGTGGGGTGGCAGTCCCACTTTCCATGTGGAGGCTGAGTATGTCAATGTTTTCACTGAAATGGCTGCGTATGACAACGATCTGCGTTACTTTTCCGGAAAAAACAGTCCCGGTGCCTGGTTCCTGCTGGAAGAGCCTGCAGATATGTTCGAAACGATCGACCAGCTGAACAAGCGACTTCCCGCACTTCCTGAGCACGTGATGGCACCCTTTGTGGAAAAGCTTGTCACACTGGAAGCCGGTGTGATGAAAATGAATCTCCGCCAGACCGGAAACGGTGTTTGGGTAGAGCCCGCATATGCGGGTAATGAGGTGCCCTGTCAACCCTGGCCTCTTTTTCAGATCGATCTGTGGGATACGCAGTATGAGCGTTCTCTGCTGACCGATGCAGGCGACGGTTGGGACAAGGTGGAGATCCTGGAAAAGAAGAACTATGTTCGCGTGACCCTCAGCAATCCCGACTGCGGCAGAGTGGACGGCATCACTGTTGTGGCGGAGGCATTTATGGATGCATCTCAGAACCGCATCAGCTGGAAAATGCGCGTTGTCAACCGCAGCGACCGGTGGTCTGCCACAAAGGTCACATATCCCCAGTGTCTTGCCCACGGCTTTGAAACCGGCTTCGGTCCTGTTGGCAGCGGTGCACTTTTGAAGCAGCTGAATAAGCGCAGCTACACCTTCCGGGGTAAGTATCCTACCGGTGTGAAGGTGAATATGGGCTTCCTGGCGCTTTATAATGAAGTTCCTATGGAGAAGGCTGCTGACGGCTATAACGGCTTCTATATGGGCATTCACGATCCTGACGGTACACCGAAGTTCCTTTATATGTTTGGTGCACCTCAGTCTGATTGCACGATGCTGTCTGCAGACTGTGTACCGACCTACCAGCGCCACGCAGGCAACTCCTTTACGCTTCCCGGAACAATGGTCTGGCAGCGCTTCAGCGGTGATTGGTTTGATGCTACTGAGATCTACCGTGACTTTGTTTTCACACAGTCCAAGTGGTTGTCTCCCGTCCGCGGCAGAGCCGATTCTCCCGAATGGATGCGGAATACACCTGTGTGGATCATGCACTTTATGCCCAACGAAAACCCCGATGCCAATCCGTTCCCCATTACGCTCCGGGAGAAGTATGCTGACAAGAATCCTGAGGATTGGTACCGTACTGCAGTTCGGTTCCGGGAAGAGATCGGTGTACCTGTGAGCTATCATCTTTATAACTGGCACTGGGTTCCTTTCAACAATGACAATCCTCATTATTTCCCCACCCATTCCGATCTTAAAGCAGGTATGGCAGAGCTTAAAAAGGCGGATATCCGTGTTGTGCCGTACATTGCAGGCTATTCCTGGGATATGTGTGATCGCCGTGGCGGTGACTACCGATTTGAGCAGGAGGCACTTCCTGCAACTGCGAAGAACATTAATGGCGAGCCGATCTTTACCTCCTACGCAAGTACTGAACCTACCGGTCAGGCTGTCCGTTTTGCCCGTATGTGTCCCACTACCACCACCTGGAAGAATGAGATCCGTCAGATCGTTAAAAAGCTGCACAGTGACTTCAAGATGGACGGTATTTACCTGGATGTTGTATCAACGGCTTATGAGATGTGCTGCGATGAAAACCATTTGCATATGCCCGGACACGGTGATTTCTGGTGGAAGGCCTATTGTGAATTGATCGCCGGGCTTCGTGCAGATGCACCTGCTGATTTTGCTATGGTCAGTGAATCTACATCTGAGGTCTACTCCGGCATTCTGGACGGTTATCTGTCCTGGACCTGGGTGCAGATCGACGGTGTTCCTGCACATTCCCGTGTTTACGGCGGCAGAACAGCTATCTTTGGCAGAGTGATTACCCAGAACAAGCGGGATGATGTGGATTACTTCCGCTTCAATATTGCACAGTCGCTTCTGTACGGTCAGCAGCTCGGCTGGGTCCATCCTGAGATCGTGGATGATCCTGTCCAGTTCCCTTTCCTGAAGAAGATGGCAAATATTCGTTGGGAGAACAGGGAATTTTTTGCAGAGGCGGAAATGCTCCGTCCTCCTGTTGTGGAAGGCAAGATGCCGCTGCTTGACTGCGAAGCGTTCCTTCGCGGACAGATCTGGAATCACGAAAAGCTGGCAATGGCCGGTGCGTGGGAGGATGCTTCCGGTTGCAGAAAGCTGTTTGTTGTAAATGCCGGCGGGGAAGAGGCGGATGTGACACTTTCTGTTTATGAGAAAGAGTATGATCTTCCCAAGAAGATCGAGCAGTTCCAGGTACAGGATGGGTTTGAGCTCCTTGGAATGGAGACTAAGAAGGGTGTTCGCAAGCTTCGCTGCCGTATTGCGGCCGAGGGTGTCGGCATTCTTCAGTGGTAAAATTTGGGGTGACTGAATATGGATTTGAATGCACTGCGCCAGCAGGCAAGGGAAGAAGCAAAATGTTTTCTTGAGAATGACAAGGAATACAGAATGGGGTATATAGAGGCAGAGAAACCACACCCGCTGACTCGCAGGCTTTCCCAGACCTATGCTGAATCTGTGGAGGACGGGGTTCGCCTTTTATTGAGCGTTGACAATGAAATGGCAAATAGAGCGTCTGCAACCCTGGCAGGGGAGAACTATGCCCGATTTGCTGACCGTATAAGAAAAACAGTTTCTGAGGGCGGTCGTGTCATTTTCTCCGGGTGCGGATCTTCCGGACGACTGTCTATGCGGCTGGAGCAATCCTGGCGTAATGCCGTTGCAAAGCTCTCTGAACGGTATCCTGAAGCAAAGTCTGCCCTTGAAGAGAAGCTGGATTCCGTTGGCAATATTATGACCGGCGGTGATTACGCAGTGATCCGCGCTGTGGAGTCCTTTGAGGATTCCACAAAGCTGGGAGAAGAGCAGGCGAGAGAGCTGGGACTCGGCGCAGGCGATCTTCTGGTCGGTGTCACTGCAACCGGCGAGACAACATCGATCCTTGGTACCGCAATGCAGGCGCTTCGTGATGGCGCATCCGTATATATGCTCATCTGCGCCGATCATAAGCCGCTGGTCGAAAGGATGTCGCGAGCCAGAGCGGTCTACAACGATCCCGGCTGCAGCGTTATGTTCCTGCCCTGCGGTCCGATGGCGCTGACCGGTTCTACGAGAATGCAGTCATCTACATTCGAACAGTTAGCGGGCTGTGTTGCCCTGGAAGGTGCTCTTTGCGATATTTTGCAGGGTTGTGGCATCGATTGCCAGTGGAAAGGTTACGGATGGTACGGCGAACAGTTCCTTTCTATGACACAGCAGCTTATGTCTGATCGCGCGGTTGGTGTTTTGGCAGATGTGTCCGAAATCGAGCAAAGCGTTTACGAAAAAGGCGGTCTAATGACCCTGTTTGCAGATGAATTCCTTCTGGATGTTCTTACAGACACAACAGAGCGTGCGCCTACATTTATGACACCGCCCTTCGCATCTGCGGATATCAAGCAAACGGAACAGTCCTGGGCGTTTGTTAAAAATCCATGCTGCGGTACAGAGGAAGCCTGGGTCAATTGCTTCCTTCGGGAGCCTAATTGCATCAATTGGTCCAAAGAAAAGTACGCACAGCTTGGTTTGAACGGGAAACAAATCGAAAAGATCCCTGACATCAGCAGCAGCGCCTTAAAGCGGTTTATGATCGGTAACGAGCCTATGCCGGAAAGAGAAAAGGATCCCTCCTATGCGTTGTGGGTGGATGCCGTTGCGGCACCGGCTTGTTTTGAAGAACAGGCGCGCAATTACTCCGGTTCAGGTGCACTAACGATTTCCGATACCGGTGTTTCACTGGCAGAGACCGGAATGGATATGTTTGAGCACCTTTGTATAAAGCTTATGCTGAATACCTTGTCAACCGGCGTTATGGCGAGAATGGGACGGATCGACGGGAACTGGATGACCTGCCTTGCAATGTCAAACAAAAAGCTTGTTGACCGCAGCGCCCGTATCGTTTCTGATGTTTGCGGTGTTCCTTATGAAACTGCCCTGGAAGAGATCTATTATTCCCGTGCACTTGCGGAAGCCCAGGGTCTGAACAGAAGTGCTGCACAGGAGGCAATTCGCCGTCTTGGTGCCAAATAAAAGGAGATTGTTATGGAAAAAATCATCAATGGAATTCGTTGCAAGTCCGTTTCCGGCGAATTTGCTGTTTATTTTGATATGGCACTCACAATGCTGGAGGAGATCATTTCCCACAACGAAAAGGGCGAAAAGACTGTGATGATCGTGCCTGTGGGTCCCACGGATCAGTATCCCATTCTTGCGGATATGGTGAACCGTCTGAATGTGAGCCTTAAAAATGTTCACTTCTTCAATATGGATGAGTATATGATCAGCTCCACGGAAACTGTTGGCAGGGATGATCCTCTCAGCTTCTACGGCAGAATGAAGCGTGAGTTTTATGACAGGGTACGGCCTGAGCTGGTGATGCCGGAAAGTCAGAGACATTTCCCGGAACCCGGTAAAGAAGCGGAATATGACCGTATGATCGAGGAACTGGGGGGCGTGGATGCTTGCTTTGGTGGACTTGGCATCAATGGTCATCTTGCTTTCAATGAGCCGCCTGAGGCGGATACGCCTATGACAGCGGATGAATTCGCCGCACTCGGTACACGCGTTCTTCCTATTTCCCGGGAAACAAAAACCATCAATGCCTACGGCTATAATAAAGGCGATCTTCGGGGTATGCCCCAGTGGTGTGTGACGATTGGTATGAAACAGATCCTGGCTTCCCGCAAGATCTATATTGCCTTAAACAGAGTATGGCAAAACGGACCCTTCAAGCACGCGTTGCTGGATCCGGAGACTGCTAGCATTCCTGCATCCTTGCTTCAGCGGTGTAAGGATGTAACTTACTGCGGTATATCCGAGGTTATGGACGGTATCGTATAAATTAACAGCCGTTTGTGCAGTGGACAAACGGCTGTTTGATATTATGAGGGAACATTTCCACGGTTAGGATCAAGGATCGCTGTGGCATCAAACATTCCGGTAAAGAATTCCGGTGTGTGCGCCATAGCTGTACCGGATACAAGGATCCTGCCCATCCGGATATGGTCACCGCCGGAGACGAACCAGGCAAGGTCAGATTCGCAGAATCCGAGGAAACAGTTAAAGCCGTTGTCCTTTAATACCTTGGATCGGTCATCCGTGTATGCCATACCGATATTGGCAATGTCACTGTTTCTTGAGAATACAAAAATGTTTGTCTTTCCGAGGATCGGTGTGACTTCGTCGTTCCATTTGTGCATCTCATCACTGATCTGCTGTGCACTGTATCCACCGTAGGGCTCGTTTTCGTATGTATAACAAGCAAATTCGTATCCAAGCTCACGCAAATGCGTGACGATTTTTTCGGCATCATCAATTTCTTTTTGATACTGCTCATTACCGAGTTTGTCTGCAGCTTTGGGGTTCGTTCTGTAACCGAAGATACCGTCATAACCGGTTACGGCAAGAATCGCTCGTGCGCCCCTGTACGAGAAATCAGGGTGTGTTGTTATAAAGGATTCCAGAATTGGCACAAGGTCATAATAACCTGAGGTCGTATTTCCTTGTGAATCCACCATCTCACAAAGAATATTGTTGTTTTCGTTGATGATCAGCTTGCTTGCAAAGCCGGCACCGTCCTTATCGGGGATCCAATCGTCGTTGCTGTCGATCATATATCTGTAATAATTCACATTTGTTTGTGTAATGATAAGTGGCTTCTTGCCTTCCGGAAGATATAGCTCAAAGGTATCCGTGCCGTTCGTGACATCA
The DNA here is from genome assembly GCA_045595205.1 of Faecousia sp. Classification (GTDB taxonomy): domain Bacteria; phylum Bacillota; class Clostridia; order Oscillospirales; family Oscillospiraceae; genus Faecousia. The sequence goes on from JAZNZZ010000120.1 coordinate 24,328, forward strand.
TCCAGGCGAATGAGAATGTAATTGTTATCGTAGAGCTGATTCAGAATTTTTTGAAATTCCTCAACGGTCACAAAATTTCGGTTATAGGAATTACCAAAGTTTGGATCGTTATAGCATCTGGACGGGTCTGCCATCAGTGACTGAAAGGACAGGTTTAAAACCGATGCCGGATCATCCCACAGAACCATTTCGGACTTTGCTGCCGTGTAGGAATCATAATCTTTTTTCATTTCCGGGTAATCTGTCATCTCACCGGAAAAGCCTTCTAGAACGAGTATCGCACTTTCGTAATCGTAGGATGCGGCGAGCTTTGCTGCCCGATTAATACAGCTTGCGGCTTCCTCGTCCAGTGCGTTTTGCCGCTCCATTTCTGATACAGATTCCTCGTAGGCAAGCTGCTTGTTTACCTGATAGTTCTGGATCGCTCTTGTTATGGAGCCAATTACGAAAATCAAGATAAGTAATAACGCAACGCAGCCAATAACGATCGGTAAGTAGGTTTCTTTGAATATTTCAAATTGTGTTTTTTTACGGCGATGCGGATTGTTGGATCGTTGTCCCGGATGTTGACTGCTTTTCATACCTTTGCCGCCTTTCATCATAGTGTTTACATAAGTATTATACCTTATATATTTGTGATTTCAAGTAAAATCGTGGCAGCACTTGAAAAACTATAATTTGTGGAGTATGATAATAGAAAAAACTTTTGGAGAGTATTATGGAGAAAATTGCCAGCTTTACAGTTGATCATATTAAGCTTCAGCCCGGCCTGTATGTATCCCGAAAGGACACTGTAGGGAATGAGACAGTCACCACATTCGACCTTCGTTTGACTTCGCCCAATGATGAGCCGGTTATGAACACAGCAGAGATTCACACCATAGAGCATTTATGCGCCACATATTTGCGTAATGAACCCGCCTGGAAGGATAAGATCTTGTATTTCGGTCCTATGGGCTGCAGAACGGGCTTTTATCTGCTTGTAGCCGGTGATTTTGTATCCAAGGATGTTTTACCGCTTTTGACTGCTTGTTTCCGCTTTGTTTCAGCCTTTTGCGGTGAGATCCCGGGGGCAAGCGCAAAGGACTGCGGCAATTATTTGGATATGAATTTACCGATGGCAAAATACTGGGGAAACCGTTATGCAGAGTTATTGGAAAATATTGATGAATCGCGTATGATCTATCCTGAATAAGGGGGTTCTATTTATGAATAAACTTGGCATTATCGGCGCAATGAAGGTTGAAGTCGATCTTGTTTTGGCAGAATTGGCCGGTATTAAAATGAAAACAGTATCCGGGATCGACTTTTATGAGGGAGCACTTAACGACCTGCCTGTGGTTGTTGCACAGTGCGGTGTCGGCAAAGTAAATGCTGCCATATGCGCCGAGGTTATGTGCTCGATCTACGGTGTTACACATCTTGTAAATACCGGCATTGCCGGCTCTTTATGTGCTGCCTTGGATATTGGAGATTTTGTGATCAGTGAAAATGCAATGTATCACGATTTCGACTGCAGTTTTCTGAATCCTGCTTATGCTGTTGGTCAAGTGCCTGATATGGAGGTATATAAATTTCCGGCAGATAATATGCTTTTGCGGGCAGCTTGTGAAGCGGCAGATAGCGTTTATCCCGGTCATTACAAAATCGGCACTGTTGCCAGCGGTGATCAATTTGTAGGAGATAAAAAGCTTAAGGATCTGATCGTAAAAAATACGAATGCACTTTGCACAGAGATGGAGGGTGCAGCTATTGCACATACCGCCTGGAGAAATGGCGTGCCCTTTGTGATCATCAGATCCATCTCGGATAAAGCAGATGATTCTGCCCAAATGGATTATCCCACCTTTGAGGCAATGGCGGCGAAAAGATGCGCTGCTGTAACGATAAACCTGTCAAAGACGATTAAATAAATATTTGAATCCGCCGGAGGTTCTCTCCGGCGGATAATCAATTGTCTGTTAGATCATAAATCTGATCAGCGGTATATTTCAGCTCATAAGAGATTTCGTTGATCGTGTAAGTCCCAGCGTAGTGAAAACCGGAGGCGAAAGGGATCCCGGTTGCAGGATCCACTCTTATATAGCAATAGCTTTCGTTTGTAGTGTAATCCTCATATTGGTTTTTTAATACATCCGGATCGCCGTAGAGCTTTTCGCAAGCATCCAGCTTGATCTGCTCTGTAAAAGCATCATTTGCGATGTACTTAAGTAATAATGTTCCGTCCGTGTACTCTGACTCACAGGCATCAATATGCTCAGGCAACATCACAGTGCTGATCAATACATTTTGATACTGAGTGATAAATTTCTCCTTGCTTACAGTTTTATCTTCCGTGAATTCACTGTTGTTCAGGGATACCCGATATATTCCGTTTTCAAACACTTCGTTCTTAATAATTTTGCTGTTGCTTCCCGTTTTTCCAATGTTTTCAAGTGATACTTCGGTCTGCATTCCCGCAGTCCACGGATCTCCGCCTTTGGCGGTCACCTGTATGCTTTGCGTTTGCTTGTCACCGAATGCTTCACAAAGGATACTGTGGCTGTACCGACTGTTTAAGGTCTTGGAAGAGAGAATGAATCCGCAAGCTTCTTCGAGGATGACCGGTGCATCCGGATGAGTGATCTCTATGGCGTTATCACATTTCAGCACCGGAAATTGAGCGGGTGAGGGGAGCGGTGTTACAGTAACCTCGGTTTGGGTCTGATAAGCATTTGATTTGTATTCCGCGGAATATGACAACGATTTGATTATATTCTCTTTGGAAATTACGGCGGTTCCCTCTGCTTTGTTAAGCGTTATTTCAGGCAGCCATTTCTCTGCTTCCAATGCATCGGTAAACTGTATTATGATTTCTTCCTTTGTCTCGATTCCTTCAACTGTTTCATAGGCTGTCGGTGTCAATAGCTCCATAGGAATGTATCTGCTTACGGCTTCTTTCTGCGATACCTTAGTTGAAAAAAGTGTACCGTTCACAGAAGTATACAGCGTGTTGTCTTTAAAAAATGTAACGATTCTGTAACTGTGATCATTGATTCTACATTGCTTCTCCACATAGAGCTCCGTGATCTGCGCCTTGGATCGTTTACAGCAGACTGTGGCATCAGTTTTTCGAATGTAGGTTTCGTCACCGATTTTAATTTTTTCGGTTTGCAGGACATTGTAAGAACCTGTGTCAGCTTCGGCAGCAGAAATGGCATCATTATAGATTTTTACAGGCTCTTCAACTGCTTTTTCTTTAGGGCTTCCCGCCATAATAAAAGCAGTGACTATAATAAACAATAAACTAATTGAAGAAATTAAAACAAAATAGCGTCCTTTTTTCATATATTCCTCCTGAGAATTCTACTTTATTATTTTATCAAAGGGTATATACAGTGTCAAGTCAACTCGATAACGAAATATCGATCGAAAAATATTGATTTTAACAGTTTAATGTAGTATAATGTAAAAATATTATGTGTGAGGTGTTTCTTTGTGAATACGCAGTATTTTGTTTATGCGATCGAGGTTGAAAAAACGGGCTCTATTACCCAGGCGGCCAACAATCTTTTTATGAGTCAGCCAACGCTCAGTAAGGCAATTAAGGACATGGAGGAGGCGGTTGGCTTCTCTGTGTTTAAAAGAAGTGCAAAAGGAATGGTTCCGACCCAGCGCGGACTTGAATTCCTTGATCACGCAAAGAAAATTGCCGCACAAGTGCATAAAATGGAGCAGGCACTGCAGGCGCACGATGCGGCACACCAGCTCTTCAGTCTTGCTGTGCCCAGAGTCAGTTATATCGCAAAAGCGGTATCGGAATATGTTTGTAACTTTGACGGTCCTGTGGATATGGAGATCGATGTTCTGGAGGATAGCTCCATCCGGGTTATGGATCAGGTTGCAGACGGACATTATGTATTGGGCATCATAAGATGTCATATTGAGGATGAGGATTATTTCATAAAAAGCCTGAATGAGAAAGAGCTGCAGTATGAATTTATTTGGCAGGCTGACTATATGGCGCTGATGTCCGAAAAGCATCCTCTGTGTCAGAAAGAGATCATTACGCAAAGCGATTTCCTTGACTATATTGAGGTAGCTTTTGGCGATGACGAAGTGCCGTATATTCGGTACAGTGAGGCGGCGACTGCTTCCGGTCAAATGAAAAATAACAAGCGGATTCTTGTAAACAGCAGAGCGATGCAGTTTGATGTTTTGCGTAAGAATCCTAAATCCTATATGTGGGTATCTCCTTTGCCGCAGGAAGTTCTCTCGGTAAATGGCCTTGTCCAGAGAAAATGCAAGTCCGGCAGCCAGTTTAAGGATATTTTGATCAGCAGGGCAGGGTACCGCTTCAGTAAATTGGACAGAGCTTTTTTGGATAAACTGTATCTGGTCAGGAATTCTGTTGCATACGGCGAGTGATATTCTAAAACGGAATATAGTTATTCCTGATTAGAATCTATGTTGTTTTTAATTTATGATTGATTTGTAAAAAAATTTTTCCACTGAAATTATGATTTTGGAAAATTTGCTAATATTGTCGTTGTGTGATATTCCTTGACGGAAAATATTTATGTCAATTTTCAATTTCTGTTTTTGTGGGTTATTTGATACAATTATATCAATATGTTTTCATATGAATGATTTCATATATTCCTTTAGTAACTGGATATTTCAATTATTGGCATACCGCTGGAAAGGATTTTGTATATGAGTAAGAAGGTAACTGTTATAGGCGCAGGTAATGTGGGTTCTACGATTGCTTACACATTATCACTTGGAACCATCGCATCGGAGATCGTTCTGATCGACATTAACAAAGAGAAGGTAGAGGGAGAGGTAATGGACATTGTCCAGGGCACCAGCTTCCGTGATCCTATTTCTGTAATTGCGGGTGATTACGAGGATGCCAGGGATTCTGATATCGTTGTTATCACCTCCGGTATCGGCAGAAAGCCCGGACAGACCCGGATCGACCTTGCCCAGACCAATGTGAATATTCTTAAGGACATTACACCCAAGATCGTCGCAGCTGCCCCCAACGCACTGTATGTGCTTGTGAGCAATCCTGTGGATGTGCTTACCTATGTGTTTACCAAGATATCCGGTCTTCCGGAAAGTCAGATCATTGGCTCCGGTACGATCCTGGATACTGCGCGTCTTCGTTACGATCTGTCTCATCACTATAAGGTTGCCCAGAAAAACATTCACGCCTATGTTTACGGCGAGCACGGTGATACATCCTTTATCCCGTGGTCCCTTGCGGATGTTTCCGGTTGCCCCCTGAGCGAGTATGAGGATCTTATGGTCAAGAAGGGTGTGGTCGGGGATCGTCTCGACACCGAAGCGACCCTTCGTTACGTCCAAAAGTCCGGTGGTGAGATCATTGCCAAAAAGGGCGCTACCTTCTATGCGGTTTCTGCTTCTGTTAATAAGATCCTTGCGGCTCTGGATGCAGCCTATGACAGTGTGGCCACTGTATCCTCTATGATGCACGGTGAATACGGCATCGAGGATGTATGTATCAGTACAATGACCATTATCGGACCCAACGGTGTTAAGGGTAAGGTCCCTGTTGATCTGACCTTTGATGAGCAGCAGAAGCTGCAGGCAAGTGCCGATGCGTTGAAAGCAGTAATTAAGAGTTTGGAGATATAAAGGATGAGTGAAATGAAATTCAGTTATTATCCCGGCTGTACCCTCCGTAACAAAGCAAAGGATCTGGATGACTGTGCCCGCAAGAGTGCGTTGGCGCTTGGCTTTGAATTAGAGGAGCTTGACCGGTGGCAATGCTGCGGCGGTGTGTATCCCCTTGGCGCTGACGAGATCGCCAGCAAGCTTCCCTCTGTCCGTGCTTTGAACGCAGCTAAGGAGAAAGGGCAGGAGCTTGTGGCTGTATGTTCCGCCTGTTACCATGTACTGAAGCGTGTAAATGATGATATGGCAAATGTGGAAGATATCCGCAACCGTGCCAATCAATATATGGAACTGGATGCGCCGTACGCCGGAGAGACAAATGTTCTTCATTTTCTGGAAGTGCTTCGCGACCGAGTCGGCTTTGATGAACTGAAGAAGAAGGTCGTTAATCCCTTAACCGGCAGAAAGATCGGTGCGTACTACGGCTGCTTACTTCTTCGTCCCAGTTCTGTTCTTGCTTTTGATGATCCGGAGAATCCGACGATCCTTGAAGATTTTATCCGTGCCATTGGTGCTGAGCCTGTAGTTTACCCTTACCGCAATGAATGCTGCGGCGGTTATATCAGCATCAAGGATAAGGAAGCATCTCAAAAGATGTGCGACAGGATCACGGAAAGCGCTGCAGGCTTTGAGGCAGACTGTCTTGTAACCGCCTGTCCTCTGTGCAAATATAATTTGAACAAATCCGGCAAGCTTCCTGTTGTTTATTTTACAGAGCTGCTTGCTGAGGCACTTGGAATCGAGGAGGTAAAGGAATGAGTAGCGCTGAGAGAATCAAAGAGATCAGCGGTGTCAATCCGCTGAAGTGTATGAAGTGCGGCAAATGCTCTGCTTCCTGTCCCTCCTTTAATGAGATGGATATTAAACCCCATCAGTTTGTTACTTATGTTATCAATGACGATGTGGAGGCTCTTGCAAACTCTGCATCAGCCTGGAAGTGTCTGAGCTGTTTTGCCTGTATTGAGCGTTGCCCTCGAAATGTACAGCCCGGCAAGCTGATCGATGCTGCCCGTCAAATGCTGATCCGTCAGCGTGGACAGGAGGGCTTGTCTCCTGACGAGATCCCGGAGCTTTTGGATGACGAAACACCGCAGCAGCTGCTGATGAGTGCTTTCAGAAAGTATCGGAGGTAAGAAATGCGCAGAATTGGTGTTTTTGTCTGCCATTGCGGCAGTAATATTGCCGCTACGGTAGATGTTAAAAAGGTTGTTGAAATGGCACTTCTTGAACAGGGTGTCGTTCACGCAGAGGACTATCCTTATATGTGCTCCGAGGCAGGTCAGTCCCGTATTGCTGAAGCGATCAAGGAGAAAAATCTCTCCGGTATTGTTGTTTGCTCCTGCTCTCCCAGAATGCACGAGGCTACCTTCCGCAAGTGTGCTGAGAGCAACGGTCTGAATCCCTACCTTGTTGAAATCGCCAACATCCGCGTGCATTGCTCCTGGATTCACAAGGATATGGCAGAGGCAACAGAAAAGGCTGTAATTTTGATGCGCGCAGCTGTTGCCAAAGTGCACCTGAATACTCCTTTGGAGGCTGGTGAAAGCGCTGTCACCAAGCGCGCCCTTGTGATCGGTGGCGGCATTGCCGGTATTCAGACGGCAATCGATATTGCAGACGCCGGCTATAAAGTGGACATTGTGGAAAAGACTCCTTCCATCGGTGGCAGAATGAGTCAGCTGGACAAGACCTTCCCCACACTGGACTGCTCCGCCTGTATCCTCACGCCCAAAATGGTGGAGGCTGCATCTCACGAGAACATCACGATCCATACATATTCCGAAGTGGAGAAGGTTTCCGGCTTCGTTGGTAACTTCACCGTGGATATTCGCAAGAAGGCACGCTATGTCAATATGGACAAATGTACCGGTTGCGGTGTCTGTCAGGAAAAGTGTCCTTCCAAAAAGCCGCTGAATGAGTTCAACCGTGGGCTGAACACGCGAACCGCGATCTATACGCCTTTTGCACAGGCGATCCCCAATGTTCCGGTGATCGACCCTCAGAGCTGTATCAAGCTGAATACCGGCAAGTGTGGTGTTTGTGAGAAGTTCTGCCAGGCCGGTGCCATTGATTACACCCAGAAGGACGAGATCATCACCGAGAATTACGGTGCAATCGTTGTTGCCACCGGCTTTGATACCATCAAGCTTGATAAGTATGGTGAATACGCTTATAACGAGAGCAAGGATGTGATCACCTCTCTTGAACTGGAGCGTATTATGAATGCCGCCGGACCTACCAAGGGTCATCTGGAGAGACTCTCTGACGGTAAAGCGCCCAAGGAGATCGTCTTCATTCAGTGTGTCGGCAGCCGCTGCTCTGATGAACGCGGTAAGCCTTACTGTTCCAAGATCTGCTGTATGTACACCGCAAAGCACGCAATGCTGATTCGGGACAAGTACCCGGATACCAATGTGACTGTTTTCTACATCGATGTGCGTACACCCGGTAAGAATTTTGATGAGTTCTATCGCCGTGCAGTGGAAGATTACGGTGTAAATTATGTCAAGGGTCAGGTCGGTAAGGTTGCCCCTCAGCCGGACGGAAGCTTACTTGTCCACGGTGTCGATCTTCTTGAAAACAAGCAGATCCTGAAGAAGGCGGATATGGTCGTCCTTGCAACTGCGATCGAACCTAATCCGGATGTACGCAAGATCGCTACGATGCTGACTGCGTCCATTGATACCAACAATTTCCTGACAGAGGCACACCCCAAGCTCCGTCCTGTGGAATCTCCCACAGCCGGTGTGTTCCTTTCCGGTGTGTGTCAGGGTCCCAAGGATATTCCTGAGACTGTTGCTCAGGCCGGTGCTGCTGCTGTTAAGGTCATTGGATTGCTTGCAAAAGACAAGCTCAAGACGAATCCCTGTACCGCCAAGGCGGATGAGCTGCGCTGCAACGGCTGCTCTCAGTGTGCCAATGTATGTCCCTACGGTGCGATCTCCTATGAGGTCCGCCAGGTCAATGATCACGGTATCCGTGAGGATCGCCGTATCGCGGTGGTCAACTCTGCGCTGTGTCAGGGCTGCGGTGCCTGTACTGTAACCTGTCCCAGCGGCGCTATGGACCTTCAGGGCTTTGCCAACAGACAAATCATTGCGGAGGTGGATGCAATATGCCGGTAAACAACGAAAACTGGAAGCCCACCATCGTGGCTTTCTGCTGCAATTGGTGCAGCTATGCAGGCGCTGACCTTGCCGGTTCCAGCCGTCTTGCTTATCCTGCAAATGTAAAAATCATCAAAGTGCCCTGCTCCTGCCGTGTGAATCCTATGTTTATTCTCCGTGCATTTGAGAAAGGCGCTGACGGTGTGATTATGTGTGGCTGCCACCCCGGTGACTGTCACTACTCCACAGGTAATTACTACGCACGCCGCCGTATGACCCTTTTGTTCTCTATGCTGGATTATCTGGGCATTGAAGAGGGAAGAACCCGTGTTGAATGGGTCTCTGCTGCAGAAGGTGTGAAGTTCTCTGAAACGATGAACAGCTTCGCAAAGAAGATCAACGAGCTTGGACCGAGTGTCAGATTGGGGGATTTGAGATGCAAGAATTGATTGAAAAAGCAAAATCCCTGCTGGAAAGCGGTCAGGTGGCCCGTGTTCTCGGCTGGAAGAAGGGCGAGAATGTGTGGGATGTAGAGCCCGCATTTTTTGAGAGCGTGGATTCTCTTGTTGACTTCGTGTATAACGGTTTTTGCGGTGCTAACTTAAGCAAGTATATGATCGAGGCCGGTAAGCTGGAAGGGAAGACTCTTGTTTTTCTGAAGCCCTGTGATTCTTACAGCTACAATCAGCTTCTCCGGGAGCACCGTGTTGAAAGAGAGAAAGCATACATAGTTGGTGTTGGCTGTAAAGGCAAGCTTGCAGTCAGCAAGATCCCTTATGATGGAATTCTGAATGTCACCGGTGCAGGTTATCCCGATGCTGCTGAAACGCTGAGCATCGAAACCCTTTACGGTACACAGGAGCTTTCCTATAAGGATGCAATGCTGGAGCGCTGCCATGTTTGCAAGGGAAAAGAACACGTCGTGTATGACGAGCTTTTGGGTGAGAGCTGTGATACCGTGGATGCTGACCGATTTGCAGAGGTCGAAAAAATCGAAGCAATGTCTCCTGAGGAGAAGTTTGCATTCTTCCAGAAGGAGCTGAGCAAGTGCATCCGCTGCAATGCCTGCAGAAATGTGTGTCCTGCCTGCTCCTGCCGCAAGTGCGTATTTGACAGCACTGCTTTCGATTCCGCCCAGAAGGCGAATACCACTTCTTTTGAAGAAAAGATGTTCCACATTATCCGTGCATTCCATGTGGCTGGTCGTTGCACCGATTGCGGTGAATGCAGCCGCGTGTGTCCCCAGGGTATCCCGCTTCATCTTTTCAACCGTAAATTCATTAAGGATATTAACGCTTTGTACGGCGAGTATCAGGCCGGTAGCGATTTGGAGACCAAGGCGCCTCTGACTTGCTTTACGACCGGTGATGCAGAGCCGGGCGTGGGCAGGGGGTAATGGATATGTATAGAATTCTAAAAACCGATCTGCCTAAGCTGTATGCGGCAATGTCCAATGTGGGTGATTTGATCCTTCCTGTTAAGACTGCCGGTAAAACCAATTACGCCGTTTGGAATGACGGTGCTCAGGTAGATATTGAGACCTTGAAAACGGTAAAATCCCCGAAGGATGCATTCTTCCCCCAGAGTGAAAATCTCTACACCTGCTGTAAGGAAGACGGCAAGACCACCATTACACAGCAGGATCGCTGTAATGCGCCCTTCGTTGTGTTTGGTATTAAGGCTTGTGATGTTCGTGGCATTGCTGTTCTGGATAAGGTTTTTCTCAGTGAGCCTGTGGACACCTATTATGCAGCACGCAGAGAGCACGGCATTATTGTTTCTCTTGCCTGCAGCCGTCCTGAGACCTCCTGCTTCTGCGGCACTTTCGGCATTGACTGTGCACAGCCGGAGGGTGATGTGGTCACCTGGCTGGCAGGGGAGTACCTGTATTGGGATGCCCAAACAGAAAAGGGTAATTCTCTGACAGATAAGGTTTCTTCTGTTCTGGAAGCTTGCGATGCTGCTCCTGTTGAGGAAGCAAAAGCTGCGATCCGCGGGATCTGCCGGAAGCTGCCCCTGAAGGATCTGGATATTTCTGCCTGGGGAGCGGATGCTGCACAGAAGAATTTTGACTCACCTCTGTGGGAGCAGCTGTATAAGCCTTGTCTGGCTTGCGGAACCTGCACCTTCGTATGCCCCACCTGCCAGTGCTATGATATCAAGGACTATAACACCGGAAACGGCGTTCAGCGTTACCGTTGCTGGGACAGCTGTATGTACTCTGACTTTACAATGATGGCCCACGGCAACAACAGAAACAGCCAGATGCAGCGTTTCCGTCAGAGATTTATGCACAAGCTTGCATATTTCCCCGCAAACAATGACGGTATGTTCTCCTGTGTCGGTTGCGGCCGTTGTGTGGACAGCTGCCCCGCACACCTGAACATCGTTAAAGTGATCAAAGCCTTTGGAAAGGAGGAGAAGTGATGAGTGAAGCAATGCACGAGTGTAAGTGCAATCCCGGTTTTATGCGGGATACTTTGATTCCTCAGGTAGGCGTTATTACAGATATTCGGCAGGAGACCCCTGATGTAAAGACCTTCCGTGTCAACGCACCTGAGGGTGGTAAGCTTTTCGAGCATATGCCCGGTCAGTGTGCAATGGTTTGCGTTCCCGGTGTCAGCGAGGCAATGTTCTCAATTACATCTTCTCCTACCAATAAGGAATATCAGGAGTTTTCCATTAAACGCTGCGGTGATCTTACGGATCGTCTTCATTCTCTACAGGTTGGTGATGAGGTCCTTGTTAGAGGTCCTTACGGAAATCATTTCCCTGTGGAGACGGAACTGAAGGGCAAAAACCTTCTGTTCATCGCAGGTGGTATTGGTCTTGCACCGCTTCGCAGTGTTATCAATTATGTACTGGACAACCGGGATAACTACGGTACGGTCGATATTCTTTATGGCTCCCGCAGCGCGGATGACCTTGTACGCCGCGATGAAATGGAGAATGTCTGGGCGAAGACTACCGGCGTAAATGTCTATATGACCATCGACAGACCCCAGGAGGGTTGGAATGGTCACGTGGGCTTTGTTCCCGCATATCTGGAGGAAGTCGGATTTGATACCAATAAGGTGGCGCTGCTTTGCGGTCCTCCCATTATGATCAAGTTCTGCCTGCAGGCTCTTGAGAAGCTTGGCTTCTCCAAGGAGCAGGTATATACCACTTTGGAGCTTAGAATGAAATGTGGCGTTGGCAAATGCGGTCGCTGTAACATCGGAACAAAGTATGTCTGTAAGGATGGACCTGTGTTTCGGTTTGATCAGGTCGACGAGCTACCCAACGAATATTAAGGAGGACCAAAACCGTTATGGAAAATATGGTAAATGTCTATTTTTACGGTAAGAAATATGCTGTTCCCGGCGATCTGACCATTATGACCGCTATGGAGTACGCAGGCTATACCCTGAATCGTGGCTGTGGCTGCCGCCACGGCTTCTGTGGTGCCTGTGCTACCATCTACCGCATCAAGGGTAAGAACGAATTAAAGACCTGTCTTGCCTGCCAGACTCAGGTTCAGGAAGGCATGTATGTTGCCTCCATTCCTTTCTTTCCCACGGATAAGAGAACTTACTCTATCGAAGAGCTGAGGGCTGACCAGCGGGTTATGATGGAACTCTATCCCGAGATCTATGCCTGTATCGGCTGTAATGCTTGCACAAAGGCTTGTACCCAGAGTCTAAATGTTATGCAGTACATTGCTTATGCTCAGCGAGGCGAGCTTGAAAAGTGTGCGGAAGAGTCCTTTGACTGCGTCAGCTGTGGCTGCTGCTCCGTCCGCTGCCCCGCCGGGATCAGCCATCCGATGGTCGGTCTTCTGGCTCGCCGTTTGACCGGTAAGTACATTGCACCTAAGTCTGAACATGTTGAAAAGCGTGTTGAGGAGATCAACAAGGGCCAGTACGATGAACTGATCGAGGCTATTATGCAGAAGCCCATCACTGAGATGCAGGAACTGTACAATACCCGCGACATTGAAAAGTAAGGAGGGAGAACCATGTTTACACCGGAAATGCTGGAATCCATTAAGAAAGTGGAAGCCACCCGTGCCGAGAGAATGGGCATGGAACCCCGCCGTATGACTGCGGAGGAGAAGGATGAGCTGTTGAAGGCTTATCACCCTGACTATCGCCCGGAAGGATTTAAGGAAATCAAGATCGGACCCAACAAGGGTCAGAAAGCCCCCGTTGAGCTTACCAATCTGCTGCATTCCAACTCCAGACTGCTGAATGAAAAAATTGATTTGAGCAAGATCGATTACGATGTGGATGTTTTGGTGATCGGTGGCGGCGGTGCCGGTACTTCTGCTGCAATCGAAGCACACGAAGCCGGAGCAAATGTTATGATCGTCACCAAGCTTCGCATTGGTGATGCAAATACAATGATGGCCGAAGGCGGCATTCAGGCTGCTGACAAGGAGAACGACTCTCCTGTGCAGCACTATCTGGATGCTTTTGGCGGTGGACACTTTGCTGCCCGTCCCGAGCTTCTTCGCCGCCTGGTTATGGAAGCACCTGATGCCATCCGTTGGTTGAATGACCTGGGTGTTATGTTCGATAAGGACGAGGACGGCCGTATGGTCACTACCCACGGCGGCGGTACTTCCCGTAAGCGTATGCACGCCTGTAAGGATTACTCCGGCGCAGAGATTATGCGTACCGTTCGCGATGAGGCGCTGAACCGCCAGATCCCTGTGGTCGAGTTTACTTCTGCTGTGGAGCTGGTCAAGGACGATAAGGGTCAGGTTGCCGGTGCCGTTCTTCTGAATATGGAGACCGGTGACTATATGGTTGCCAGAGCTAAGACTGTCATTATTGCAACCGGCGGTGCAGGTCGTCTGCACTATCAGAATTTCCCCACCTCCAACCACTACGGCGCTACTGCTGACGGTCTGATCCTTGGTTACCGCGCCGGCGCACCGCTCCTGTATCAGGATACCATTCAGTACCATCCCACAGGCGTTGCATATCCCTCTCAGATCTTTGGCGCTCTGGTTACGGAGAAGGTTCGCTCCATCGGCGCTATGCTGGTCAATAAAGACGGTGTCGCTTATGCACATCCTCTGGAAACAAGAGATGTTTCTGCATCTGCAATCATTCGTGAATGCGCCAACGGCAATGGTGTAGATACACCTCTGGGCAGCGGTGTCTGGCTGGATACACCTATGATCGAGATGCTTCACGGCGAAGGCACGATCGAAAAGCGAATTCCCGCAATGCTGCGTATGTATATGAACTACGGTATCGATATGCGTAAGCAGCCGATCCTGGTTTATCCCACGCTGCACTATCAGAACGGCGGTCTGGAGATCGGCGGTGATGGCTTTACCAAGGCTATCCCAAACCTGTTGGTTGCCGGTGAGGCTGTTGGCGGCATTCACGGCCGCAACCGACTGATGGGTAACAGTCTGCTGGACATCATCGTTTTCGGCAGAAATGCCGGTAAGGCTGCTGCTGCCCGGGCAAAGGAGATCGAGCTGGGACAGATGAACCTGGATCATATTCAGGCCTATGCTGAAGAATTGAAGGCTGCCGGTGTGGAGCAGGAGGGTGTATCTCCTCTGCTGCTGCCGAAGTATGCCCGTCACGAGAGATAATTATTTAAGACTGCAGGGCAGGGGAGAGACCCCTGCCTTACAGCCGTCTTAAGGAGATGGATTTAAATTGGATTTTTTTGTTGATCTGATCAGCCTGAAGGATACAAGTATCGTGTTCATCAGTGCATTCTTTGTGTGCTTTGTAGGTTATGCGATCGGTGCGATCAAGATCAAGGGTTTGAGTCTCGGTACAGCAGGTGTATTCCTGTTTGCCCTTTTATTTGGTTATCTGTGTACCCTGCCTGCGCTAAAGGAAATTCCGATTCTTGGAAAGTTTTTCCTTGGCAGCGTTCAGGAGGTAACAGAAGCCGGCACAAAGCTGGTCGCTGACCCTAAGCTTGCAAGCTTTAAGCTGATTCAAAATGTGGGTCTTGTGATGTTCGTTACATCAGTTGGCTCTATTGCAGGTCCGAAGTTCTTCCGTGATCTTAAAAAGAATGCCAAGACCTATGTTCCTATGGGCGCTTTGATCATTATCATTGGTGCACTGGTTACTGTTTGCTTTGCCTTGATTCCCGGAATTGGGCCTGAGTATGCAACCGGTATCCTTTCCGGCGCACTGACTTCTACGCCTGCTTTTTCTGCCGCAAAGGAAACAGCAGGCAGCAGGGAAGCACTTGTGGTTCTGGGACAGGCCGTGTCCTATCCCTTCGGTGTCATCGGTGTTGTTATGTTTGTCCAGGTGATGCCCAAGCTTCTGCGCGCTGATATTGCAAAAGAAAGAGAACTGATCAATGCCGGTGCTGTTGCAACAGAAACCATTAAGAACGAGAAGAAGCGTTTTGCTCTGGATGACTTTGGTTTTGCCGCTTTTGGTCTTGCTTTGGTCCTTGGACTGTTCCTTGGTGCGATCCGTATTCCTCTGAGTGGAAAGGGCTTTGATGGTCCTACATTCTCTCTTGGTACAACGGGCGGTCCGTTGATCGCAGCTCTAGTGATCGGTCACTTTGGTCATATCGGACCCGTCAGTATGAAGATGAATGTGGGTGCCTTGAAGAGCCTTCGGGAATTCGGTCTTATGCTGTTCCTGCTGGGTGCCGGCGTGGAAGGCGGTGTTGTGCTTGTAGAGCAGATCAAGCAGTCTGAACTGGGCATAATGCTTGTTGTATACGGCTTCCTGGCAGGTGTTGTGATCACCATTATTCCTATGGTTGTGGGTTATATCTTTGCCCGTTATGTTTGCAAGCTGCCGCTGCTGAGCAACCTTGGTTCTATTACCGGTGGTATGACATCTACCCCTGCACTGGGCACCTTGATCGGTGTTGCCGGTACGGATGATGTGGCAGGCGCTTATGCTGCCACATATCCAATTGCCCTTGTGCTTGTTGTTTTGTCTGTGCAGCTGATCAATTCTCTAATGGTCATATAAAAATAAAGGAGAGTCAATTGGGCTCTCCTTTATTTTTTATAGCGTTTTTGGTTTGAGTAAACCGTAATTACCCGGAATACAGTGGATACCAAAAGAATACCCACAGCCATTGCACCTGCAATCTCGATGGTATGCAGACCTTGCTCTGCAAAGCGTGTCATATCACCGCGAACAAGATGATTTGTTGTGTAATAGATACCTGCACCCGGGATCAGAGGGAAGACAGAAATCACAAGATAGGAAATTGCAGGATACTTTCTGATTCTTGCCATACTCTCAGAATAGAGAGCCGCAACCATTGTTGCAAAGAAATATGCCGCAATACTGTCTCCGCCATATTTAATAATCAGGCGATAGCACAGCCAGGTCAGGGTGCCGCCAAGAGCACAGAGAAAGCCTCCGGGACCGTGGATATTGAAAAGGATAAAGAATCCTGTACAACCAACAAAAGCCGCAATACACTCAACGAGGAGGCTGTAGGACTTTATACCATCGGTAGATACAACACCAATCAGCTTGTCCGTTAAATTCCACGCTGCACCTGTTCCCAAAGCAATGGCGGATGCGATCAGAAGAACCTGAACGATCCGATTGATACCGGAATTGGTATCGCCGTATATTATATCCCGCAATGCATTGGTAAAAATAAGACCCGGAACAAGGATCATTAAGGTTCCGATAATAACGGTATCCGAATTATCGGTGATTCTGAAGCTTCCTACGATATAGGCGATCAGTGCCATAAAGAAGGAGGAGGCGATGATTCGGAAGAACTGGTTGGCTTTTAAGTAGTCCATATAGGAGCTTACCAGACCAACGGTCAATCCGCACAAACCCGCCCAAAGGCAGTCGGTGACCGTGCCGCCAAACAGTATGGCAAAGCCGCAGGAACCCAGAATGTTTCCCAGAAGATGGATCGGCAATGCATACCTTCTTCTTGATTTCTCAGTATCATTAAGCCAGTCGATTGCAGTTTTGGGGTCCGGCTTCTCCCGACAGATCCTTCTGCTCAGGTTGCTGAATTTCTCTACAGCATCCAGATCATTTCCGTGGAATCCGATTCGGCGCATTCTGGTCATTGCCTCTTTGTTTGCAGTTTCGATGCTCACATGCAAACAGTTGGGAATTGCGAAAACCTCCGCCTTCACCCCATAAGCTTCCATAACGCGGGAGACACTTTCCTCAACACGGAAGGTCTCAGCACCGCTCATTGCAAGACAGTAGCCAAGATCCGTTGCCATATCCAACAGGGTATTATAATCCATTTTATTTGCGTACAAAAAGAACGCCTAATGTTGCGGGACCGCAGTGGCAGGAGATGGTGCAGCCTGCTTCGGTCCAGTAAATATTTTCAAAATCGCCGTATGCTTCCACAGCAGTGCGAACAGCCTCCAGACACTCATCTGTAACGGGAGTACGTGTCACAAAAAGGGTGCCTCTGTCGAGATCGTCACGGTTGGCAAGGCGGTCCTTTACGTAGTTGGACAGACACTTGGCATAGTTGCCACGGTACTTCTTTACAACAGCCATTTTGCCGTCCTTAACCTCAATGCAAGGTTTCAGATTGAGAAGATTTGCACCCAGAGCAGCAGCGGAGGAGCAACGGCCACCCTTTACCATATACTTCAGTTGATCCAGCAGGAAGCTTGCTTCAACGCGGGAAGTGAATTCCTGCACCTTGTCGTGAAGCTCATCGATCGTTTGACACTGAGAAGCCAGCTCGCAGGCTTTCAGAACTACAAGTCCCTGACCGGTGGAAAGGTTCTGAGAATCCACAACACGGACATTTTCAAAATCCTCGGCAGCCAAAAGTGCATTTTGGTGACAGGAGGAGAAGGCAGAACCAAGATTGATGTGCAGCACACCGTCATACTCCGATGCGTATTTTGCGAAGAATTCCTGGTATTCACCGACATTCATAGCGGTGGTGGAGCAAAGATCCCCGCCGGAGGCAACATGCTCAAAAATCTCTGCTGGTGTAATGGTTACATTATCAGAATACGCCTGTCCTTCCTTGACGATGGTCAGTGGGAGAACAGTTACATTATATTTCTCCAGAAGTTCAGGTGACAGATCGCAGGTGCTGTCAGAAAGAATTTTTATATTCATTGTGAAGTCTCCTTTTTGTAGTGTACATACTTGCATTTTTTGCAGACTATGGTAAAATATTAACATAATTAATGATTTGTGTCAACAATGCAATAGGTGGTGTTTACTTGCGAATTAAATTTAATGTTTCCGGTATGACCTGTGCTGCCTGCTCAGCCAGAGTTGAAAAGGTTACTTCAAAAGTGGAAGGTGTGGAAAATGTTGAAGTCAACCTTCTGGCAGGAACAATGACTGTGGATGCAGCAAACGGCGAGGTCGTAAGCAGTATAATTGCTGCCGTTTCGGATGCCGGTTATTCAGCATCCGTTCCGGGTGAAAAGAAGGTTTCGAACAAAGAGAACAATTCCGTAAAGCAAATGAGCAAAAGACTGGTCTATTCTGCGGTTTTTCTTTGCGTCCTTATGTATTTCTCTATGGGTCATATGCTGGGTCTGCCGTTACCCGGGTGGTACTGTGGTACAGAAAACGCTTTGATCGCTGCAAATCTTCAGTTGTTTCTGACGCTTCCTGTGGTGTATATAAACAGAGGCTTTTTCCTGCGTGGTATAAAGTCACTTGTGAAGAGAGCTCCGAATATGGATTCTCTGATCGCCATTGGTTCCGGCGCCGCTTTGGTGTACAGCGTATCAATGATCTTTGCTATGTCGTACGCAATGGGTCGCGGAGATATGACATCCGTAGAATCCTACAGAATGAATTTGCACTTTGAATCCGGTGCAATGATCCTCACCTTGATCACCCTGGGCAAGTATCTTGAAACCAACGCAAAAGGAAAGACGACAGATGCAATTCGTGGCCTTATGGAGCTGCGTCCCAACACTGCGGTTCTTCTTGTGGATGGGAAAGAGATGACTGTCCCCGTGGAAAATGTTAAGGTGGGCGATACTGTTGTAGTTCGTTCCGGCGGCAGCATCTCCGTTGACGGAACTGTGATCTCCGGTCGTGGTTCTGTAGATCAAAGCGTACTCACCGGCGAAAGCGTGCCGGTAGATGTTGAAGCGGGGAGCCGTGTTTCTGCTGCCACGATCTGCAATGAGGGTTATCTTGAGATCCGTGCTGATAAAGTTGGCGAGGACACCACTCTGTCTCAGGTTATCAAGCTTGTGGAAGAGTCGGGTGGATCGAAAGCGCCCATTGCCAGATTGGCAGATAAGGTTTCTGGCATTTTTGTGCCTGTTGTTATAGCAATTGCAGTTGTGACCTTTGTCATCTGGATGCTATCCGGTGAAAGCCTGGGCAGTGCTTTGACATTTGCCATTTCTGTGCTTGTGATCTCCTGCCCTTGTGCTTTAGGTCTTGCCACGCCTGTTGCAATTATGGTGGGCACGGGAAGAGGTGCACAGCTGGGCATTCTGTTTAAAAATGCAGAAGCACTGGAAAACCTCCATAATGTGGATACAGTCGTTTTGGATAAGACCGGAACGCTGACAAAGGGAAAGCCTGCAGTAACTTGTGTGCTTCCCAATAAGATAACAGAAGATGAGCTTCTTGCTATCGCAGGTTCTTTGGAGTGCCGTTCAGAGCATCCCTTTGCGAAAGCGATCATGGAACGCCTTGGGGATATGGATCATATCGATCCTGATGCTTTTGAAGTTTTGCCGGGTCGCGGTGTTTCTGCGGTAATTTCAGGAAAGAAGTATTATGGCGGCAATATGGCACTGATGACTTCGGTGAATATTACGGTTCCTGATTTAAGTGAATACACTTCCAAAGGAAATACGCCGCTGTATTTTGCTTCTGAATACGAATACCTTGGCGCTGTCATTGCGGCAGATGTTTTGAAGGAGGATTCAGTCGATGCAGTGGAAAGACTGCATAAGCTGGGTCTTGAGGTCATAATGCTTACCGGCGATAACGAGGCAACAGCAAAAACCATCGGTTCTCTTGCAAAGGTGGATAAGGTGATCGCGGATGTCCTTCCCGCGGATAAGCTTCGTGTTATTGAACAGCTGCGCAGTGAGGGCAAAAAGGTCGTTATGGTTGGTGACGGTATTAACGACGCGCCGGCACTGACTACTGCAGATATTGGTATTGCCGTGGGCAAGGGAACAGATATTGCGGTGGATTCTTCGGATGTCGTTCTGATGACTTCTTCGCTTACTGCCGTTTCTTCCGCCGTTGCTTTAAGCAAAGCTACAATACGGAACATCAAGGAAAACCTGTTCTGGGCATTCTTCTATAACAGCTTAGGTATTCCCGTTGCTGCCGGTGTTCTTTACCCTGCTTTTGGTATTCAACTCAGTCCAATGCTTGGTGCAGCAGCAATGAGTATGAGCTCTGTGTTTGTTGTAACCAATGCCTTAAGACTTCGCTTTTTTAAAACGAAGGAAGGCAAAACAAAAGAAATCGATCATAAAATTGAAAAGGAGAAAATTATGGAAAAAGTAATCACCGTTGAAGGTATGATGTGCCCCCACTGCAAGGCCCGCGTTGAAAAGGTTTGCAAAGAGATCCCCGGAACTGCAGATGCAGTTGTTGACCTTGACAAGAAATGTGTTACAGTCACCGGCGATCCTGATATGGATGCACTAAAGAAGGCAATCGTTGATGCCGGATATGAGGTAATTGATTAAAAGTCCGATTTAATGGACTTTATGCTTGATACAATGTCATCACAATAAGAAAGGGTGATGACATTGTTTAAGTTCGATTATGTTCGCGGTCACATTCATGTTTACAACGCTTTTGGTGAGTTTTTGTTTTCCGCTGACACGGAAAAAGAGGCAAGAGAGGAATTGAAGGAGTATGCGAAATCTTCGTCTTGACATTTGTTATGACGGCACACGCTACCGGGGCTGGCAGCGGCTTTCCTGCGGAGATAATACAATACAGGGAAAGCTGGAGTCCACACTTTCAAAGCTTCTGGGGGAGCAAGTAGAGGTCTCCGGCAGTGGCCGTACAGATGCAGGCACACACGCAATCGGTCAAGTCATAAGCTTTCACACAGATAGTGCAATGAGCTGTGATGACATTCTGACCGGACTGCGGCAGTACCTTCCGGAGGATATTGGTGTCTATGCCTGCAAGGAAGCATCTCCGCGATTTCACGCACGGTTAAATGCCAAAGAGAAAACATATCGGTACCGAATCTGGAACAGCACTAAGCCTTGTGTATTCGACCGCAAATATGTATATATCTGCACAGATGATCTTGATATTTCTGCGATGCAGAAGGCTGCTGTACAGTATATTGGCACCCACGATTTTTCCGCTTTTTGCGGCAACAAGAATATGAAGAAATCCACAGTACGCGCTATCAAGGCTTTTTCGGTGGAAAGAATCGGGGAAGAAATTGTTTTTACTGTTACCGGTAATGGCTTTTTGCAGCATATGGTGCGTATTATGGTGGGAACATTGGTAGAGATCGGAAGGGGAGAGCGTGAGGCCGCTTCCATTTCTCAACTATACGGCGGTCGTCGTATGGATGCAGGCTTTGCAGTCCCGGCCTGCGGTCTTTGCCTGATGGAGGTGACATATTGAATATTCAGATTTTTGGAAAGAACAAATGCTTTGATACAAAGAAAGCAGAGAGATATTTCAAAGAACGCCGCATAAAGTATCAATATGTGGACCTGCTCCGTTATGGACTTTCCGGCAAAGAGTTTGATGCAGTCCTTCGTGGAGTCGGTGGAGTCGACAATTTGATCGATTGGGAGAACAAGTCTGACGCCATCGCCTTGCTGCGGTATATGGATGATAAAACGCAGAAAGAAGACAGGGTGTTTGACGATCCCTCCATTATGCGTACTCCGATCGTCCGTAACGGAAAGCAGGTTACCCTTGGCTATTGCCCTGAGGTTTGGGCCTCCTGGGAATAACGCAATATTACTGAAGCAGTTCCTTTTCGGGGGCTGCTTCTTTTTTTGGAGGTTATATGACAGATCTTCTGGTCTCGGTGAATTCCTTTCTCTGGGGTATCCCAACTTTAATAATGATCCTTGGCGTCGGAATATATTTGAGCATCAAAACACGATTCATTCAGATCAGAAGATTGCCTTTTGCAATCAAAAGGTTCTTTGAGCAATTCAAAATCAGGAACCGAAACGGTATTTCCGGCTTTCAAGCTCTAAGCCTTGCATTGGCAGCAACAGTAGGTACGGGGAATTTGGCCGGTGTAGCAGGTGCTATTGCCATTGGAGGACCGGGTGCTATATTCTGGATGTGGTTATGCGCCTTGTTTGGTATGGTAACAAAATATGCTGAGGCTGTTTTGGCTGTATCATACAGAACCAGGATCGAAAAAGATATGTATCTCAGCGGTCCAATGTATATGATCAGAGATGGCTTACCTCGTCAATTCCGTTTTCTTGCCTATGCATACTGCTTCTTTGGTGTTGTGGCATCCTTTGGCGTTGGCAATGCAACGCAAGTAAATGCTGTAGTTTGCAGCCTTGAATCTGCACTTTCAGCTTTTGATTTGGAATTTAGCTTTGCTTTTAAAATGCTGGCTGCCGGAATGATTTCTCTGTCTGTTATTTTCCTATTATCCGGAGGTACAAAAAGACTTGGAAAAGTCACACAGATCATAGTACCCCTTGCAGCACTCTGTTACTTACTGTTGGGCGTATTTGTGTTGATCGTTAGAAGAAATGCGATCCCCACAGCTTTTGCAGCAATTATAAAAGGCGCATTTATGCCGCAAGCCGTAACAGGTGGTGTTGTAGGTTCTGCCTTTGTTGCGTTACGCACCGGTGCTTCCAGAGGCGTATTTACCAATGAAGCCGGTATGGGAACAGCCTCCATTGCTCACGGAACAGCCAATGTGGATCATCCTGCGGAGCAGGGACTGATGGGGATTATGGAGGTTTTTATAGACACGATTTTGATCTGCACATTAACAGGTCTCGTTATACTGTGCAGTGGTGTTCCGATCTCATACGGAATCGATACCGGTGTAAGCTTGACGACACAGGCTTTTACTTCTGTATGCGGTAACTGGATCACAGTGCCGATCGCGCTGATCATCTGTGTGCTTGCATTTGCTACGATCCTCGGATGGAGTCTATACGGAATTCGGTGCAGTGAATTCCTGTTCGGAAATAAAGTACAGCGCATCTTTATTCTTATTCAGGGGTTTATATCGATCCTTGGTGTATGTCTGAATACCGGTACGGTCTGGATCCTGTCCGAAATCGTAAATGCGTTAATGGCTATGCCCAACCTGATTGCGCTGATCTATTTAACACCAGAGGTTGTAAAGCTAACTGAATCATATTTTAAGTATAAAAAAGATTGCCTCCGAGGAGGCAATCCAATTTCTGAATGATTAGTAGAAAAGAATATCTGAGTAGGTAGGGTAGGGCCAGTAGGACTTGGCTGTCAGCTTTTCCAGGAAGTCGGCATCCTTGCGAACTTTATCCATATAGGGAATAACAACACTGCTGTAATACTCCATAGCGTCTGCAGTATCCCCGGGCACCTGTTTCAGTGCAGAATAAAGCTGCTCTGCAGTTTCGTAAAGGCTGTCGGTGCGCTGAGACATACGCTCTGCAATGGATGCTTCTGCCTTAGAAGTGATCCTGCCACCGGAAGCAGTTTGTTTCCGCAGGATCGCTTCTGAGAGATCAGATGTATAGCGCAGTGCTGCCGGGAGGATCTGGTGCATAACCATATCCACCATTGTCCGTGCTTCGATATGGATCATCTTATTATAGGATTCCATATAGATCTCATAACGGGCGTGGAATTCGTGCTCGGTGTAGATCCCGTGTTTTGTTACAAGATCAATATTTTTCCGTGACATATAGGTTGGAAGCGCTTTTGCAGTAGAGGGGAGATTGCTCAAGCCTCTGCGGGCAGCTTCCTCCTGCCACTGCTCTGAATAGCCGTTGCCGTTAAAGATGATCCTCTGGTGGGCTGTCAGAGTGTCACAGACAAGCTTTTGAAGTGTGGCATCAAAGTCATCTGCTGCTTCCAAAACCTCCGCAAAACGGCTCAGCTCCTCTGCCATTATGGTGTTGAGCGTGGTGTTGGGGTCTGCGATGGATTGGGAGGAGCCCAGCATACGGAACTCAAATTTGTTACCGGTAAATGCAACAGGAGATGTACGGTTCCGGTCTGTCGTATCCTTAGGCAGGACCGGCATAACATCCACGCCGATCCGCATCAGGCTTTTCTCAGGATTGGTGTAGTTGGAACCGTTTATAATGGATTCTACAACAGCGGTCAACTCGTCACCAAGGAATATGGAGATGATAGCCGGAGGTGCTTCGTGTGCGCCAAGACGATGGTCATTTCCTGCAAATGCAACAGAGCAGCGCAGAAGCTCCTGATACTCATCGATGCCTTTGATAAAAGCGGCAAGGAATACCAAAAACTGTGCGTTTTGTCTGGGTGTTTTTCCGGGGTTAAAGAGGTTCTTGCCGGAATCCGTGCACAGTGACCAGTTGTTGTGCTTACCGGAGCCGTTAACACCTTCAAAAGGCTTTTCGTGGAGAAGACACACAAGATCGTGCTTCGCGGCACACTTCTTCATCACCATCATAATCAGCTGGTTGGAATCACAGGCGCTGCTGGCATCGGTATAGATCGGAGCCAACTCGTGCTGGCAGGGAGCACCTTCGTTGTGTTTTGTCTTGGAAAGGACTCCCAGCCGCCAGAGCTGCTCATCCAGATCCCGCATAAAGTTGGAAACTCTTGTACGGATGGTTCCGAAATAGTGGTCATCCAGTTCCTGACCCTTGGGCGGTGTTGCGCCAAAGAGTGTGCGCCCGGTAAGACGAAGATCCTCACGCTGTGCATAGAAGGACCTGGGGATCAGGAAATACTCCTGTTCAGCGCCAACGGAGACCTGTACGTGTTTTGTATCGTTATCTCCAAAAAGACGGAGGATCCTAACAGCTTCTCTTGAAACCTCATCGATGGAGCGAAGAAGCGGCGTCTTTTTATCAAGTGCATCACCGGTATAAGAGAAAAAGCAAGTAGGTATGTATAAGCTTCCGTCTTTTACAAATGCAAACGCAGTAGGATCCCAGGCTGTATAACCTCTTGCTTCAAAGGTGGCACGAAGTCCGCCGGAAGGGAAGGAGGATGCGTCCGGTTCGCCCCGGACAAGCTCCTTACCGGAAAATTCCATAATAACCTTGCCTTCACCAACGGGGGAGATAAAGGAATCGTGCTTTTCTGCAGTGATACCGGTCATTGGCTGGAACCAATGGGTGTAATGGGTTGCACCTTTTTCCGTTGCCCAAAGCTTCATTGCCTCGGCGATTTCGTTTGCAACATCCAGGGTGAGAGGGTTATCGTTTTCAATACAGTGTTTCCAGGCCTCGTATGTTTTTTCGTTGAGTCTTTCTTTCATTGTTGACTCATTAAAAACATCTGTGCCAAATAATTCAGGGACTGAGATATACTCGCTCATTATCCTCATTCCTTCCCGAAAATCATAAACTCAGACATAATAATTTTATGCGAAGTAATAGTAAATTGCAATATATAAAAATGTAAAAATCTCACTTGCGTGCAGTGAAGCTGCTTGTATATTCCAACAAAAAACATCCGTGCCACAGAATACAAAAAATATTTGTTGAGTTTTTGTCGTAAGAGGTATATAATGGAAACGATAAATTAACGATTGGAAAGGAAGATCGGTATGCAATACGCAAATATGACCCGCGACGAGCTGAACAGTGCGTATCAGCTTGTGAAAGAACAGTTTGAGGCCTGTAAGGCAAAGAATTTGAAGCTGAATATGGCCCGTGGTAAGCCCTCCAAGCTTCAGCTGGATGCAGTCAGCGGTATTCTTCAGACGGTTCAGACAGCTGAGGATTGCGTTGTTGACGGTGTGGATACCCGTAACTACGGCGAGCTTTCCGGCTTGAAGTGCGCCAAGGAGTACTGGGCAGATGTTCTTGACTGTAAGCCTTCTCAGATCTTTGTAGGCAGCACCTCCAGCTTGAACTTTATGTTCGATGTTATCGCCCGTGCCTACAGCCACGGATTGCTTCACAGTGAGCGTCCCTGGTGCAAGGAGGAGAAGGTCAAGTTCCTTTGCCCCAGCCCCGGATATGACCGTCACTTTACTGTGACTGAATTCTTTGGAGCTGAGCTTATCACCGTTCCTATGACCGCCACCGGTCCTGATATGGATATGGTTGAAGAGCTTGTAAAAGATCCTCAGGTCAAGGGTATTTGGTGTGTGCCCAAGTATTCCAACCCTGATGGCATTATTTACTCTGACGAGACGGTTCGCCGCTTTGCTGCGCTGAAGCCCGCTGCACCTGACTTCCTCATTATGTGGGATAATGCATATTGCATCCACGAGTTTGAGGGCGAATATGTGCCTTTCCCGGATATTATTTCCCTGTGTGCTGAAGCCGGCAATCCGGATATGGTCTGTGAGTTTGCTTCTACCTCCAAAATCACTCTGGCTGGTGGCGGCATCTCTGTGATGGCTACCTCTGAGGCAAATATCGCTTACTTCACAAAGCTCTTTACCGCACAGATGATCTCTTACGATAAGGTCAATCAGCTGCGCCATGTTAAGTATCTGAAGGACAAGGCAACGACCATCGAGATCATGAAGCGTCACGCTGCGATCCTTGGCCCGAAGTTCAATGTTGTTGCTGATATGCTGGATAAGGAGATCAAGCCCCTCGGTTTTGCCAGCTGGAACAGACCCAAGGGTGGTTACTTCGTCAGCTTTAATACTATGCCCGGCACTGCCAAGCGTGCTCTGGCACTGTGCAAGGAAGCCGGCGTTGAGATGACACCTGCAGGCGCTACATATCCCTATGGCAACGATCCCCAGGACAGCAACATCCGTATCGCTCCCAGTTTGCCTCCTGTGGCTGAACTGGAGCAGGCAATGGATGTTTTCTGTACCTGTATCAAGCTTGCTGCACTGGAGAAGCTTCTCGGCTGTTAAGTATATACAATTGCACCGCAGAGTTCTCTCTGCGGTGTTTTGTTGCATATTTATCTCAAATATGCTATACTAACACAGAGGTGTTAGCTGTGCTGAAAGAATTTTTCAATAAATACCGTCAAGGGATCCTGTATCTTTTCTTCGGGGTCGTTACTACTGCGGTAAATTTTCTGGTTTATTATCCACTCTATAATTTTTGCGGTTTATCCGCGACATTTTCAGATATAATCGCGTGGATCGTATCTGTTTTAACGGCTTTTTTTACAAATAAGCCATTTGTATTTCAAAGTAAAGATTGGTCTTTGAAGACTGTCATTCCTGAGTTTTGGAAGTTTGTTCTCAGCAGAGCTGGCTCCGGCTTGCTGGAGATCCTTTCCATTTTCCTGCTTACTGATGTTTTGCTGCTTAACGGAAATATCGTTAAGATCATTGTAAGCGTTGCTGTCGTAATTCTGAATTATATTTTCAGCCGATTTCTTGTATTTAAGAAATAATAAACTCCCGGACAAGGATCCGGGAGTTTTAAATTCAGCAAGGGACAACAGGGTCTTTAAATTCCTTAAGACGCTGATAGTAAGCATCCATTGCAGCATCGCGGTATGCTGCCCGGACCTCCAAGCCGCAGAGAGAAAGCAGATATTCGCAGAACAGGGGATTCAGAGGAAGAATGGGTCCCAGGAGCTGTGTGCAAATCAGATTATTTTTCCGCAAGCCTTCCAGTTCTGAGTTTCTGTTGATGCCAATACCGCGCTTGACCTTTACAAAATAGCTGTCATCATTATTGCCGTAGAGCATACTGAACTGAGAGCGGAAGCCCAGGATCTCAATACCGTTAAAATCCGCAAGAACCTTTCCGTTATAGCGGTCAAAAAGATCAGTTTTGACATCGATATCAAAGATGCCAAGACCTTCCACAGAGATCTCTTCTGTAACATAATCTATCTTTCTGCAGAAGATCTCACCGGCGTTGCCGGTAGCCAAAAGGGGAGTTCCTTTGTCTATAAGCTCCAGAAGTCTCGCTCTGTAAGGTGATAATTTTTCAATAGCTCTTCTTTGAACAGATTCACTCATAGAGCCGATATAAATAAGGTCAGGATCATTGTCAACAAAATAGGGAACATCGGTAATTTTTGTATAAACAAACTGTGCATCAGGCAATGTTGCTTCCAGATATTTGGAATTCTGTCCGTCTCCAAAGAGGTTACAGGACTCGTTAAAAAGAATTTCAATTACCATTTTTAGCTCCTTTCCCAAGTGCCACCAGACCGATCTTCACATTTTCTGCATCCACGGGTCGGTACAATTCGTGAAGGACATAGATGTGCTTGCATTTTTGAGGATCGACGAATTTGGTGCTATCAGCGCAGTTCTCGCTAATGGAAATTTTATTTTCGTCGACACCTGCCAGAAGTGCACGCAGGAGGTGATCCTTACAGCGCGGACCGCCGAAGATCACCTGCTTGACAGAAGGATCTGCAAGGGCAGTATAGTCACAGTCGTAAAGCCAGCAGGTGCTTTCGGAATTGTTGATGTTATCGTCTTTGTCGTCCACCACCAAAATTGCACACTTGTCATCGAATGGTGCTTTCGCTACATAGTCGTAGCACCGCGCACAGGCAATGGGATTCTGTCCCTTTGCCATCAGCATTGTAATGCTCAGTTCACCTGCCTCGATCTCTTCAAAACGGGTCTTAACGATTTTCGTCTTTGCAAAACCCTTGCTGATCTGTTCGTAGGTAAGCCCGATCTCGTGAAGAACAGAAATAGCTGCGGCAAAATTATAGACATTTACAATGTTATCATTGATCAAATTATAGGTTTCCGTACCACCGGGAACTTCAATTGTAAATGTGTCATTATCCCGGTCGATTTCCGTTACGAGATAATCCGGTTCGGGAGAACGGAAGCTGCAGGCAGGGCAGTAAAGACGGCCGATATGGTTATAGCGGACATATTCGGATTCCAGAATTTCTCCGCATTCGGGGCAATAAACAATATCTTTGATGTGTTGAGGAATATTCTCCTCCGGCTTTTCGGCAGATAAACCGAAGTGCACACATTTCTGATCCTTTTTACCAAGAGAGCTTGCAATAATATCATCAGCATTTAAAATAAGCTTTGTGGAGGAGGGGAGGGCCTTGCTGATAATAAAGCTGATAAATTCTGTATGTGCATTGCGCTTTAAGGAGTCTCGCATAATGTTGTTGCACACCAGATAATCCGGCTTCAAATAAGGGTAGATCAGAAGGGAGCTGCGCTCGTCCACTTCAAGAACTGCAATGTCCTTCTTTGGTTTTCCAAAGAAGGTCGTGTCCTCGATCAGTGCAGAGATCACACCTGCCTGAACATTGGAGCCGAAGCTGTTATTTGTGATGCTGTAGCCGTTTTCGGTAAGGACCGAAGAAAGAAGGTTACTTACAGTTGTCTTGCCGTTTGTACCGGTCACAGCAATTACCGTTTTAGGAGGGGTGAGATGCTTCAGAAAGTCAGGAGAAAGCTTTGTAGCGATCTTGCCGGGAAGGAAGGTCGCATTTCGGCCAAGCAGCTTCATTAAGATCTGGGCAAGATTGGCGGTGAACAATGCAATATAGTACCGAATTCTTTTCATAATTATCTTCCTTTTGCGTTATCAAGGGCAGTCACTGCGCGACTGCCCTTGGATATTTATAGAATTTCTTTGAGAGAATCGCGAATGATCTCAAGTCCCTTCATCAAAAGGGAATCCTCGATCACCAGAGGAGGCATAATCTTCAAAACATTGTTGTTGCGACCGACTCTCTCAATGATCAAACCGTTACGGAAGCAGGCAGCAATCAAAGGCTTTGTCATATCAACCTCAAATCCGGAGAAGTCAATACCCCAAATCAGACCCAGACCGCGGAAAGTGATGCGGGAATCAAGGGAGCAGATCTCATTCTGCAAAAACTCCTTGACAAGCTCGCCCTTTCGTTTGACCTCGTTTTCAATTCCGTCATTGACAAATATTTCAAGACCTGCTTTTCCGGCAATCAGGGAAAGCTGATTGCCACGGAAGGTACCGGTATGCTGACCCGGCTCCCAAATATCGAGCTCAGGCTTGAACAGGACGATGGAAAGGGGCATTCCGCAACCGCCAATGGATTTGGAAATGGTAACAATGTCGGGCGTAATGCCTGCACGCTCAAAAGAGAAGAATGTACCGGTACGGCCACAGCCTACCTGAATATCATCGGTGATCAAAAGAATGTCGTGCCGGTCGCAAAGCTGACGGAGCTCCTTAAGCCACTGGGCATCAAACACATTGATACCGCCATCTGCCTGAACCGTCTCCAGAATAATGGCAGCAGGCTTTTCAATGCCGGAGTGATCGTCTGTGATCAGCCTGTCCATATAGGCTATGGTATCGAAGCCGGGGAACATATCCGGTGTGGGGATGTGGGTCACATTGGGAAGGATCTGACCGGCGCCTTCTCTGGAGCAGCGGTCCGTTGTCAGAGCGAGAGCACCCATGGTCATACCGTGGAATGCACCCATCATTGCAAAAATATTCTGGAGACCCTTAACCTTACGGGCAAGCTTTACGGCAGCCTCAACTGCATTTGTACCGGTAGGACCTGCAAACTGGATCTTATAATCAAGACCTCTGGGGGCAAGAATGTTCTCCTGAAAGTATTCGAGGAAAGCACGCTTGGGGGCAGTGTACATATCCATAGAATGGATGATTCCGTCATTCTGGAGATATGCGATCAGCTTTTCATTGATCTTATCCGGATTGTGACCATAATTCAATGCGCCTGCACCGGCAAAAAAGTCAACATATTCCTTGCCGTTTTCATCGGTCATAATGGCGCCCTTTGCTTTGGTAAAGACTGTGGGAAAACTTCTGCAATAAGAACGGACATTGGATTCCACATTTTCAAAAACAGATGTATTCATTTGCAAATACTTCCTTACTTAATTATTTACATACCTTTTGAAAGTATAGCACATAGGTATAATAAAATCAAGCAAATTCAGACAAAAAACAGCGCCCCCAAATATGGGGGCGCCAAAGTGATAATTACTTGAGAACAGGGTACTTGACCTTAACAGGCATACCGGTTGCACAGGACTCCACAACAGCGTTACAAACAGCAACAGTGGAAGCACCTTCCATAGAAGAGATGGGCAGAGGAGTCTCGTCCAGAACGGAGTCAACAAAAGCCTTGATCTCAGCCTTTACATTGTGACCGGAGATGCTTACAGGAATCATCTGAGGGATGTTGTAGCGGTTGCCGTGCTGTGCAAGAGGCTCATCGCCGCACTCAAACAAGGTCAGGTAGTTGGAACGGTTATCGCAGATAATGGTGCCCTTTGTGCCATAGAAGCAGGAACGCATCGTGTACTCACGCTTACAGCCGATAGCGGTCAGCACCTTGCCGTTAACATTGTTGGGGAACTTCATAACAGCGATGGAGCAGTCATCAACAGGCCAGTCGGTCAGGCACTTATGATTGGACAGGGCGTAAACCTCGGTGGGGTCGCCGGCGATCCAACGCAGGAGGTCAATAGCGTGACAGCCGCCGCCGATCACAGCGTGGCGCTCGGGGGAAACACGCCAGTCATTTGCACCGCGGGCAACACTGTAGTCGTGTGCATACTCACTCTCAACAAAGAAAAGCTCACCGATGCGGCCGGAATCAATGATCTCCTTAGCTTTAGCGAAAGAGGGAGCGTAACGGGAGACCTGACCGACCATCAGCTTCAGTCCGGTATCCTTTTCTGCCTGCATCATCTTCTCACACTCAGTGAGAGTCAGAGCCATAGGCTTCTCACACAGAACGTGCTTGCCTGCACGCAGGAAGGTTTCCGTCATCTCCAGGTGGAGCTGGTCGGGCATAACGATGATCGCGGCATCCACTGCGGGATCGTTAACATAGTCGTGCCAATCGTTGGTGGTGTGCTCAGGATGATACAGGGCAGCTGCGGACTCTACACGGCTCTGGTCGATGTCGCAGATACCGTAAAGGTTAGCGCGCTCGTTTTCATAAACAGCCTTGATGTGGCGCTTGCCCATACCGGAGCAGCCGATGACAACCAAATTCAGTGAATCTTTTTTCATAAATAATCTTCCCCTTTTCAATTTTTTGTGATAATATAATTATAACATCAACTTTGAGTACTTTCAAGTCTCTTTTGTTGCAAAGATTACTCAATTTGTTAGAATGATTTTCTTTTGAAAGGTGATACAAATGATCAGAATCGGAATCGTTGGATATGGAAATCTTGCAAAAGGTGCAGAAGCAGCAATTGCACAAAACCCGGATATGCAGCTTCAGGCGGTATTTACACGCAGAGATCCTGAAAATGTAACCATTCGGACAGAAGGCGTGCCGGTACTGCCTGTAAATTCTGTCTCCGAATGGGCGGATAAGATCGATGTAATGCTTCTATGTGGTGGAAGTGCTACCGATCTGCCAGAAATGACCCCTCAATTCGCTGCTCAGTTCAATGTGATCGACAGCTTTGACAATCATGCGAATATTCCCGCGCATTATGCAAAAGTGGATGCTGCAGCCCGCGCGTCCGGTCATATTGCTTTGATCTCTGCAGGTTGGGACCCGGGTCTGTTTTCTGTAAACAGACTGTACGCTTCCGCTGTTCTTCCTTGCGGCAACCATTATACCTTCTGGGGCAGGGGAGTCAGCCAGGGGCACTCTGATGCGGTTCGACGCATTCCCGGTGTCCTGGATTGCCGCCAATATACAATTCCTGTTCAAGAGGCAATGGACCGTGTGCGTAATGGTGAGAATCCTGAATTTACGACAAGAGAAAAGCACACACGGCTCTGTTATGTCGTTGCAGAGGATGGCGCAGATCTGAAAGCGATCGAAAAACAAATTGTTACTATGCCAAACTATTTTGCAGATTATGATACCACCGTTGTGTTTATCAGTGCAGAAGAGATGAAAAAGGATCACTCCGGACTTCCTCACGGTGGCAGTGTGATCCGCAGCGGTGTTACAGGCTGGGATCAGGAAAGCACACAGACCATTGAGTATAAGCTGACCCTTGATTCCAATCCTCAGTTTACTGCAAGTGTATTGGTTACCTGTGCCAGAGCAATTTTTAGGATGCATAAGAGAGGCATCACAGGCTGCCAGACAGTATTTGATATTGCACCGGTTGATCTGTCTTACGAATCCCGTGAAGATCTGATTTCAAAAATGCTATAAATAAATGACAAAATGACACCACCGGAACAGGCGGTGTCATTTTGTCAAAAGAATGTGAATTGGCAATAACACGATTGTTTGCTAATTTAATTAAACTCTGCGTTTCTTAAGGGACGCAGCTCCTCTTCATCACAAGAAGATGAGATTGCTTCGTAATACGCATCTTCCGTCAAAAAGGTTCTGTTGGACGAAAATGACGAAAATACTTCCTGCA
>JAZNZZ010000121.1:0-5628 GCA_045595205.1 Faecousia sp.
GGCGGTGCGGTAGTAGACATTCCAGTTCCAGATAGCAGCGGTCAGGTGAGCCTTGGGAGCATCGGGAGTCATGTCGGAGTTGTAGCCGCAGCCAAAGACGCCGTTGTTCTCAGCCATGATCTGGGGCTGAGCGGAGTCGCAGTGCTGGGAGATAACACCGCACTTGTAGAATTCGATGAGCTCCTTGGCATAAGCGGACTCGTTGACCTCGTCAGCCCAGGCGCCCAGCTCCTTCACATAGATGGTAGCCTCGGGGTTCACGGACAGAACACCCATAGCAAAGCCGTTGATGCCGGAAGCGGTCTCAGCGTACTGAGTGCCGTATGCAGCAACATAACCAATGTTGTTGTTCTTCAGCTCCAGGCTCTTCAGACCTGCAGCGATACCTGCCAGGTAACGGGCCTGGTACGCACGGCCGAAGTAGTTGTTGAAGTTGGTCTCGTTGGACAGGTAGCCGGTGCCGTGGGAGAAGATCACATCAGGATACTCCTCAGCAGCCTCTGCCATAGCATCAATGTAACCGAAGGAGATGCCGAAGATGATGTTTGCGCCCTCGCCCACCAGGTTGTCGATGGCGGTCAGGACCTGCTCCTTATCCTCGGGGATCTCGTCCTGGATGACCAGCTGGGTCTCGGGATCCATACCCAGCTCCTTCATAGCGGTGGTAATGCCGTTGTGGTGTGCGAAGGTATAACCGGCGGTGTCGTTCTTGCTGTTGATGTAGATAGCGCCAACGATCATATCCTCCAGTGCAGTACCCTCTTCTGCGGGCTCAGTACCCTCAGTGCCCTCGGTGGTCTCACCGCCGGCAGCGGGGGTAGTCTCAGGTGCGGCAGTCTCGCCGCAGGCTGCCAGACCCAGTACCATAACCAGAGCCAGCAGCAGTGCAATCAGCTTTTTCATTTGTTTTTTCCTCCTTAAAATTTACGGCTCCTTTCGGATGCCTTTCAGGGAACGGCAAATCTCCACCGTTCCACTGTAATAGAATAGCACAAACCGTCTGCAATGTCAAATTCTTTCGAATTTTCAGATACCCAGCGTTTCCCGCAGATATTTGCGGCTCAGCCTTGCTGCCTCCAGAGGGGAGCGATCCCGGCTCTCATCCTGCTCCACCACCACAAAGGAGGCTCCGGAAGCACCGATCGCCTGCACGATCCGCTGCCAGGACTCCACGCCCAGACCCAGAGGGGTGTAGCGAAATGCCGCCTCGCTGCGCTTTTGCGGTTTTTCCCAGCCCTCCTGCAACAGCTGCCACACAGGTCTTTGGGGCAGCGCAGCACAGGCATAGTCCTTTAAATGCACAAGGCTTATGGACTCCGCGTATTTTTCAATGTAGGACACCGGATCTGCCCCGCCGTAGCTGAGCCAGCAGGTGTCAAATTCCGGGGACAGTCCCGGCACAGCGGCAAGGAGCTTATCCAGAAGGGGTATTTGGTCACCGGGCAGCACCGTCAGCTCGTGATCGTGGTTATGATACAAAAGCTTTATCCCCGCAGCTTTAAAGGCTTCGGTCATCTCCCGGAAAAGGGAGATGGTCTCCTGCCATTTTTCCTGATATGCAGGAAGTCTGACCACAGGGATCACGCAGAACTCTGCCCCCAGGGTCTTTACATAATCCACCGCATCCCGGGGGTCATTTTCAAAAAAGGCGGGGGACTGGTGGACGGAAATACAGCGAAGACCGTTTTTGTCCAGAAGCCTTCGGGTCTCCTCCCCGGTGCGCCCATAGCGCCCGCCGGAAAATTCCACATAGTCATAGCCCATCGCCTTGACCTGCTGCAACGCCCCGTCCATATCCTCCGTAAGTGCCTGCCGGACGGAGTATAGCTGTAAGCCGACCTTTAATTTTTCCATAATAAGCCTCTTCAAATTCGTATTTATCGCGCTCTTTGGAATGGTGTCGTAGGGGCGGATATTATCCGCCCGTCATTGCCGAAGGCAATGGTGATTTGCGTTGCAAATCACGCGGGCGATTGATAATCGCCCCCACAATATCATTCGATAGACTGAACGCTAAATTGAAATTTATCGATCAGTACAATCCTACGTGTCATTCCGAGCCAGTGCACACACTGGCGTGGGAATCCGTTCCAAACACTTACTTTACGGATTGCCACACCAGTGATTATGTTAATGTATGATTGCCACTGGCAATCATAATCATTTTAATTCGCTGCGCGACGCGCCGCGGTCACTGGTTCGCAATGACGGGGCGTGGTAGGGACCGGCGTCTCGACGGTCCTGACAGGGAGCGCGGATTGCCACACCAGTGACATAGGTCACTGGTTCGCAATGACAACGGGGGGTGACAGCCCGCTAAATTAGAATTTACATATCAAAATCCTTTACCACTTCGTTGGTTTCGGCGGATTTCCGGATGGCTTCCATCAGGCGCATCACCCGCATCACCTGTGCGTGGGTGACGATCTGAGGCTCTTCCCCGCGGATGGCCTTTACTACATTTCTGTAGAAGTCCCGGACATCACATTCGATTCTGGGAAGGGGGTATTCTTTGATGGTGTCATTGGTTCGGGGTGCCATAGTCTTGGTAATACCCGCCGCTGTGACCACAGGCACTGCATCCCGGTGCTCCCAGTCGGAGACCATCACGATCTTGCCCTCCAGAGTCCAGCGTTCAATGGAGGCAGTGCCGTTTTCGCCCAGCACATACCAACGGGGCAGACCGATGAAGTTGCTGGTCGCCACCTGCACCTCCACCACCACATCGTTATCAAACTGCAGCTGGGCGGTGAAGCCGTCGTCGCAGTCCTCATTGGTCACATAGCTCATCTGAGCATAGACAGACTGGATCTTACCCGGGAGCATCCACAGCAGCTGATCCAGCAGGTGCACGCCCCAGTCCATCAGCATTCCGCCGCCGTACTGCTTCTGATTCCGCCAGTCACCGGGGATGCCCCGGCTGCCGTGGGTGCGGGACTCGATACGGAAGATGCGCCCCAATGTGTTTTCTTCATAAAGCTTGCGGACGATGCGGAAATCCTCGTCCCACCGGCGGTTCTGGTGGACAGTGAACAGAACACCGTTTTTGTTTGCCGCATCGATCATCTCCTGCAGCTCTTTCCCGTTCATTGCCACAGGCTTTTCACATATTACATTTTTCCCCGCTTCCATTGCCGCTATGCAAATGTCCCGGTGCAAATGGTTGGGGACTGCCACCGTCACAAGGGAAATGCTTTCGTCAGAGAGCAGTGCCTCCATAGAGGGGTAGGCGCGGATGCCGTTTTCCTCTGCCAATGCCTGCCGTTCCGGTTTAATATCATAGATGCCTGCAAGCGCCACCTCCGGCAGCTTGCTGACCTTTTTGGTGTGCCAGCTGCCCATACCGCCGTAGCCGATGACACCAAGTCCAATTGGTTTCTTTGTATCCATATTACTGTCCCTCCACAATTTTTCCTTCATAAGCGGTGAGCAGCTGACCTGTGCTCACCTGTACCTGCACCTTCAGGTTCAGCTCCCCTTTTTCAAGGAGTGTCCGAACCTCCGACAGGTCCAGTACCTGCCCAAGGAGCATTTCATACTGATCGATACCTGCGCTGTGCTGTTTTTCCTCCATCACCACATTCCCCCCGGCATCCGTCAGGGTAGCGGCTGTATAGGCAATGGCATAATTGGCACGGATCGTGCCCTTCATTGCCAGCTCCCCCACCGTTGCCTTTTCCGGCAGCTCCAGGGTGACCTCCGCAGGCTCCACCGGGTCCGCCCCGGTAAATTCCCCGAAGGTAAAGGTAATGTAGGATTTATCGAACAGCTCACGGAAGGTTGCCTTTTGATCCACCTTGCCCTGCAGCTGCACGGTGCTGCCGTCCTCGGCTATGTAATCCTTCAGGCCGGAGCCCTGATCCATAAATAACAGGTAGCTCTCGTCACCGTTGATGGTGCCGTCTGCGTTTCGCACCACCTCAGGATAAGAGGAGACCATACGGCAGTGAGAGTTGCCGCCCAGACTGTAGAACAGGAAAATGCCGTCGGCAGGCTTCAGAAGGGCGTATGCCTCGAACATCCGCTGCGCTCCGTTTGCCTTGCACACCGCCTTGGTCGTCTCCAGCTCGGACCACTGAAGGGTATCATACGCATAATCCCCCACCGGGAGGAAGCCGTAGTGCTTTGTCATACACACATTGGTATATCGGCTGGTGGAGTTTACCACTCTTGCCCAGGCCCAGAAGGGACTGGAGGTACAGTGGTTGCCCAGCAATTCAGAGAATTCCTGACCGGTCATACCTGTATTGTCCAGAATGCCGGTCCTGGGATCATAGTATTCCATCGCCCAGTAGAGATTGCCCGCCTGGGAGCTGCCCTGATAGGGAAGTCCCGCATAGACCGTATTTTTAGAAAACCCACGGGGCTCCTTATAGGTGGTGATGGAGTAGGCAAAGCTTTCCTTCGGAGTCCACTGGAAGGTCAGCTGCAGCCGAAAGAAGTCCAGCACGATCTGCCGCAGCTCCTCCTCGGTCATAGCATCCGTTGCCACGGGAATGGCATCGATGTGGGCCTGCTGCAGAGGGGTCTTTACAGGAGATGCACTGCAGCCGCTTAACAAAAGCACCATCGTAAGGAGCAAAATAAGATACCGCTTCATAAGAAGCCCCCTTTCTTTTCTGTTTACATTTTACAATATCTGTATTACAATGCAAGTCATAGATCAATAAAATTCAGCCAAATATTGCTCTGTTCGCGGAGGGGTTTCTATGCTTTATCATATTGAAAATAAGAAATACCAGTATTTTGTTGGGAATATGCCAAGTTTAGGCGGTGTTCCTCATATACACAGCCACTTAGAAATGGTCTATATTTGCAGTGGAAGCGCTGTGGCAGAGCTGGACGGAAAACGCTATCCTATGGAACCGGGAGATCTTTTTCTGGCATTTCCCAACCAGATCCACAGCTACGAAAAGCTGGAGCCGGTGAACATTTACCTCCTGATCTTTTCAGGAGAGCTCCACGGACAGCTGCAGCAGCTCCTGAACGGAAAGATCCCCCAATGTCCCGTGCTAAAAAAGAACCAGCTGCCGGGGAACATCCCCGAACAGCTGGAATCCCTTTGTCAATTGTCCCGCTCTCCCTCAGCCTTTGAAAAGCTCTCCGCCACCGGCGGTCTGCTTTCCTTTCTGGGACAGGTGCTGCCGCTGTTTTCTTATGATCCCACCCCGGAGAACCACGACAGCGTTAAGCAGATCCTGAGCTACTGCACGGAACACTACACCGAACCCCTGACACTGGATATTCTTTCCAAAGAGCTGTTCCTGAGCCGCTTCTATATTTCCCATATTTTTTCCCAGCGTATGGGCATCCGGTTCCCGAAATTTCTGGGAAAACTGCGTGTTGCCAAGGCCTGCACCCTGCTTGCAGAAAACAAACCCATATCCCAGGTTGCTTTTTCCTCCGGTTTTTCCTCCATCCGCACCTTTAACCGGACCTTTCTGGAGGAAAAGGGTATGACACCCAGAGCGTATATCCGCAAATGCCAGGAAGATTAGCCCGTGGCAGGCTATAACTGTCCTCGACGGCCCTTATATACTGTCATTTTTCATTAGGACCGTCCGGGAGGCCGGTCCCTACAAAACTATCAATTAGGACTATCGAATGACATTGTAGGGGCGATTATCA
>JAZNZZ010000122.1:0-8725 GCA_045595205.1 Faecousia sp.
ATTTATCTTCCTGTCACCCCCGTTGTCATTGCGAACCAGTGACCGATGTCACTGGTGTGGCAATCCGTAAAGTAAGTATTTGGAACGGATTCCCACGCCAGTGTGTGCACTGGCTCGGAATGACACGGAGGATTGTACTGAACGATAAATGTGAATTTGAAGAGTATTATCCATACTTGAGGTACTTCTATGAAGCTTTCCAGATTTGCAAGATTTTTTTATCAGCCGGTACTGCCCCTTGGGAAAAACAAAACCTTTGTCACCTGCTCCAATGCCCATTGGCGCATAGCAAAGCAGGCAGCAGTGGAGGGGACGGTGCTACTGAAAAATGACGGCACGCTGCCGCTTCCGAAGGGAAGTAAGGTGTGTCTGTTCGGCATCGGCGCGGGAGAATTTCTTTTCGGTGGCGGCGGCAGTGCCGAGGTGTTCCCGGACCGGGAGATCACCCTGGCAGACGGGCTGAAAAGTGCCGCAGAGCAGGGAGAAATACAATTCTTCTATGATACGGTAGAGTTTTATGTAAACCAAACGGAGAAGATCCAGCGCTCAGATTTTGAGACCCAGACTGCCGGACCTGTGGTGTGGCGAAGGAATTTCCATATGCCCCTGCCGGTGCTGCCGGAGGACCTATACCAAAGGGCAGTGGAATTTGGGGGTACAGCGATCTTCTGCCTGTCCCGGTTCTCCTCCGAGGGAGATGACAGCGGTGACCGCAACGGTCAGAAGGGGGACTTTTACCTGTGGGACGAGGAACAGGAGCTGCTGGACCGCCTGTACCGGGACTTTGAAAAAGTCATCGTGGTGATCAATTCCTGCGGCCCTGTGTCCACAAAGGAGTATGAAAAGGCAAACGCCATTTTGTACCCCCTGTACGGCGGCGGTATTGCCGGGGAAGCACTGACGGACATCCTGCTGGGGAAAAGCTACCCCTCCGGGCATTTGCAGCATACCATTGCCAATACGCTGGAGGACTACCCCACCACGGCGGAGTTCCACAGGGAAAAAGATTATGTAAACTACACAGAGGACATTTTTGTAGGCTACCGCTATTTTGAGACCTTCGCCCCGGAGAAGGTGGCATATCCCTTTGGCTTCGGTCTGGGCTATACCACATTCAATATAAAAACCACCCACGCGCTGCTGGAAAAGAACACAGTAAAGCTGGAAGTTTCGGTGAAAAATACGGGTACCTTCCCCGGCAAGGAGGTGGTGCAGGCGTACCTGACCGCCCCTCAGGGAGTCCTGGGCAAGGCAAAAAAGGTGCTCACTGCCTTCGGTAAGACCACAGAACTGAAGCCCGGGGAGGAACAGACCCTGAAGCTTCACTTTGACATCCGGGCGTTTGGCTCTTTTGATGATCTGGGCAAAATTCTGGAAAGCGCCTTTGTTCTGGAAAAGGGCAGCTATTCCGTGTCGGTTGGTACCAATGTCCGGGATACGGAAAAGGTACTGGAATTTGCTCTCCCGGAGGATGTGATCTGCAAAAAGTGCCGCCCCTATATGGCACCCAAGGCACTGACCCGGCGGCTTTGTGCCGACGGCAGCTATGAAGCACTGCCTGATCCCCCGGAAATTCCCCATCCCATCCGCCGCAGCCGGGTAAAGGCGCAGATGCCGGAAACGGAGTTTTCTCTGGCGGAGGCGCTGGAAACCCACCGGCTGGAGGAGTTTATCGCTACCCTCACAGACGGGGAGCTGGGCGCAATGCTCTACGGACACCCAATGAACAATGTGTCCCTCACCGGCGGCATCGGTGTTCCCACCCGCTATAGCTCCAAGGACAAGAAAAAGCTGCCGCTGATCCCCACCACCGACGGTCCTATGGGTGTCCGCGCCCGTCCCGACCGGGGTGTGCAGACCACCTTCTTCCCCTGTGAAACCACGGTGGCGCAGACCTGGAATCTGCCCCTTGTGAAATGGATCGGCAAAGCGATCGCCGCCGAAGCCAAGGAAAACAATATGGGCATCTGGCTTGCCCCGGGACTGAATATCCACCGGAATCCTATGGGCGGCAGAAACTTTGAGTATTACTCCGAAGACCCTCTGACCACAGGACTTTTGGCTGCCGCCTGTGTCACCGGTGTCCAGTCCCAAAAGATCGTGGCAACCGTGAAGCACTTCTGCTGCAACAACCGGGAAAACGGCCGCCGGAGCTGCGACAGCCGGGTGTCCCAGAGAGCCCTGCGGGAGATCTACCTCCGTGGCTTTGAGATCTGCATCAAAAAGGCAAAGCCCTGGGCGCTGATGACCGCTTACAATCCGGTCAACGGGGTGTACAGCAGCGCCAACTGGGAGGCCATCAACGGCATCCTTCGCGGGGAATGGGGCTTTGACGGTGTAGTGATGACCGACTGGTGGACCGTCCCCAAGCTGGAAGAGGAGCTCCACGCCGGCGGGGATGTGAAAATGCCGGAAAGCGGCCCGGGTGCCTACACCGCTGACCCCAAGGCTACTGATCCTGTAATGCTGATGGAAACCGGGAGGTTAGACCGCGGCGCGGTACTGCTGTCTGTCCGCCGGCTCCTTGGGCTTATGGAAAAGCTGGACTGAGGTGTTTTGTATGGAAAAATTTTTTGAAAAACTCTGTAATTTTCAGCCTGTTCCCCAATTCTCCCGGCGGCTCACGGTGGAAATGAAAAAGGAGCTGCCGGAAAGCCTTCGAAAAGCGTGGGAGCTGGCGGTTTTTGAGGCAGAGGCCAACATTGGACCTTGTCCCTACGGCGGAGCGTATTTTACCGCCGGTGGTCGTGGCGGCTGGTTTGAAATGCTCTTTGGGCAGGACACGGTAGCCTGCGGTCTTTTGGCATTTAACCGGCTGTACCCGGAGGTTATGAAAAATCAGATCCGCAGCTATGTTCTGGCACGGCTGAATATCGGCTTTATGTGCCCCGATGGTTGGCAGCTGCAAAACTGCGACAAAGCCATCCCACTACATATGAATGTGTGGCAGCCGGACAGCCGGGAATTTTGCAACCGCTACCATATGTCCCCGGCACTGAACCGTACCGGTCAGGATGTAGGCTGGCTCTGGACTGCCGGTGACCTGTTTGATCTGCACGGTGACCGAATGGACTGGGCTTGGCTCTACGGTATGGGCAATATCTTCTTTGATTATTTTTATAAACCCTTTTATGATGAAGCTGACGGCCTGTATTTCGGACAGGCATCCTTCATCGATGTGGGCTGGAACGGCTATCCCTTCGCGCTGGATGGACTGGATAAGGAGACCGAGCGCAATAAGGCAGTGTGGATCAAGACACCGTCGTGCAACGCCCTTTATGTGCGGGGTATGGATGTGATGGCACACGCCGCCCGGGTACTGGGACGGGAGGACGATGCCCGGCACTGGCAGGAAAAAGCAGACCGCCTGCGAAAAGCCATCCGTGACCATCTGCGCCACCCGGACGGAAGCTTTGCCTACTTTAAGCATCCGGACGGACATCTGGAGCCTCGTTGTGAGGCGCTGGGTGCAGCTTACTGTATTCTGGCAGATGTGGTCACCGGGGAGAAGGCCCTTAAGGCTTTGGCAGAGGATCGGTTGTCCTTTTCGGATGCTGGTGTGAGCTTGTTCTATCCCTTCTACGAGGAAAACCCCGGCATCTATCACAACCGGGCAGCCTGGCCCTTTGCCTCCACCTTTTACTATATGGCAAAGGAAAAGGTTACGGGTGAAAGCTGCCTGCAGCAGGATGCCCGGCAGCTGGCAAATGCCATTGCGATCCCCAAAAAGATCAATGCCAATTCCAAAGGCAGCCTGCAGGACTATAG
The DNA here is from genome assembly GCA_045595205.1 of Faecousia sp. Classification (GTDB taxonomy): domain Bacteria; phylum Bacillota; class Clostridia; order Oscillospirales; family Oscillospiraceae; genus Faecousia. The sequence continues at coordinate 3,769 of JAZNZZ010000122.1, forward strand.
TACAGGAAGCTTTATGGAGTATGTAGCGTGGGCGGAGAATGAGCCACGGGGCACTTGCGCCCAGTGCTTTACGATTTCCGCATTTATGAATCTGTGCATAAGGAACGGCTGGCTCAGCGAAAAAATTCCCCAAAGCCGCTTCTTAAAATTCAAGGAGGATATTTTATAAAGCGCCTATATGTACCGGGCAATCGTCACCGATGGCAACGGCAACGAGGCCATCTCTGAGATCGCGACCCTGACCGTGGAATAACTCCCAACCAAACAAAAAGCACCGCCCCGGCGCAATGTCATTAAGTTAACGATCGAAGTGTCATTCTGAGGACCCTGAGCATAGTCGAAGGGGACGAAGAATCCCCTTCAAATACGATGGAGATCCTTCGCTGTGCTCAGGATGACACGCTTAGCTAAGTGACATTGCCCCCCACGGCACGCCGGTTTAACTGACATACGCATTCTTCCCGAATCGTCTTGCTTTTGACGGCCTGTATCTGCTATAATAAGGAAAAACATTCAGGAGCGGTTTATGCGGATTTTATTTGATTCCAAAAAGGAAATGTATAAAACGCCTTTCGGCTGTGTGACCCCGGGGGAGGTATGTACCCTGTGCGTCCATATTCCGGGGACGGTGGGTACAAGCGCTGTCTCTTTGGTGGTACAGCGGGAAAACGGAGCACCCTTCCGGGAATATCCCTTTGTATTATACAAACAGGAAGGTCCGTACGAGCTTTGGCAGTGCACCTTTTCTTTGGAGGAAGCAGGTCTTTATTTTTACTATTTCCGTATCACCGGAATTACCGGTACATTCCGTCTCTTTAAGTACGGTGACGACACCAATATGGAGGACGGTGACCTGTGGCAGCTCTCCTGCATCCCCGGGGATTTTACCACCCCGGACTGGGCAAAGGGTGCGGTGATCTATCAGGTGTTCCCGGATCGGTTCTGCAGGGCAGGGGACTGTGACCTCACGGGAAAGCTTACCCCCTATACCGTCCACGAAAGCTGGGATGAGGAGGTTTGCTGGCAGCCGAATGAAAAGGGTGAGGTGCTGAACAACGATTTTTACGGCGGCAATTTTCGGGGCATTACGGAGAAATTGGACTATATTGCCTCCCTTGGTGTCACGATCCTGTACCTGAATCCCATCAGTAAAAGCTTCTCCAGCCACCGTTACGATACCGGTGATTATAAGACCCCTGACCCTATGCTGGGAACGGAGGAGGATTTTAAGGCGCTTTGCGATGCTGCCCACGCACGGGGCATTCGCGTGATCCTGGACGGTGTCTATTCCCACACAGGCGCAGACAGTCTTTACTTTGATAAGCTGGGGCGGTTTGGGGGAATGGGTGCATTTTGCACGAAGGACTCTCCCTATTACAGCTGGTACACCTTTAAAGAATATCCACACACCTACAACAGCTGGTGGGGGTTCGACACTTTGCCCACGGTACGCAAAACAGACCCCGCCTTTATGGAGTTTATTTTCGAGGCAGAGGACTCTGTCCTTGCCCATTGGTTATCCCTGGGAGCAGACGGCTTCCGGCTGGATGTGGCAGACGAGCTGCCCAACGAATTTATGAACAAACTGAAAAAACGGCTGCGGCAGCTGCGCCCGGATGCCCTTTTGATGGGCGAGGTGTGGGAGGATGCCTCCAATAAGATCGCCTATAACATCCGCCGCCGGTACTTCGTGGATGCCACATTGGACAGTGTGATGAACTATCCCTTCCAAAAGGCGATCCTGGATTTCCTCCGGGGCACCGATGACGGCACGGCATTCCGAAACCGGGTGCTGTCGGTGGTGGAAAACTACCCGGCACAGGTGCTTGCCTGCAATATGAATCTGCTGGGCACCCACGATACCCCCCGGATCCTGACGGCTTTGGTGGATGACTTTGACGGCAGCCGGGAGCAGCTTGCTGCAAGGAAGCTGGATCAGCGTCGGCTGGAGCTGGCACGGCAAAGGCTTTTTGCAGCAACGGTGCTTCAGTTTACCCTTCCGGGCAGCCCCTCTATCTACTACGGTGACGAGGCGGGGATGGAGGGAGGAAAAGATCCCTTCAACCGAAGACCCTACCCCTGGGGAAGAGAGGACACAGAAATTCTGGAGCACTACCGTGCCCTGGGTCAGCTGCGCCGCAGGTATGAAGCCTTGCGGAAGGGAAGGCTGTCCTTCTTCTCCTCCGGCGGCGGAAGACTGGGCTACACCCGCAGCACTGAAACAGAGAGCCTTAGGATCTATGTAAACCAAAGTGACGCCCCCTGGCAAATTCCTGACGGAAAGTGGCTTATGGGCACACTTCTTCCTGAGGGTGTACTCCCCCCCGGAGGCTACTGTATTATGGAGGACTGAAATGGAACGGGAAGGATTTTTCAGCGGCTATTGCCGACAGCTGGACGGGGCGCGCACCGTAACGGTGGAGGCGGAAGAAAGCCGGCTCACCGATGTGGACTGTCTTTATGAGAATTGCCCCTATGCCCCCAATTGCCCGGTCGCCAAAAGCATCGAGGGCTTTTTGGAAGCGGGCAGCGGCAACTGATCTGTGGGAACGCGTCAAAAGTTGCTCTGAAAACTGGCTTTTTCTGCAAAAAAGACCGGGAATCGGTTGCATTTTTCCTTTTTTGGTGCTATAATCAAGCTGCTTCGCGTAATATTTTATGTTGAGGAGGAAAAGAAATGACAAAATCTATCAAAAAGCTGCTCAGTCTGGCACTTGCTGTGGTTATGGTATTATCCATGATCCCTGCAGTTTCGGCTGAGGAAGAGGTTGTTAAGGTCTATGAGACAGAGGACCTGTTAACACCTATGACCAATGGCAGCGAACAGAATCTGGTGGCGGATGCTACCTATTATTACCAGCTGCAGAACGATGTTACAATGGACACGGCGAAGGCATTGTATATCGGCAAATATGTAGAGGAAGAAACAGAGGACAACGTGGGCCATGCCGTCCATGTGGTTTTGGACCTGAACGGCTGCACTCTGACCGATGCGTATGATGCCGGTGAGAAGAACCGTATGTTTGCGCTATATAGCGGCAGCTCCATTACGGTTAAAAACGGTAAGATCGTCTCTAACACAAGCATCAAGGCGAAGGGCGGTGTGTTCTTCGGCATCGGAGGCTCCGATATTACCCTTGAGAATGTGACCATTGAGACAACCTCTCCCAGCACCTCTATGGGCGGAGTGATTTATGCAAGCGGTTCCGGTGCGGTTGTCACCATCAACAACTCCACCATCACCCGTACCGCCGGTGATTGCACCGGAAACGGTAGCATCATCGCCATGGAAGGCGGCACACTGAATCTGAACAATTCCCACATCAGCGGCGGCAGAGTGGTGCAGACCACTGCGGGCGTAGCTGCCCATGGCGGCAATATTTACCTGAATGCAGGTGCAGTCGCAACCATGAACGGCGGCTCCATTACCAATGGCTATGTGGAGGCGTCAACCGCAACCGATATGGCACCTTCTTCCGGCGGCAACATTTTTATTAATGGCTCGAATACCAAGTTTATTTTAAACAGCGGTACCATCAGCGGCGGTGAATGTAAGACCGTTGCCATCGACGGGAACTACGGCTATTGTACCGGCGGTAATGTAGGCCTGCAAGGAACCAGCTCAAAGTATCGTGCTTATTTTGAAATGAACGGCGGCGAGGTCAGCGGCGGTAGCGCCACCAGAGGTACCGGTGTTGCAAGCAAATACCGTCGCGGCGGTAACTTTGGTCTGTATTCCGTCTGTAACGTCACCATTAACGGCGGTACAGTCTCCGGTGGCAGCGCTTACCGTGGCACCGCTGCGGATATGTGGACCACAGGCTGTTCTCTTGAGATCAACGGTGGTACCGTTTCTGGCAACAGCTTGTATATTACCGGTCAATTTGTGATGAAGGACGGACTTCTGAATGAGGCACCCGTTACCATTGCCGCCACTGCTTATTCCAAGGGCAGAATATACGGCGGTACGGTCCAGCATTCCAACGGCTATGCCTCTGCCTTCAAGCTTTCTAAAGCTACGACGGCAAGCTCTACAACCGATTATAAGACCGGCTATGTTTCCAGTATGTATATCTATAGCGGCAAGTTTAACTTTGAACCCACAGCTACCTATGGTGACCAGACGGATTCAGAAAGTGTTACAACTTCCGTTATGTACCGCGGTGTAGTGGATGCTTGCTCCGAGATCATTGCACCCACCGAGACCGAGGAGCTGTATGTTGTCAGACACAAGGATAACGATACAACCGTTACCACTGCCGCAACCTGTGAGGAAGCCGGCTCTGTGACTACCACCTGTACAGCTTGTACATTTAATAATTATAATGTGACATTTGACGGCGTTTATACTTACGAGCTCCCCGCTCTGGGTCACAACTATGTAGGCACCCAGACCAAGGCACCTTCCTGCACGGAAGAAGGCGTGATGACTTATGTTTGCGCCAACGATGATACCCACACCTACACGGAGGCTGTTGACGCACTGGGTCACACTGAAGAGATCATCCCCGGCAAGGCTGCTACCTGTACCGAAGCCGGTTTGACTGAGGGCAAGAAGTGTTCCGTCTGCGGTGAGATCACCGTTGCTCAGGAGACAATTGATGCTCTGGGTCACACCGAGAAGGTCGTGGAGGGCAAGGAACCCACCTGTACCGAGACCGGTCTGACCGAGGGCAAGGTCTGCGAGATCTGCGGCGAGATCCTGACTGCTCAGGAAGAGATCGCTGCGCTGGGTCATACTGCCCAGATCCTTCCCGGCAAGGCGGCAAGCTGCACCGAACCCGGCCTGACGGAGGGCAAGAAGTGCTCTGTCTGCGGCGAGATCCTGGCTGCCCAGGAGGAAATCGCAAAGCTGGACCACACCGAGGTGACCCTTCCTGGCAAGGCAGCGAGCTGCACCGAACCTGGCCTGACGGAGGGCAAGAAATGCTCTGTCTGCGGCGAGATCCTGACTGCC
>JAZNZZ010000123.1:0-6175 GCA_045595205.1 Faecousia sp.
TGTGGGGCTGTCGGTGTTCGACTCCCCACTGCTTAACCCAGCCATCCGGTGATGGGAATTGCCGATGCCATACCCAGCACAAGGCTGATGGGCAGAGCGTACTCGCTGAGCCACTTCATTTTTGGCAGCTTCATCAAAAGACCGCAGACGACCATAATCAAGGCGGAGACTGCCATAACGCACACCGGGATCAGACCGGAGGTGGCGCTAAATTCCGCAGTTCCCCCGTTCCACAGCCGGGACACATCACAGAACACGAAGCCCAGGAAGGCTGCGATCATACCGATAAACAGGGCATTGGAGAAAATGTCTGCCCACTTGGCATCCCGGTTGGCAAGGGACTTCATACCCTTCTGCAGCTTCTTGCCGATAAGGGGCACCAGCCAGATGCCCAGCATAATGCTCACAGTCATAACCACCAGCACATTCACATACTGCTGGGCAGTCAGATCACCGGAGCCAAGGCTCTGCCCCATGGCGTTCAGAGCGTTGGTGGCAGCCACTGTCTCATAGCTCATAGAGCCCACCACGCTCAGCCGCAGCCAGGGCATAGGGATGCCCAGGGTCTTGCTCAGCACCATCACGCTGATGACGATGGCCACCGCAGGGGCAATGGTAAAGATCGCTGCAGACACCATTGTCTTTTTCAGCTTCTTCTGATCCATCCCCAGCTCCCTGCTCCGGCGCAACGCCTTTACAAGAAAGAACACCGACTGTGCCAGCACCACCAGTACAAGAATACCTGCCATTATGTACAGCGCCGGATGGTTCACGGAAAATTCCATAAAATACACCTCTTCCTTATTTGTGTAAGGCAATTATAGCACGAATTTCAAACTTTACAATTGCGTAATGCAAGAATTTGTGCTATACTGAACAAAATCCCTTTTCAGAAGGAGCAATCGCAGCTATGAAAAAAGAAACCAAGCGTCTGTTTACTATGATCCTGGCAGGCATTCTGGCCGTTGTTCTGATCCTGGGACTGGTCATTCCCGTCCTTGCCTGAACCATTTGAAAACAGATAAGCCGCACCGCCGTATGTTCTACGGCGGTGCGGCTTTTTTCCGGAGGTCACAGAACCAGCCAAACTCTGTTTTTAAAGCTCTTCCACATAAACAACACCGGGGATGGTACGAAGCTCGTCCACCACCTCCAGATGGTTTTGCCGGTGCTGCAGCTTCAGGGTGGTGAAGTAGGCGCGGACACCGTCCTCGGTCTCCACATCCCGCTCCCGGGCAGTATCCCGGACATCGATGCCCTTTTCCCGCACCAGCCGCAGGAATTCGCCCAGGGCGCAATCGCCGGACAGCTCCACATACGCCTCCAGCACCTTGGCACTGCGGTGCATTTTGTTGTCCATTCTCTGCAAAAGGGTCATAACCACAAAAATGGCAACACCGCCGACAATGGCTGCCTCATAGAAGCCGATGCCCAGGGCAAGACCCACACCGGCAGCTGCCCACAGACCTGCCGCAGTGGTCAGACCCTTGATCTGATTGCGGCGGGTGACGATGATGGTACCGGCACCCAAAAAGCCGATGCCGCTGACCACCTGCGCGCCCATACGCACCGGGTCACCGGAGCCAAACACCTGGAAAATATACTGATTGGTCAGCATAATCAGGCACGCACCCACGCACACCACCATATAAGTACGCAGTCCCGCAGGACGGTTTTTCATTCCACGCTCCAGGCCGATGAGACCGCCCACGATAATGGCGGCCAGAATACGGAGGATCACCGCCAGAAGGGTGACCTCACGGATCGTTGTATACTCCATAAATCCATCTCCTTATTGATTGATGATTCTGTTTTCCCTGCTTTGGCAGGTAAACAGCAGCACCTGTCTTTCCTCTGCCTGCTGCTTCAGAATATCCAAAGCAAGGGCGGCACGGGTATCGTCGAAACGCACCAGCGCATCGTCCAACACCAGCGGCGCGTTCCCCATAAGTGCCTCTGCCACCGCAAGGCGCAGGGCAAGATAAAGCTGGTCCACCGTTCCGTCACTGCGCCAAAGGCTGGGACGGAGGTTATTCTCCTCCTGTGCGGAGACCATCAAAGACAGGTCCTCATTGAGAAAAAGCTCCTGATAGCGTCCCTGGGTAAGACCGGAAAACAGCGCCCGGGCGCGGCTGGCGATCCGGGGTGCAAACTTCCGCTGGAGCTCCGTTGCCGCCTGCTGCAGGGTATCCATCGCAAGACAGGTGGCGGTGTAAATATCCTCCAGCTCTGCGATCCGCTTTTCCTCCCGTTCAAGGGCATTTTGCAAGGTGGCGGGGTCGCCCATAGCTTCCATTCTGCCGCTGCACTGTCCTGCCAAAAGCCGCAGGTGGCGCAGCTCCTCCCGGTGCGCCTCCAGCTTTTGCTCCGTTTCTGACTCAGTCAGCCGAAGCGTGTCGGGAAATTCCGGCTTTGCCGCCGTTTTCACCAAAGCCTCCACCGTTGCTGCGTGGTTCTTCGCCTGCAGGTACTGCTCATAAGCGCTGTCCATCGTTTCGTAAAGAAGCAGACCTTGCCGCCAATAGTCCAGCGCCTCTGCCACAGATGCACCGCCGGTGCTGACCTCGATATTTTCCTCCAGCGCCTCTCTGGAATCCCGGTGACTGCTGCATTCCTGCAGCCAGCGGGCATATTCCTGTTCGTAAGCGCCCACCTCGTTTTGCCATTTTTCTGCGGTGGCGATCCACATTTCCGGGCAAATGCCGGGATAGCGCCGCAAGAGCGCAGCTCTTTCCTTTTTGCCAAGAAGGTTTTTCCGAACACACAGTGCCAGCAGGAGCACCCCCAGAACACAGGGTGTCAGGGCAAGCTTCCATTCCACGAAGAAAAGCACCCCGGCTGCGCCCAGAAGCAGCACTGTCAGAACCCACCAGAGGGGTTTTACAGACACGGTCTTTTTATCGTAGCGCTCCTTGTCCGCCTTTGCCTGCACAAGTGCCTGCATTGGTGACAGACCTTTGAAGATCTCCGGCATTTCCGGCATCACGGGAGCGGCGGGCAGGGTCTTTTCCAGAAGTGCCTGCTGCTGCAGCTGAAGCTGCTCCAGATGCATCACCTGCTGCTGCACCGTCTCCTTGTCCCCAAAGGCGGCACAGCGGCTCTGCAGGGTCTCATACCGCTCCAAAGCCGCAGCGGCAACTGCGTTGGCTTCGGAAAGCCTTTGGGAATCCCGCTGGGATCTCTCATATTCCAGCGCATTCCGGTGATTTTCAAGGGCGCGAAGGCTTTCTGTCAGTTCCTCCTGTCGCAGCCGGAGCTCCTTTTCCTGCTCCTGCAGCTGCTGCAGACCGCGAAGCTTCTCCCGAAGCCGGTCACGCTCTGCCTCTGCCTGGGGGAGCAATCCGGTCTTGTTGTGGCGGCAGCGGTTTTTAAGATTTTTCAGCTTTTGCGCCAGCTCCTCTGCCTCTCCGCTTTCGTCGCCGGTGGTGACCAATGCGTTAAGCCTGCGGCGCAATGCCTCGTCCCCGGCAACAGGCATATCCCACTGCCGTATGAAGCCGGCGCGGGCATAGACGGATCTCTCCGCCCCCAGAAGCACCGTGCCGCAGTTTTCCGCCGTCAGCTCCGGCACAGCAATGCCGGTGGCGGTCTCGTAGGCACGGAACAGCCCAAACACACGGCTGCCCCGGGTGCTGCGCTCCAGGGTGATGTCCCGCCCCTTCCAGTTTATGTCCATACGGCCGGACATAGGACTGCCCGACCAGGGTGCATACCTTTCCTTATCTGCCAGAACCCCCTGACGGCTGCGCTCCCGGGTATCCACACCGTAGAGCATTGCAAGAAGAAAGGCGCACCAGGTGCTCTTTCCCCATTCGTTGGGCGCTTCGATCACATTGAGTCCCGGCTTTAGTGTCAGGGTGCTGCGCTCCAGCTTACCGAAGGTGGCGGTCATCTCATAGATCCTCACGGCAGCACCACCTCCTGTCCGTCCAGAAGCTGACGGGAGAGCTTCGCTGCCAGCAAAAGCTGCCTGCGCCCCTCCGGGTCTGCCTCCTCTGCGGCCTGCCGCAGGCGTTTGAAGTATATCCCCTCAAAGGTATCCTCCACCGCACTGCCCCACAGGTCTGTGGGGGGTACTGTCCTGTCCCGAAGCTCCAGATTGGGAAAGGCTGCGTACTGCGCCTGCAATGCAGGAAGGTCCGGCTTTTCCGCCGGTCCTGTCAGGGTAATGCGGTAAAAATCCTCATTTCCCACAGGGGGCAGCACCGAAGAAAGGGGCGCATCCCCGGGGATGGAAAGATCGTAAAAACGGGGCAGTCCCAGACCTACAAACCGTGCAGATACTCCGTTATCCACTGTTACGATGTAATACCCCTTCTCTCCCGTCTCGTCATAGCCCCGTCCCACAGGACAGCCGGGCCACAGGCAAAGGGTCTTGCCCTTTTGAAAGCTGCCTGCCTTGTGGATATGCCCCAGAGCCAGATAATCAAGCTTTGATTTTTCCACCTGCTGCTCCGTTACCGGGCAGTAGGGGGAATCCAGCCGGGTGGGATCTCCGTGCAGCACACCCAGGGCATACCGGGTGTTATGGGCAGGAACAAAATCCCTCAAAAGTCCGGGGCAGTCCATTGCCGTATAGCCTGCGCCGTACACGGTGCAGTCCAGTTCCGGCAGAGAAACGGCTTCCACCACAGGCTTTTTGAAAATGTGCACATTGGAAGGCCATACCCCTTCAAAATAAGGACTGTTTCCGCCGGTATGATCGTGGTTGCCGGGACTGATGAACACCGGCACAACCATTTCTTCCAAAGCATTTTTTACCCGGCTCAGGGTGTCCCGGGTGCAGACGCCGTCAAACAGGTCACCGGAGAGCAGCACGAGGTCACACCCCTCCTGCCTGCAGGCAGCTGCCAGCTTTTCGGGAACAGCCTCCTGCGCCCTTCGCAGCACACGGGCCTGCTCCGGGGAAAGCTGCACAAGGGGCGAATCCAGATGCCAATCTCCGCTGTGGAGCAGCTTAATCATTTAAGTCCACCCTTTCTGCTGCGGTGCAAAGACCCGTATTTGTATCCACGGTGAACAGAACCGCCTCCAGCTTAGTCTCTCCCTCTGCCCAGCGGTAGCGCTCTGTCAGGTCACCACGGAATTTGGCAATGGACAGATGTGGCTGGATGCCCAGCACCGAATGCTTCGGTCCGGTCATACCCAGATCCGTCACATAGCCTGTGCCCTTGGGGAGCACCTGGGTATCGGCGGTGGGAACATGGGTATGAGTGCCCCAGACGGCGCTCACTGTGCCGTCCAGCATATAGCCCATAGCCAGCTTTTCAGAGGTCGCCTCTGCGTGAAGCTCCACAAAAATCAGCTTTGTATCGATTTTCTTAAGAATTCTCTCAATTTCCAGAAAGGGGTTGTCCGGGCTGTAATCCATATTGCAGCGCCCCTGCAGATCGATCACTGCCACATCCCCGCATTTTGTCTCGTAAATGCCCCAGCCGTAACCGGGTGCCTGGGGTGCATAGTTGGCAGGACGGAGCACCCGTCGGTTGTCCTCCATATAATCCACGATCTCCCGCTTGGCAAAGCTATGGTTGCCCAGGGTGATCACATCGGCACCGGCATCAAAAATGTCCTCTGCCTGCTGGGGGGTGAGGCCCACCACTGCGGCATTTTCGCCGTTGACGATGACAAAGTCCGCCCCGGTATCCCGCTTCAGCTTTCGCAAGGATCTGCACACCCGGTCCATACCGGGTCTGCCCACCACATCACCGACTGCCAAAACCTTAAATTCCATAGTGACCACCTCTTTCGGTTGATTATTTCCAAAATTGCGCCTGTTTGTCAACTGTAAATTTATTTTTCTGCATTCCAAATCAGAATCCGTCAATTTATCCATATATTATACACGATAGCTATATAGAATGCAAGCCTGTAGATAGGTTTTTCTTCCCTTGCTTTTCTTCCATAAAAACCAAGGAGCTGCCCGGACACGCCGGACAGCTCCTTTTGATTAAGATACAGTAACAAATTCATATTTATCGTTCAGTCTATCGAATGACATTGTAGGGGCGATTATCAATCGCCCGCGTGATTTGCTACGCAAATCACCATTGCCTTCGGCAATGACGGGCGTGCTGCAGAGCGCAGCGAATCTTCTAATAACAATAATTGCCGGTGGCAATTATACCTTACTGTTTTAATATCCGCCCCTACGACATCTTTACGGATTGCCACA
>JAZNZZ010000124.1:0-9365 GCA_045595205.1 Faecousia sp.
TCGAACCGTCGACCTCCAGCGTGACAGGCTGGCGTGCTAACCGACTGCACCACCGGGCCAAATTGTGGTGGGAACAACAGGGCTCGAACCTGTGACCCCATGCTTGTAAGGCATGTGCTCTCCCAGCTGAGCTATGCTCCCAAAGCCTCGCCGGATGCTCGCACATCTCAGCGACGGGTATCATTATACAGAAGGTTACCCCATTTGTCAAGCATTTTTTTGCTTTTTTTCAAAGGAATTTTCTTCTGGTTTTATCCCGGTCTTTCCCACCGTTTTCACTGTAAAATCAAACCTTTTTCAGGATCTCCTGAATATCCTCCGGGGTGAACTCATATACCGTGTCACAGAACTGGCACTCCACGGGAAAAGCCTTTCCCTCTGCTGCGATCTCCTCCAGCTCCTTTTTGCCAAGGCTGATCAGTGCAGAAGTAACACGCTCTCTGTCGCAGTAACAGCGGTACTCCACCTCGGTGGTCTCCATAAACACCACACCCAGATCACCGCACACCTGACCCAGAATATCCTCAGGGGTCATCCCCTGCTCCAGCATTGCAGTGACCGCGCCTGCCCGGCGGATGCCCTCCTCCACCTTGTCCACGGTCTCCTCAGTAGCACCGGGGAGCAGCTGGATCAGATAGCCGCCTGCCACCTTCACCGACAGGTCCTTATCCACCAGCACACCCAGGGCGCAGGCGGTGGGAGTCTGCTCGCTCTGGGCAAAATAAGCGGTCACATCGTCACCGATCTCCCCGGAAACAAGCGGAATAGAGCCCACATAAGGCTCTTTCATCTGCAGGTCACGGATCACCGTCAAAGTGCCGTTCTTGCCTACGGTGCTGCCCACATCCAGCTTGCCCGGATGCTTCTCTGCAAGAGGCACCTTCGGCTCGTACACATAGCCGCGGACATTGCCGGTAGGATCGGACACACAGACGATACTTCCAATAGGACCGTCGCCCTTGATCTGCAGGGTCATAGAGCCGTTTTCCACCTTCTGCATATTGCCCATCATAGAAGCGGCGGTCAGAGCTCTGCCAAAGGCGGCAGTGGCATTGGGATAAGTCCCGTGGATCTGCGCGCCTCTGCGTACCAGCTCCGTAGAACGGATGGCGACCACCTTCACAAGGCCGTCCATAGTCATTCCCCGCACAAGATAATCTTTCATTTCACTTTTCCCTTTCTTGCTTTCAGGTAAATACGCTGCTCTCCCGCAGCCGGTGCTTCAAAACGCCTGTCCGCGTAAACTGCTACACCTGTAAACCCTGCCTCTTTCAAATAAGCTGTCAGCATTTCGGCGCTGTACGCATATTCCCGATGCTCCTCAAAGCTGCGGTGCCACACACCGCCGACTCTCTGGAACAGGTCCATACCGTAGGAGAGAATATTGGTTTCTTCGTCGAAGTCTCCCCGCCAAACACAGTAAACATCCTCATCCTCATCCAGAAACACCTGACCGTCCATTGCCCGGAGCTTTTCCGGGGTGTTCACATCAAAAATAAAGCAGCCGCCGGGGTTCAGCACCTTATAGATCCTTTGGATGGCTTTTTTGCAATCCTCCGGCTCTGTAATATAGTCAAGACTGTCCAGGGCGCAGACCGCCAGATCCACCCCCCGGGGCAGATGCAGCGCCTGCAGCTTCTGACAGATAAACCGGGGCGGATTCTCCATTGTATATGCCTTCTGTGCAGCCACGGACAGCATATCCTCGGACATATCCACCGCCGTCACCTGCAGACCCTTTTTTGCCAGCAGCAGTGCCACCGAGCCGGTGCCGCAGGCAAGGTCCACTGCCGTTCTGGGGGAAATGCCTTCCCTTTCCAGGATCTGAAAATAAAAATCCGTCACCGCCTGATAATCCACATCATCCGTCAGCCGGTCATAGCTGGCAGCCAAAGCGCGGTAAGCTTCCATAGGGATCTCCTTCTCAATAACAAGGGGAGGGTCAAGACCCTCCCCTACAGGTTATTCTGTTAAAAATTACTTTCTGTTGAACAGATCCCAGATGTCGCTGTCGCCATCGTTGCCGCCCAGCTTGCCGCCGAAGGGAGACTCCTTCTTCTCCTCTACAGCTTCCTCTTCCTTCTGGTCGAAGCCGGTGGCGATAACGGTAACACGCATCTCGTCCACAAACTTCTCGTCCCAGGTAGCACCGAAGATAATGTTGGCTTCGGGGTTGGCAGCTGCCTGCACGATACCGGCGGCAGTCTCCACATCGTCCAGGGTCAGCTCGGAAGAACCGGTGACATTCACCAGAACGCCGGTAGCGCCGTTGATGGAGGTCTCCAGCAGGGGGCTGGAAACAGCAGCCAGAGCAGCCTGCTCAGCCATATCCTTGCCGGCAGCCAGACCCACGCCCATATGTGCGCGGCCAGCGTCCTTCATAATAGCGGAAACGTCAGCAAAGTCAAGGTTAATGACCACATTGCCGGAATCGCCCACCAGCTCGGAGATGGAGATCACAGCCTGCTTCAGAACATCGTCAGCAATGCCGAATGCGTTGGCGAAGGTGATCTTCTGGTCGGTGACATACTTCAGACGGTCATTGGGAATGATGATCAGGGAGTCCACCTTCTCAGCCAGAGCCTCGATGCCCGCCTCAGCCTGACGCATACGGTTTGCACCCTCAAACTTGAAGGGCTTGGTGACAACACCCACGGTGAGGATGCCTGCCTCGTGTGCCAGATCTGCAACGATGGGTGCTGCGCCGGTGCCGGTGCCGCCGCCCATACCGGCGGTGATAAAGACCATATCGGTGCCCTCAAGGATCTTGGCGATGGCAGCTCTGCTCTCCTCAGCAGACTTCATACCGATCTCAGGCTTGGAGCCTGCACCCATACCGTTGGTCAGCTTCTCACCGATCTGCACCTTGTTGGCACAGACGGACTTATTCAGATCCTGCTTATCCGTATTGATAACCACAAACTCAACACCGTCAACACCGGCATTGATCATACGGTTGATAACATTGTTGCCGGCGCCGCCGACACCGATCACTTTGATCTTAACTACGCGCTCCTGAAAATCCATTATGCTTTCCTCCTATGTATCATCGCGGAGCAGTTCTCCCCACTTCCGCTATTTTATAATGTTACTCGTATATTCTATCGCGAAAAAGTCATTTGGTCAATAGAATTTATCGATTTTTACGAAACTTTTTGTAAATTCTTTATCCTTCCTCAGGAAACGGCGTATAGATGACCTGATATTCCTTATCGGGATCCGGCTGCACCGTGAGGCTCACATCCAGCACACCGCTGTCATAGGTTTCCATATGATTATTGATGGCAGCCTTGATCAGCTTCAGCTTATAGGAAAGCTGGGTATCGTCTCCCAGAATGATCTGGAAGCGGTCCCCGTACCACAGCTGCAGATTGCCAAGCTCAGCCACATTGATCTGACTTACCGTACCCACGATGCCGTTGTCCTCCAGATACTGGAGAATGGAAACGGCAATGTCCAGCTGCCGCCCCGCATCCACTGTAGGAGGAACGGTCTCTCCGCTTTCCGTGGTCTCACCGGAGGGCTCCAGATAAGCCTTTGCCTTCTGTCCCACTGCTGCCTCTGTGACCCTGACACCCAGCAGCTTGGTATAGCTGTTGGCTTCCGGGGCGGTGATTTTTTCCAAAAGTCCGCCGTCAGAGCGCATCAGCCACCAGCTGCTGTCATCGGCTTCCACCGCGTATGCCACATCCAGCTCCGTGATCTCGATCTTCACCGTGTCGGGAAGCTTGATGCCGATACGCACCGTATCCACATAAGGAAGACGGGAACGGATGTTGCTGCACAGCCTTGCCTTGCTGATGGTCAGAAGGTTCTCCCCCTTCTGGACACCGGAGGCCTGGTACACATCCCATTCCGTGTACTTGGAAACACCGGACACAGTCACCGTGTCTACCTTAAAAAAGATACTCATACCGAAAAGCAGTGCCAGCACCACCGCCACAAGGGAGGCAAGCTGCAGCAAAAAACGGTTTCGGTTAAAGGGCCCCGGCTGGGTATACACCACATCCTCCGAAGGCCGCTTGGGGGACGGCTTCCTGGGACGGCGGGATACCGGCTTTTTTTGCTTTCGCTCAGTGGCCGTTTTCCCCCGGGAAGGGGTCTTTTCTTTTGTATCCATACATTACTCCTTCGCAAGCTGCTCAATAATATCGCAGAGTCGCTCCGCCGAATCGAACACGCACATTTTCTGCAGTGCCGTACCCATACGGCTGCAGCGGTCTTTATCCTCCAGAATTCCGGTGATCCGTTCCATCAGGAGCTGCGGGGTGCAGTCCTGCTCCAAAATCACCTCTGCCCCGCCGCCCCGCTCATAGGCACGGGCATTTTTCTCCTGATGATTGTCCGTCACATTGGGGGACGGGATCAGAATACAGGGCGTTCCGGAGGCTGCGATCTCGTTGCAGCTGGAAGCACCTGCTCTGCTGATGATCACATCCGCAGCCGCCATCACCTCCGGCATATTGTAAATGTATTCCTGCATCGTAATGCCGCAGCTGCCGTCAAAGGGAACACCGGCTTTTTTCACCGCCTCCGGCATCCACTCCCAGCCGTAGCTGCCGGTGGCGTGGATATGCTGGTAGGGGTAGCCCTTTTCCTTTTCCAGCTGCAGCAGTCCCAAAACTGCCTCGTTCATTGCCTTTGCGCCCTGACTGCCAAAGGCAGATACGATAAGCGGTCTTTCATCCAGACCGAGGGCTTTACGGGCATCCTCCTTTTTGGTGAAGATGAACTCCCGTCTGACGGGCATTCCCACCACCTCCACCTTTTCCGGGTGCTTATAATATTTGGCACTTTCCGGGAAGCACACCAGCACCCGGTCTGCCCGGCCTGCGATCATACGGGTGGTAAGTCCGGGCATTGCATTGGATTCGTGGACACAGGTAGGGACACCCAGCCGGCTGGCGGCGTACAGTGCCGCGAAGCTGGCATAGCCGCCGGTACCCACCACCACATCCGCCTGAAATTCGGAGATCACCTTTTTGCAGCTTTTCACTGCCTGAAAAACATAGTTCACCGCCTGGACATTGTGTTTCAGTCCTGCAAGGCTTTTCTCCCGGGACATACCGGATGCGGGAATGGTATGGAGCTTATAGCCTGCCTTGGGCACAAGCTCCTCCTCCATACGGTCCTTTGCACCGATGAACAGAATATTGCTCTCCGGGTGCCGTTCCTTCCATATATTGGCTACGGCGATGGCGGGGTTGATATGGCCGCCGGTGCCGCCGCAGGTAAAGATCACATTCATTGTATAGCCTCCTGTCTTGCCGCACTGTTGCGGTAACGGGAAATACTCAATAGCACGCCCATCTCCCCCAGATTCACTGCCAGAGCAGTGCCCCCGTAGGAAAAAAACGGAAGTGCGATGCCGGTGGATGGCAAAAGATTTGTCACCACACCCAGATTTAAAACGGTCTGCACTGCCATCAGGGTGATCAGTCCTGCGGCAAACACCGTGGAAAACCGGTCCGGTGCCCGCAGGGCGATCCAGTAGCCGCGAAGGATCAGTGCGCCGAACAGGAGCATAATAAGCAATGCTCCCACAAGACCCAGCTCCTCGCAGACAATGGCAAAAATATAGTCGTTATACTGAAAGGGCAGGTAGAGATACTTCTGCCTGCTCTTCCCCGGCCCCAGTCCGAACACGCCACCGGAGCCGATGGCATACAGGGATTGCAATATCTGATAGCCGGTATCGGAGGGGTCCTGCTCCGGGTGAAGCCAGGCGGTGACCCGGTCACCGGCATACCCCATAAAGGTGATATACACCACTACAAAAACACCTGCAAGCGCTGCACCGGCAAGCAGCCATTTGGGATGGGTCCCGGCAATGAACATCATCACCACCGCCACAAGACCCATCAGCATAATGGCGGACAAGTGCTTTTCCAGTGCCAGAGGCACCAGGATCCCCAGCAGTGCTCCCCCGAAGGCCAGCACGCCGAAACGAAATTCCCTTGTGCGGGTGCCGAAATCCCTGGTGAGCCTTGCAAGGAGCAATATCATTGTGAATTTTGCGATCTCAGACGGCTGAAACTGCAGACCGCCGATGCTGATCCAGCGTCTGGCACCGTTGACGGACTGTCCGAACAGCAGCACCGAAAGCAGCAGCAAAATGCTCACCCCGTAAAGCGGCCAGGCAAGCTTCAGCCAGAACCAGGGCGGGATCCGGCTGATGATCACCATTGCGATCAGTCCGATCACCGCGCAAAGTCCCTGTTTTTGCAGATACCGCGTGGTATCCGTGTAACCCGTGTCATAGGCGCTTTGTGCCGCGCTTGCGGAATAGAGCATCAGAAGTCCGATCCCCAGGATCACCAGCAGCAGCACAAGAAACGGGAGGTCTACGCTTTCGCCGAAACGGCGGTCCTCTTTGGCGTGCAGTCTCCTGCCTGCCATAAGAAGCTCCTTTCCGTTAAATAATACCGAACCAGGCCACGATGCACATCACAGCGGAGACAGCACTGAACACCAGCACGATCTTCACTTCCTTCCAGCCGCACATTTCAAAATGATGGTGGATTGGTGCCATTTTAAAGATCCGCTTGCCGTGGGTCAGCTTGAAGTAGACAACCTGCAGGATCACGGAAAGGGTCTCTACAATATAGACAAGACCCACGAGGATCAGGATCAGGGGCATTTCCAGTGCAAATGCCAGTCCGCAGACGATACCGCCCAGGAACAGAGAGCCGGTATCCCCCATAAACACCTTGGCAGGATGCCAGTTGTAGAACAGGTATGCCACAAGACCTGCCACAAGGCAGGCAGGCAGCAGGGCAAGGTCCATGCGCTGCTTCATTACTGCAGCGGCGGTAAAGAACACCATCACCGGCACAGTAACGCTGCCGCAGAGACCGTCCACACCGTCGGTGAGGTTCACCGCATTGACACAGCCCACGATCACAAACATTGCAAAGAAGATATACACCATCGGATGGATGGTCCAGGACACATCCGCAAAGGGGATGTACAGAACGCAGTCCATCTCCTCCCGCCGGTAAAGAATGTACAGGTACAGTGCGGACACTGCCATCTGCAGCATTGCCTTCTGCCAGGAGGTCAGACCCAGATTGCGCTTGAACTTCAGCTTGAAGAAGTCATCCAGAAAGCCCACAAGTCCAAAGCACATACCAAGGCCGATGACGAAGAACACCGTATAGTTCTCCATAGTGGGAATGTTGCCCAGAAGACACAGAAGGGTGCCGAAAATGAACATCAGGCCGCCCATCATCGGCGTTCCCGCCTTATAGTTATGCCAGGTGGGTCCCACCTCGCGGATGGACTGTCCTGCCTTCAGCGCACGGAGCACAGGCAGCAAAAACCAGCCGAAGGCTGCGGTCAGCACGCCGCACACGGCGGCAGTAATGAGCATTCTTGTCATATTACTCTTCCTCTTTCAAAAACTGCTCCAAAGCGAGCTCCATACGCATACCGCGACTTCCCTTAAACAAAAGCACATCCCCCTGCCGGGCGCGCTGCTTCAATGCCTGCACCAGCTTCTCCCGGTCCTCAAAGGCATACACCGCGTCGTGGGGCATACCCCCGGTGATGGCACCCTTCAGCACTCTGCCGCTGTTAGGACCGTAGGCAAACAGCAGGTCAGCATTTTCCGCTGCCACTCTGCCTACTTTGTAATGCTCTGCCTGGGTGCAGCTGCCAAGCTCCAGCATATCGCCCAGCACCGCTACCTTTCTTTCCTTTCTTGCTCCAAGTACCGCAAGGGAGGCTGCCATAGATTCAGGACCTGCGTTGTAGCAGTCCTTGATCACGGTAAAGCCGTTTTTCTCAAAGATCTCCTGCCGCCCCTCCATATTCCGGAACTGTGCCAGAGCGTGCTGGATCTTCTCCGGGGTGACCTGCAGGTGCATACCCACCGCCACCGCAGCCAACGCATCAGAGACATAGTGTGCGCCCTGAAGCATCAGGCGGATGGGGTATTTTCTTCCCATATACTGGACATCAAAGGACAGGTGCTCCTCGGTCTGCACCACATTGCTGCCGAATACGCCGCACTCTGTGTTCTGCTTGCCGAAATAGGTGGCATTGAGCTTCTGCTCCCGGACATTCCACAAAAGGGAATCGTCACCGTTGAGAATGATCCTTCCCTCTTGGTCCATACCCTCCAGGATCTCCAGCTTTGCCCGCAGGATACCCTCCATAGAGCCAAGGTGCTCAATGTGCATCGTGCCGATGTTGACGATCACCGCCAGATCCGGCCTTGCAATGCCGCTTAAATAGGCGATCTCCCGGAAGTGGTTCATCCCCATCTCCAGCACCGCCACCTGGGTATCCTCCGGTATTGCCAGAACTGCCATAGGCATACCGATGTCATTGTTGTGGTTCACCGGGGTCTTGCTGACCCGGTATGTAGTGGAAAGGACGGCAGCCACCATTTCCTTTGTGGTGCTCTTGCCCACAGAGCCGGTGATGCCCACCACCTTTACGCCCAGCCTTTGGCGCTCGCCCCGGGCAATGTCACCCAGCGCAAGCCGGGTGTCCTCCACCACGATGGCGGGATAGTCCCCGTCACAGTGGGTGCAGAGCACCGCCGCAGCACCCTTTTCCAGTGCTGCCGGGATAAAGTCGTGACCGTCCCGGGCACCCTGCAGTGCCACAAAAAGCTGACCCTTTTCCAGCTTCCGGGTGTCATTGTTGGCACCCAGGAAGGCTACATCCTTATATTTTTCATTGATCGTGCCGCCGCACCACTGTGCAGCCTGCTGCAATGTGATCGTACCCATTTTATTTCCCCGTTTTCTCCAGATATGCGGCTACTACCTCCCGCTCGTCCAGGTGGTGCTTCACGCCGCAGATTTCCTGATAGGTTTCGTGACCCTTACCGGCCAACACTATTATATCACGGTTTTCGCCAATGTCCATAGCGTGATGGATCGCTTCAATACGATTTTCTATTACCACATAATTTTTTGTGCCTTCGGGAAGCCCCTTAAGGATGTCCTCAATAATGGCAGAGGGCTTCTCCGTACGGGGGTTGTCAGAGGTGATAATGGCAATATCTGCCAGCTCCACACCGATCCTACCCATAATGGGGCGCTTGATGGGGTCCCGGTCACCGCCGCAGCCAAAGACTGCGATCAGTCTGCCCTGACAGAAGCCACGGACGGAGGAGAGCACATTCTCCACACCGTCGGGGGTAGGGGCATAGTCAATGAGGACGGTATAAGGCTTGCCGGGGGTGGGGACGACCTCCACCCTGCCCTTGGCGCCTCTGGCATTTGCCAGCGCCTCCGTGGCTGCCTTGGGTTCGATGCCCAGAGCAAAGGCACAGCCGAGGGCGGTCATTGCATTGTACACCGTAAACTTGCCGGGAATGGGCAGCTTCACCGGATACTGCTTTCCGCCGT
>JAZNZZ010000125.1:0-10403 GCA_045595205.1 Faecousia sp.
GATTTCATCGGTTTGCGGCATTTGCATTAGAGCTCGATCTCGCTGATGGCAATATTCTTATAGGTTACCTTTGCAGGGTAGGAGCTCTCGATACCGGTTCTCATATTGGTAACAAGCTCGTTCAAAAGCTGGGATTTTGCCACTTCCTTCCAGTAGGGTCTGCCCTCCACAAAGTACATAATGTGGTAGCCGTACTCCGTCTGAACGATCTCCGTATCACCGGGCTGCCGTGCCATATCCACAGACCAGTTCAGGAAATTTTCCACATAACTGGAAGTGGGGTCTATATCCTCATAAAGGCCGCCGGTTTCCTTGGAGCCGGGATCCTCGGTATAGGTCGCAACAAGAGCCGCAAAGCTCTCCTCTGTTGCATCTCCGTCCTTCCACTCCTGAAGGATGCCCTCTGCCTTTGTCAGACAATCCTTCCACTGCTGCTCTGTAAAGGTGGTTTCCTCAGAACCCTCCTCTGCCACAGGGCAGACAAGAATGTGACGGACGGAGGATACCAGTCCGCAGTCCTTTGTAATGCCGCTCTCTGCCAGCAAAGCCTCATTGTCAGCAAAGTAAGCTTCGACATCCTCGTCTGCAGGCTCGAGATCACCGTAGAGCTTGCTGTAATAGACATTGGCAGTGGTATCCATGCGGATGTATTCCACATAATCCTCCACTGTACAGGCAGGTCCAAGAAGCTCCTTCACCATTGCATCTGCAGATTCATAGTTACTGCTAGCAGCTTCCTCTGCGAGAACCTCGGGGATCCTCTCAAATTCCGCCTCCAGCTCTGCATCCAGGGTAAAGCCGGACTTTTCTGCATCCTGACACAGTGCCTGGCAGAAGCTCCAGTTCTTAATGGAAAGATCAATAAAATACTGCTCCCAGGACATTTCCTTGTCAAAATAGCAGATCTGGCCGGACAAAGGCTGGGTATAATCAAACCCAAGCTGGGACAGGTAGCTGCCGTACACATTCAGGAATTCCCGCACCTGCATCTGGTAATATACCTGCAACAGAGAGTTTGTCAGCTCCTCGTCACCTACCTTTGCAACAACATCGTCACCCTTCTTTGTTGCCTTTTCATCGGAAACGGTGTAGACTTCTTTTCTCTGAATGGTGTTCTCGGGGATCTTGATCTCCACACCCAGAGCCGCCAGAAGCACAACTGCCAAAACGCCCAGTGCCAAAACCGCTGCCAGCGTCCACAGCACCACAGGCCATACCTTTCTTTTTTGGGGAACTGCATCCGGCTGCTCAACTGCTTCTGCCGTTTCTTCTGCTTCTGCGGTCATTCTGTCTGATTCGGGCACTGTCTCCGCACAGGCTGTTTCTGCGTTTTCGGCAGTCTCCTGCGCTTCCACAGCGATAACTTCCCCGGCAGTTTCCTCTTCCTCCAGAGACTTTCCGCAGGCGGGACAGATCTTCGTACCGTCCTCCAGCTCGAAATTGCAATATTTACAAAGCATATTATTTCTCCTTACACAAAGATGAAAGTATTTTAACACGATTTCCCCACAAATGCAACACAGGAATGTAAAATGTTTACACACTGTTAAAACTAACGATTTTTCTTGCAAAAAAGGAGATTTAATGCTATTATTTATTGTTGAGATAGTTTGTGCAAAGGAGCCAATATATGAGCACCAAAACCACCGTGATTTCAAAGGAGCAGCTGGAGGAGCAGCTGTCCTTTTGCAATAAAATAAGAGCCTACTGGCTGGACCGTGACCGCACCCCCAAAGCCTATGTGGAGACCTATGGCTGTCAGCAGAACGAGGCGGATTCCGAAAAGCTCCGGGGCATTCTTTCCGAAAGCGGCTATGCCATCACCGGCGAAGCAGAAGGTGCGGATGTGGTGGTAATGAATACCTGTGCCATCCGTGAGCACGCAGAGCAGCGCGTTTTCGGAAATCTGGGTGCTCTCACCCATACCAAGCGCCGCCACCCGGCTCAGAAGATCTTCCTGTGCGGCTGTATGGCAGGTCAACCCCAGGTGGTGGAACGGATCAAGAAAAGCTACCCCCATGTGGACGGCGTATTTTCCACCCATCACCTGTGGCAGTTCCCGCAGCTGCTGCACCGGATACTGACCACAGGAAAGCGAAGCTACTTTACCGAGGATGAAGCCGGTTCCATTGCAGAGGGTCTGCCCCAGCTGCGGGATCACACCCTGAAGGCCTGGGTGTCCATTATGTACGGCTGCAACAACTTCTGCACCTACTGCATCGTTCCCTATGTCCGTGGACGGGAGCGCAGCCGCAAGCCGGAGGACATTCTGGCAGAATGCCGCAGTCTCATTGAAAGCGGCACAAAGGAGATCACCCTTCTGGGTCAGAATGTAAACTCCTACGGCAAGGATCTGGAGGACGGCATTGACTTTTCCGATCTTTTGACAAAAATCGCAGAGATCCCCGGTGACTTCCTGATCCGCTTTATGACAAGCCACCCCCGGGATGCAGGCAAAAAGCTTTTTGATACTATGGCAGGCAATCCCAAAATTGCAAAGCAGCTTCATCTTCCCTTCCAGTCCGGCTCCAGCCGGGTGCTGAAGGCAATGAACCGCCACTATGACAGAGAAAAGTATCTGGAGCTTGTGAATTACGCAAAGAGCGTGATGCCGCAGCTGGTGCTTACCAGCGATGTGATCGTTGGCTTCCCCGGAGAGACGGAGGAAGAATTTGAGGAGACCCTTTCCCTGATCGAAAAGGTGCGCTACGATGCTCTGTTCACCTTTATTTTCTCCCCCAGAGCCGGCACGCCTGCCGCCTCTATGGAGGATCCCACCCCAAAGGAAGAGAAAAACGCCCGGTTCGACCGGCTTTGCGGTCTCCAGAACAGGATCTCTGAGGAGATCCATAAGGATTATGTGGGAAGGACCTTCCGCTGCCTTGTGGACGGAGAGGACGGGGATCAGCTTACTGCCCGCACAGAGGGCGGCAGACTGGTACGCTTCCGGGGCGCTCCCTCTCTGATCGGAAGCTTTGTGGAAATTGAAATCACCGGCTCCACCACCTGGAGCCTTACCGGAACACAGAAAGAGGATTGAAATGGCAGAAGAAAAAACAGAACTGACCCCTATGAAACGGCAGTACAATGCGATCAAAGCAAACAACAAGGACTGCATTCTGTTCTTCCGTCTCGGTGACTTTTACGAAATGTTTGACGAGGATGCCCGTCTGGCTGCCAAGGAGCTGGATCTGACCCTCACCACCCGGGACCGCAACAAGCCCAAGGAGGAGCAGACCCCAATGTGCGGTGTCCCCTACCACTCCGTGGATGCCTACATTGCCCGTCTTGTGGCAAAGGGGTACAAGGTTGCCATCTGCGAGCAGATGGAGGATCCCGCCCTTGCCAAGGGTATTGTAGAGCGGGGCATTACCCGCATCGTCACCCCCGGCACAGTTACGGAAAGCTGTATGCTGGAGGAATCCCGGAACAATTATATGGCCTGCCTGTACGCACTGGACGGTCGCTTCGGTCTTGCCTTCTGCGATGTGTCCACCGGTGCTTTTTTCGTTACTGTGTGTGCCGATGCCCAGGCTGCCGCATCGGAGCTTGGCCGTTTTGCACCCTCTGAGGTCATCCGGGGCGGTGAGAGCTGTCACGATCCCATTCTGGAGGATGCCCTGTTCCACCGGCTTAACTGCTGCGTGGATGAGGGTACAGAGGATCAATTTGAGGTAAACGCTGCCCAGGCTTTGCTGGAGCAGCACTTCTCTGCGCCCCTGTCTCAGCTGGGTCTTACCGGTCTTCCTGCCGCCACTGCCGCTGCCGGCGCACTGCTGCAGACACTGCGCTTTGTGCAGAAAAACGATCTGGAGCACATCCGTCAGCTGCAATATTACACCACCGGTCGTTTTATGGAGCTGGATCTGGATGCCCGGAGAAATCTGGAGCTGACAGAGACCCTGCGCTCCAAAGAAAAGAAGGGTACGCTCCTGTGGGTGCTGGACAAGACTCACACCGCTATGGGCGGCAGAATGCTCCGCAGCTGGCTGGAAAAGCCGCTGCTGGATCCCGCCGAGATCGGCCGCAGGCACTCCGCAGTGGAGGAGCTTGTCAATTCCACCGTTTGCCGTGGCGAGCTGATCGAGGCTCTGAAGGATGTTACGGACTTTGAGCGAGTCACTACCCGCATCGTCACCGGAACAGTCAACTGCCGCGATCTTCTGGGTCTTGCCCGGGGGCTTCGCTCCCTTCCTCAGGTAAAGAATCAGCTGCAGCAGCTGGAGAGCTCAATGCTGCGGAAGCTGGAGCAGTGCATTGACGAGCTTTCAGACTGCGCCGGTCTGATTGAGAATACCATTGTGGACGAGCCCCCGCTGACCGTCCGGGAGGGTGGCATTATCCGCAAGGGTGCCAACGAGGAGGCTGACCGTCTCCGGGACATTATGAACGGCGGTGAGGGCACTATTGCCGCCATTGAAGCGCAGGAACGGGAAAAGACCGGCATCCGCACCCTGAAGGTCGGCTACAACCGGGTGTTCGGCTATTACATCGAGGTCTCCAAATCCTTTATCGATCAGGTGCCGGAGCAATACATAAGAAAGCAGACCCTTACCAACTGTGAGCGCTACATCACGCAGGAGCTGAAGGAACTGGAAAACCAGATCCTCACTGCAAAGGAACGGCTCACGGCGCTGGAGTACCAGATCTTTACCCAGCTGCGGGAGTATCTTGCAGCACAGGCTGCCCGAATCCAGACCTCTGCTGCTGCGGTAGCTGCCGCTGATGCCCTTTGCTCTCTGGCAACAGTGGCGGTACAGCGTGGCTATTGCCGCCCCGAGATCACACTGGACAGTGAGATCACCATTATTGACGGCAGGCATCCTGTGGTGGAGCAGATGCTGGGAGACACCCTCTTTGTTCCCAACGACACCAAGCTGGGTGCTGCCGACAATCAGGTATCCATTATCACAGGTCCCAATATGGCAGGTAAATCCACCTATATGCGGCAGGTGGCACTGATCGTTTTAATGGCACAGGTAGGCTCCTTTGTGCCTGCCCGCAGTGCCCGGATCGGTATTGTTGACCGGGTATTTACCCGAATCGGTGCAAGTGACGATCTTGCCTCCGGTCAATCCACCTTTATGGTGGAAATGGCAGAGGTTGCCTCGATCCTGAAGTACGCCACCTCCAGAAGTCTTTTGATCCTGGACGAGATCGGCAGAGGCACCTCCACCTACGATGGAATGTCCATTGCCCGCGCCGTTCTGGAATATGCCGCCAATCCCCGTCACTTAGGTGCAAAAACCCTTTTTGCCACCCACTATCACGAGCTGAGCACCATCGAGGACGAGCTGCCCAATGTGAAGAATTACAACATCGCCGTAAAGAAGCGCGGAGACAAGATGATCTTCCTGCGAAAGATCGTGCCCGGTGCCACCGATGACAGCTTCGGTATCGAGGTCGCAAAGCTGGCGGGTCTGCCAAACAGCGTTGTCACCCGTGCCAGAGAGATCCTTGCCCAGCTGGAAAGCGAAGGCGCACCTGCACCCACTCACATCGTCAGGGATGAGCCGGAGGCGCAGATCAGTATGCTGGATCTTCGCAGCAATCAGGTCTGTGATGCACTGGGAAAGCTGAATGTGGAGACCCTTACCCCCATTGAGGCAATGAACGAGCTTTACAAGCTGAAGAAAATGCTGGAGTGATTATGAATAAAATTACGGTCCAAATGAATCTTTTTGAGCGGATCGCAGGCTGGAGCTACCTTTTCCTGCAGCTGCTGGTTTTGCCGGTCCTCCTTGTCCTCGTCAATGTGAAGTTGGGCAGTCCCCTTTCAGAGGGGCAGCTGAATGGTGCACTTTTCATCATCAATTTTGTGGCAGTATCTGCTATTTTCCACCGTTATCTGATCAGAAACGGTGTCACCGGCTTCTCCCGTCCCGGAAGAATGTTTGCCACCATCGGTATATGCTTCGGCGCATATCAGGTGATGAATATGGGCTTGAGCGTTTTGATCAGCGTCATTTCCCCTGATTTTTTCAATGTCAACGATGATGCCATTTCCGGGATGGTAAAGGAAAACCCACTGCTTCTGATCATCGGAACTTCATTTCTGGTTCCTATGGTAGAGGAGGTCCTTTACCGCGGTCTTGTTTTCCGCACCCTTTACAACCGCAGTAAGATCGCTGCCTATGTGATCTCTGTGGTGATCTTCGGCGCGCTTCATGTGGTGGGCTACATTACGATGTACGAGCCGCTGCAGCTTCTGCTGTGCTTCCTGCAGTATATTCCTGCCGGAATTTGCCTTGGCTTTGCCTACGCCAACACGGACTCCATCTGGACACCCATACTGATGCATATGACCATCAATCTTATGGGCTCCGTTGCTATGATCGGAGGTTAACTATGCCGAAAATTCTACAGCTTTCTCCCCATATTGCAAATCTTATCGCTGCCGGTGAGGTGGTGGAGCGTCCTGCTTCCGTTGTAAAGGAACTGATGGAAAACTCTGTGGATGCCGGTGCTTCTCAGATCACCGTGGAGATCCGCGACGGCGGTATGACCTTCCTGCGTGTCAGGGACAACGGCTGCGGTATGACCCCGGAGGATGCAGAAACAGCATTTCTCCGTCACGCCACCTCCAAGCTTCGCAGTGCAGATGACCTTGCCTCCATTACTACTATGGGCTTCCGGGGGGAGGCACTGGCTGCCATCGCCTCTGTCAGCCGCATTGATCTTTTGACAAAGACCCCCGGCGCAATGTGCGGCACAAGCCTGCAGCTGGAAGCCGGAAAAGTCACGGACAGAAGCGAAGCCGGCTGCCCCGACGGCACTACCATCATCATCCGGGATCTGTTTTTTAACACCCCCGCCCGTATGAAATTTATGAAGGCTGACACCGTAGAGGGCGGCAGGATCGCCGCCGTGGTGCAGCAGCAGGCATTGGCACATCCCAATGTGGCCTTCCGCTTCCTGCGGGACGGCAAAGAGGTGCTCTCCACCCCCGGCACCGGCGGTCTGGAGGCAGCTGTTTACTGTGTTTACGGCAGAGACGGCGGCAAAATGGTGAAGGTGGAAAGCTCCTGGGAGGGCTATCACCTCTCCGGTTATGTTTCCAAGCCCACGGATGCCCGCCCCAGCCGCAATCTGCAAACCTTTTTTGTCAACGACAGGCCGGTGAGATCCAAGCTTCTGATCGCAGCCTTGGAGGAAGCCTACCGCAACCAGATGATGGTGGGTAAATTTCCCGCCTGCGTGCTGCATCTTAAGCTGCCTGTAAACACAGTGGATGTGAATGTGCATCCTGCCAAGACTGAGGTAAAATTTCTCAACGAAAAGGCTGTTTTTGACTGCATCCACTACGGCGTGCTGGGTGCTCTGAACAAGACCCCGGACAGACCGGAGGTGCAGTTTAAGCCAGCTGCTCCAAAGCCGACAGTCCCTCCTGTCCTGCCTGAGAAAAAGCCTGCTCCTGCCAAACAGGAAAGCTTTTTCCGCACAATGACCCCCCAGGAATTCAAAGCATTTTCCGCTGCTGTCAGAGAATCCCCGCAACCGGATCCCCGCAGCGCCATTGCAACAGCAGCTGCCATTAACAAGCCGGTGCAGATGGGGCTGAAGCAAAACACTGTGCTTTCCCAAAAGCCGGCAGATATTGCACAACCCTCCGAAAAGCCGGTGACAGCTCCTCTTCCCTCGGAAAGGCCGGTCGCTGTTACCCTTCCGCCCCTGCCGGAAGCTACCGCAGCCGTTCAGGAGCAGCAAGTTCCGGTTCAGGAGGAGCTTCAAATGCCCGAAGTGCCTCAGTGGCGGCTTGTGGGTGAGCTGTACCGCACCTATGTGATCGTGGAACAGGAGGAGGATGCCTTCCTCATTGACAAGCACGCTGCCCACGAGCGGATCCTGTTTGACAAGCTGAAGGCAAATCAGGAGAAAATCAGTGCTCAGGCGCTGCTTGCTCCCGTTCCCTGCCGGGTCGGCCCGGATGCCGCCGCGATCCTTGTGGGGAACAAGGATCTTTTGGAGGAGCTCGGCTTCGACATTGATGCCTTTGGTGACAACACTGTCTTACTGCGCCAGATCCCAATGGATCTTTCTCAGGAGGATGCAGCAGATGCCATCGAGAGCCTTGCAGCAGACCTTATGAACGGGCGCAGAGAAAAGGCCCAGAACATCCGTGACGAGCTGCTGCACACCGTTGCCTGCAAGGCTGCCATCAAGGCAGGCTGGCACACAGATGAAAAAGAGCTTACGGCACTGGTCACACAGGTTATGGCAAGAGAGGATCTGAAATACTGCCCCCACGGCAGGCCCATCTGTGTCAGTCTCAGCAAAAAGCAGCTGGAAAAGCAATTCAAGAGAAGCTGATGAAAAAGTCAAGATTTGCTGTCATTATGCAAAGCACTGCCCTGCTCACAGGCTTAGTTACCTGTGCTGCAGCCGTGCTGTATTCAAAAGTGCATTTTCCTTTTCTTCTTACCCTTGCCATCACCTTCGGCACGACTTTTTATCATTTTGCCATCCGCTTGGCTGTAGGCACTCTTGTCCCCAACCGCTTTGATTACCGCTGCCGGTGGTTTCGTCCTATGCCTTTTGAAGCCGCACTTTACAAAAGACTGCGCTTGAAGCATTGGAAGAAGAATATGCCCACATACGATCCCAGGCTGTTTTCCCTGCAGCACAACACCCTGGAGCAGATCATCAGAAATATGTGTCAGGCGGAAGTGGTACACGAGATCATTATTCTTTTTAGCTTTGTCCCCATACTGTTTTCTCTGCTGTGGGACACTTTCTGGGTGTTCCTTATCACCTCTGTTTTTGCCGCCTGCATCGATTTGATTTTTGTAATGCTGCAGCGCTACAACCGCCCCCGGCTTGTTAGACTACTGAGATCCGGGAAGAAAGGATCAGCAATATGAGCAACTTGATTTGCATTGCCGGACCTACCGCCTCCGGCAAAACCGCCCTGGCTGTTGCCCTTGCCAAGGCATTGGACGGCGAGGTGGTATCCTGCGACTCTATGCAGATCTACAAACATATGGACATCGGCACTGCCAAGCCCACAGCACAGGAGATGGAGGGGATCCCCCACCATATGCTGGATGTGGCAGAGCCTACTGAGGATTTTTCCGTCAGTCGCTACTGCCAGATGGCAACGCCCATTGTGGATGATATTATCGCCCGGGGCAAGACTGCGATCATTGCAGGTGGCACAGGACTTTATATGGATGCCCTGATCCGGGGCAACAGCTTTGCCCCCTGCCCCTCCACCGGTATGCGGGAAAAGCTGGAGCAGCAGGCTGACCGGGAGGGAATGGAAAAAATGCTGGAGCTTCTCCGGTCCATTGATCCTGACAGTGCAGAAAGACTTCATCTTGCGGACAGAAAGCGGATCCTGCGCGCCCTGGAGGTTTACTACGAGACCGGAAGGACCATTACAGAGCATAACCTTATGACCCGATCCGTTCCGCCCCGGTACACCCCTGTATGGTTTGCCCTGGAGGATGAAAACCGCAGTGATCTGTACAAAAGGATCGACCGCCGTGTGGAAAAGATGCTGGAGGACGGACTTCTCGACGAGATCCGTAAGCTTCTTAATATGGGCATTCCCGAAAAATGCACCGCAATGCAGGCTATCGGCTACAAGGAATTTCTGGATTTCCTCCACGGCAACTGCTCTTTGGAGGAAGCCACAGGTCTTGTACAGCAGTCCTCCAGACATTATGCAAAGCGCCAGCTCACCTGGTTCCGGCGAAATCCCGCCATACACTGGCTCAGAAGAAAGCCCGGTGAGACAACAGAAGAAATACTTCATTCCGCTCGACAGATTCTGCGGGAATGTGACAATTAAAGAATGCTAAAATATGTATATCCCACAAGGGAAGAAAATATAGCAAAGAGGGTATACATATGTCTGAACAAGTAAATTTACAGGATGCCATTCTGGGGGAAGTACGCAGGGAGAATATACCGGTGACCTTGTTTCTGATGAATGGTTTTCAGCTCCGGGGAACCATCACCGGCTTCGACAGCTTTGTGGTGGTGCTGGTGACCGATGGCAAGCAGCAGATGATCTATAAGCACGCCATCTCTACCCTTGCCCCCATCCGTTCTCTGAAAGCAGCACAATCCTAAAATTGCGGCGGAGCACTTGCTCCGCCGTCTCTTTATAGACACTATATTTTCAAACATTTGCACTAACAC
The DNA here is from genome assembly GCA_045595205.1 of Faecousia sp. Taxonomy (GTDB): domain Bacteria; phylum Bacillota; class Clostridia; order Oscillospirales; family Oscillospiraceae; genus Faecousia. Next base: position 10,147 of record JAZNZZ010000125.1, read on the forward strand.
ACGACATTAAACCGCCGGCTTCCGGAAATTCCCTTAAAAAAACAGAAAATTTTTAAAGAAAATTGCCAGCTTTCTGTTGACATAACGGCAAAAAAATAGGATAATAGGGTGAGACTATCTTACCGTGAGAAGTATGCCCTTCTGAGGCATCACTCCGGGGAAGACATATATTTAGGAGGATACAAAGATATGAGCCTTTGGGACAACATCAAGAAGTTTACCCAGCCCTATTCCGATGACGAATACGAAGAAGAAGA
>JAZNZZ010000126.1:0-34370 GCA_045595205.1 Faecousia sp.
CGGAATGCATATATGCATTCCCTACAGCGCGATAAATTAGAATTTAGCATAATAAAACATCGGCCCGGGGCGCCTTGATTTGCCCCGGGCTGGTTTTTATTCTTTGTTCTGTCTCTCAAGGAGGAGTGGCTCGTGGTTGCGGAACTGGCGGGCGATGACCTTACAGATCTGCTGTTTTTCGATCATTTCGTGGACCTGAGCGAAGGTGACCCACATTGCACCGTCGGTCTCGCCGGGCTGCAGCACCACTTTCTCAATGGGAATGTCTCTGTGCAGGCAATAAAAATCATAATGACAATTCTTATCTCTGCCGGATTGGAGCAGCTCGAACTCTTCAGGACGGGCGCGGATCCCGGTCTCCTCCCGGAGCTCCCGGGTGATGGCCTGGAGACTGCTCTCCCCTGCCTTCACCGCGCCGCCGGAATTCTCCCAGGTGCCGGCAAAGGTCTTTTCCGGGGCGCGGCGGGTCAGCAGCAGCTTACCATTCCCGTCATAGACCCAGACACAGACCACAAATCCGTACTCCCCTTTTCGCCAGATGGTTCCCCGGCGATGCCGTCTTCCGGTGAGATTTCTATCTTTATCGTATATGTCATTAAATTCCATTTCTCTATCAATCCTCTTCCAGGCTCTTACCCTGATCCCGGTAGGCACTGTCCATTGGGCTTGCCACATCCGCTTCGTTTTGGTATCTTCCGACCACCTTCGTTGCCAGCTCCACAGGAAGCAGCGTTCCCGCACCCGCAACACAGCCACCGGGGCAACCCATACCCTCCAGAAGATAGCCGTCATATTTGCCGGCCTTTGCAAGGGTCATAAGCTTGCGACATTCCCGCAGACCCTCTGCACGGGCGGTCTTGACCTCACGGCTGGGGTCAGTATTGTGGATCATTTTTTCCACAGCACCGGCAACACCGCCGGAGACAGCAAAGCCACGGCCCGCGGCACTGCCCTCGTTCAGATCGTACATCGGCTCAATGGTCTCAAAGTCGATCTCCTTGGCTTCAAACATTCCCTGAAGCTCCTCGAAGGTCAGAACAAAGTCCACATCGGAACGGATGTCCTCCCTGATGGCCTCCAGCTTTTTCACCGCACAGGGTCCCACAAAGACCACCTTACAGTCCGGGTACTTCTTTTTCATCAGCCGGGCAGTGTAGACCATCGGCGTCAGGGTCATAGAGATCTTGTCCGTCTCACCGGGGAAAAGCTTGTGGATCATTGCGTGCCAGGCAGGACAGCAGGATGTCGCCATATAGTTCTGCTTCTCCGGCACCTTCTTCAGAAAGTCCTTTGCCTCCTCAATGGTACAAAGGTCAGCCCCCACCGCCACCTCCACGATACGGTGGAAGCCCAGCTTCTACATCGCAGCAATGAACTTGCCCGGGGTGGAGTGCTTGCCGAACTGTCCGATAAAGGCAGGTGCCACAATAGCAACGACCTTATCTCCCTGCATAATGGACTGGATCACCTGGAAGATCTGACCCTTGTCCACGATAGCACCGAAGGGGCAGCTTACAAGGCACTGTCCGCAGGCAACGCACTTATCCTGATTGATCACTGCACGGCCATACTCATCGGAAACGATGGCATCCATACCGCAGGCCACCTGACAGGGGCGCTCCATATGGATGATCGCGTGGTAGGGGCAGGCCTTTTCACACTTACCGCACTTAATGCACTTCTCCGGATCGATTTGACTTTTGCCGTTGACGAAGGAGATTGCCTCCTTAGGGCAAACCTTCTGGCAGGATGCCGCCAGACAGTTCTGGCAGCTCTCCGTCACCCGGTACTGGTTGGTGGGACAGGCGTGACAGGCATAGGGAATAATATTGATCAGGGGTGGCTTATAATACTGCTCCGCCACCGCCGCCTGGTCCATATCCTCCGTCATTAAATGACGGGTCTGAACAGGACGGATGTTCAGTCCCATTGCAAGGCGCACACGCTCACTGGCAATTGCGCGCTCCAGAAACACGGACTCACGGTGAAGGGGTCTGTCACCGGGGACGATAATATAGGGCAGCTCGTCCACACCCTCATAGCCTTTGCCGGAATACGCCAGACGCGCAACCTCAGTAAACACACTTTTCCGAATATCTGTAATCAAGGAAGGGATTCCTCGCATTATACTGCCTCCTCGTAGCATTTCATATCTTTATATTATAGCGCAGACCCGAAAATAGTCAAGCTTTCCGCCGGAATTGGAGGAAACTTTCAGCTTCCTTTACAGGTTCTATTTTCCTTGTCCGGGACATACTGTAAAGTAAACCGCAAAAGGAGGCCGTTTATGGAAAACATTTACTCTGACATTGCCGCCCGCACCGGAGGCAATATCTATATCGGTGTGGTCGGCCCGGTGCGTACGGGAAAATCCACCCTCATCAAGCGCATTATGGAGGAGCTGGTGATCCCCTGCATCCACGATCCCTACCGGAAGGAGCGGGCAAAGGATGAGCTGCCGCAAAGCGGCTCCGGCAGAACCATTATGACCAGCGAGCCAAAATTCGTTCCGGAGGAGGCAGTGGAGATCTGCCCCGACGGCACCGCCACGCTGCGGGTGCGTATGATCGATTCTGTGGGATATATGGTGCCGGGTGCTACAGGCGCTCTGGAGGACGGTGTGCCCCGTATGGTCACCACCCCCTGGTATGACCACGAGATCCCTATGACAGAAGCCGCAGAGCTGGGGACAAAAAAGGTGATGCAGGAGCACTGCTCCATCGGCCTTGTGGTCACCGCCGACGGCACTGTTACCGACATTCCCAGAAGTGATTACATAGAGGCAGAATCCAGAGCCATCCGGGATATGCAGGCAACAGGAAAGCCCTTTCTTGTGGTGATCAACAGCCGGGAGCCTCAGGGCGAAGCCGCCGCTGCGGTCAGGGACGCCATTTACAGGGAGCACGGGATCACAGCCCACATTGCAGATGCCCAGGTTATGACCGCGGAGGACATCCGGCTGCTTCTAAAAAAACTGCTTTCCGCCTTCCCTATGGCACAGCTGAATATTTTTATGCCCCGGTGGCTGGATGCGCTGGATGCCGGACACCCCATAAAGGCCGCACTGTACGAAGCACTTTTGCAGCACGCCCGGGAGATCACTGCCCTGACTGATGCAGAGTCCGCCCTTAATAAGCTTTCGGAGCTGGAATTCATTCAGGGCGTGCACATCCAGGGAATGGAGCTTGGCACCGGCACAGTCAGCTGCTGTCTCACCTTCCCGGAAAAGCTTTTCTATGAGATCCTCAGCACCCAGGTGGGTATGACCATCGAAAACGACGGTCAGCTGATGGCGCTTTTGACAGAGCTTTCCGCCGTAAAGAAGGAATACGAAAAGATCGCCGATGCCCTGTCCTCTGTAAATGCCACCGGCTATGGGATCGTTATGCCCGCTGCAGAGGATATGTCGCTGGAAAAGCCGGAGCTGCTGCAGAAAAACGGCACCTTCGGTGTCAAGCTCCGGGCAGGTGCACCCTCCATCCATATGATCCGTGTGGACATCGACACCCAGATCAGTCCTATGGTGGGTGACGAAAAGCAGTCCCGGGAGCTTGTGGATTATCTCTCCGGGGAATCCCCGGAAAAGCTCTGGGAGAGCAACATTTTCGGAAAATCTGTATATGATATGATCCAGGAGGGACTAACCGCCAAGCTCACCCGGACGCCGGAGGAGGTCCGCACCAAATTCCGGGGCACCCTCACACGGATCGTCAATGACGGAGCAAACGGTCTGATCTGCCTGATCCTGTAACCTATAAGGTGCTGTCTTTGTGTCAGCACCTTAATTTTTATAAAAATTTTTATAAATCCTTTACCCCGGGGAAATAATGTGTTACACTTTAAGGTAGTAATTTTTCAGGGGGAACACCATGAGACAGATGCATCCGAGGAAGCTGCAGCAAAGGAAGCAAATTCGCCTCAATTATATACTTTTGGCATTTCTGGCGCCCATACTGGGCATATTCGGCGTTATGATCGTCCGGGGCTTCATCCCCTTCGGAAAGACCTCTATGCTCTACTCCGATATGTACCATCAGTATTACCCCTTCTTTGTCTCCTTCCGCAAGGCGCTTTTAAGCGGCGAGAGCCTGCTGTACAGCTGGAATGTGGGTATGGGCATTGACTATTTCGGTCTTATCTCCTACTATCTGGCTTCACCTCTGAATCTTCTCAGTGTGTTTGTTCCCGAATCCCTGCTGCTGCATTACTTTTCCCTGCTGATGCCCATAAAGCTTGGCTTTGCCGGTATGTTCTTTGCCATTTTTCTGAAAAAGCTCTTTGGCAAAAACGACATCTCCATCACCCTTTTCGGCGCGCTCTATGCACTTTGCGCCTGGGCGCTTGGCTATCAGTGGAACATTATGTGGCTGGACACCTTTGCTCTGCTCCCTCTTGTGACACTGGGTACTGTCAGCCTTCTCCGGGACAGAAAATTTGTGCTTTACGCCTTCACCCTGTTCCTGTCCGTTTTCTCCAACTACTATATTGGCTTCTTCACCTGCATTTTCGTGCTGCTGATCTTCATCGTTTATGAGATCTGCCGCTGGAGAGGCTTTGTCCGTTTTATTACAGATCTGGGTCTGATCGCACTGTGCTCCGCCCTTGCCATCGGTATGACAGCGGTACTGACACTCCCTGCCTACGCCGCGCTCCAGACCACCCAATCCGGTGTGAATCAGTTCCCCAAGGGCTTCCGGCTGAACATTGCGGACAAGAACACCTGGCAGGGACTTCTGGATGCTATGCGTCAGGTGGCAGGAAATATGAACGGCGGCATCGCCCCCTCCTTCAAAGAGGGGCTTCCCAACCTTTACTGCGGTGTGTGCACCAACCTGATGGCCCTGCTCTACCTCACCTGCCGTCAGGTCCGGAAAAGAGACCGTGTGTGCACCGTCCTGCTTCTGCTGTTCTTTAATGTAAGCTTCATCATCCGGCAGCTGGATTATATCTGGCACGGCTTCCATTTTACCAATATGATCCCCTACCGGTTCAGCTTCCTCTACAGCTTTGTGATGCTTTATATGGCATACAGAGCCTGGCTGCTCCGTAACCGTATGCGCCTTCCCCAGGTGATCATTGCCGGGATCCTCGCCCTGGGTCTTATCCTCTGTGCCAAGGATCTCACTGATCCCATCTACTGGGCGTATAACGGTGCATTCCTGCTTTTGTACCTTGTGCTCTTCCTGTACCCCTGTCTTACAAAGCTGACCTTTAAGAACACCACCCGGATGCAAAGGCGCGCTGCTCTGGTCACCCTTCGCTCCAAACGCGCTTTGGTGAGTGCTGTCTTTCCGGCGATCCTGGTGATCGAGCTGATCCTGAATCTGGTGAATTTCGGTGTGAACTTCACCGGCACCACCGTGACCGACTATCCCCGGGGCACCAAGTATTCCAAGGCACTGATCGGCTATATGCACGAGCGGGAGGAGGACAACCTGTTCTTCCGGGCAGAGACCACCCACTCCCAGACCCTGAACGACGGTGCTCTCAACGGCTACAACGGTATCTCCACCTTCACAAGCTCTGCCAATGTGAGGGTCACGGAATTTATGAAGGCACTGGGTTACGGTGCCAAGAACACCTACAACCGCTATTGCTTTGAGGAGAGCTCCCCCGTTTCCAACCTGTTTTTGAATCTCAAGTATATGCTGGAGCGGCAGGACCGGGTGGAGGAGAATTTCTACTTTACTGAGGTGCACAAGTACGGAAAGGTGCATCTTCTGGAGAATAATGCCTATCTTCCCCTCGGCTTCCTTGCAGAAAATCAACTGCTGAATGTGGACTTCCGCAGCGGTAACAATGCATTTCTGTTCCAGAACGAGCTGTTTGCCAGTGCCACCGGACTGGATGAAGATGTGTGGAATGTGATTGCAGGAAAGGATCTGAGCATCTCCGGAACAGATGTAACTGTCACCGGACAGTCTCAGACCGGTTACTGTGCCTACACAACAAGCGATGACAAGGGCGGCACCATTGTTTACCGGTATATTGTCCCGGAAGAGGGTCTTGTGTGCACAGAGCTGAACCTTTCCAAGAAAAACAAGTTCTCCTTCTGGCGCAACGGCACAGAGCTGTACAACGAAACCTACAGCATCCCCCAGACCCTGGCTGTCAGTCACGCACTGCCCGGCGATGTGATCGAGGTGCATCTAACCTGCAAAGCCGGCGAAAAGGGCACTATCACCCTGCACACCGGTGTGTTGAACGAAGAAGTCTTCTGGAACGGTTACGACATTCTGAATGCCTCCACTCTGGCGCTTACGGATTTTTCCAACACCTATGTTGCAGGTGACATTTCCTGCAACCGGGACGGCATCCTCTACACCTCCATCCCCCAGAACGGAAACTGGTCTGCCTTTGTAGACGGAAAGCCTGCGGACATTGTTCTGATCGGTGATGCTATGATCGGACTTCTCCTGTCCGAGGGCGAACACAGCGTTGAATTCCGCTATCACAACCCGGATTTCTCCCTTGGCTGGAAGGTCAGCCTGATCTGCGTGATCCTTTTCGGCATCCTGTATATTGCTGTTTATAAGCCAAGACCCCCAAAAGGCAAATTTGAAATCACCCGGAACACAGTGACCCCGGAAGATACAGAAAGGCTTGGTCCCGATGACAGAATTGACCCGGAGCATTCTTGAACGCTACCAGATCCGTAAGACAAAAAAGCAAAAAGAGGCTTTTATCCACCTCCTGCAACAGCAGTTTCCTGATCTGCAGGTACAGCAGGGCGGCTTTCCAAAGTGCCGCAACATCATAATCGGAGATGTAGAAAACGCAAAGCTCCTTCTGTCTGCCCATTATGACACCTGTGCCCGTCTGCCCTTCCCCAATTTTATCACGCCCAAGCAGCCGGTCCTGTCCATTCTTTACGGGATCCTGATAACTGTCCCCATATTCCTTGTGGTATTTGTTTTAAATCTCGTCCTGAATCTATTTACGGATGATTATATGATCCATTACTGGTCCTCTGTGGCAGTTATGTTTTTGCTGATATTTTTGATGTTTGCCGGACCTGCCAACAAGCATACTGCCAACGACAACACCTCCGGTGTGGCCGTTCTGTGCGAGCTTCTTACCACCCTCACACCGGAGCAGAGGAGGAACACTGCCTTTGTTTTCTTCGATCACGAGGAAAGCGGTCTGCTGGGCTCTGCCCTGTTCCGAAAGAAATACAAAAAGCTTTTAAAGAACAAGCTTCTTGTAAACTTCGACTGTGTTTCCGACGGAGATCACATCCTGGTCGCTGCCAACAAGGGTGCCAGAGGCCGCTACGCCAACACCCTCCGGAATTCCTTCCTGCCCTCCGGGGAAAAGAGCATCGTTTTCTCCCTGCTGGAAAAGGTGTATTATCCTTCCGACCAGTCAGGCTTCCCTATGGCGGTGGCAGTTGCCTCTATGCGCCACAAGCGTTTCCCCGGGTACTACATCACCCGGATCCACACGAACAAGGATACCGTCTTTGAGGAAAAGAACATCAAGCTGCTGTGCGACAGCGTTTTACGGCTGATGAAGAAAATATGACCCAGGGAGGAAATTCCTATGGAACTGATGCAGCTGAAATATTTCAAGACCGTTGCGGAGATCGGCAAGATCTCCGATGCCGCGCAGGCACTGTTTATCTCCGCACCTGCCCTGAGCACCTCCATCTCCCGTCTGGAAAAAGAGCTGGGAATGCCCCTTTTTGACCGCACCAACAACCGGATCCTTCTGAATCAGCAAGGGCGGATCTTTCTTCGGTATGTGAATCAGGTGTTCTCCAATCTGGAATGCGCCAAAGAGGAGCTGCATCAAAGCATCCTCCATCAGGGGCAGCACGTATCCATTGCCAGCGTTGCCTCTACCCAATGGGTGGATATGATCACAGCCTTTTCCCAGGAGCACCCCGCCTTCACCCTCTCCTGCACCAATGTAAAACGCTCCGAGCTTGCCACCAACGCTCTTCCCGTGCAGCACAACTTTCTCTTTGCCGCAGAGGATGATATTCCACCCTTTTATGCCGGTGAGCTGGAGAGCGCTGTACTGTTCGAGGACCACCCCGTTGTGATGGTACACACAGATCACCCCCTGGCAAATGAGCCTTCTGTATCCCTCAGTCAGCTGTCAAATGAGCATATTTTCCTTCCAATGCAGAACTATCCCCTTTATGATCATCTTGTAAAGCTCTTTGAAGCTGCAGGCATTCCCTTCCCTGCAGGAAATGCCTACTCCCACCTTGCTGCCCAGCAAATGGTGGCAAAGGGGCTGGGTATCGCTTTCTCCTCTGTACATACAAGCCGCACACCGGAGCTGCCCATCCGGTATGTCCCCATCCGTGACTCTTACCTGCCCTGGGTCTCCCGGCTTTACTGGCGAAAGGAGCACAGCTTTACAGAGGATGAGCTGATCTTTAAGGCCTTCGTGGAAAACTACTACAAAAGCGGGGTCTGATTAACTTAGACTTAATGCAAGCACAATTCTTTCCATACTTGCCCTCTTATCCCAACGGTGGTATAACTACCCTGAGCATTTGGATAAGAGGGTGTTTTTATGACATTAGAGAAAAAGAAATTTGATTACAAATGGGTGATCCTCATACTGGCCACGATGATGGTCTTTGTCTGTCTTGGCTTCTGCAGCTCCAACAAGGGTCTGTACCTCTCCGCCATAACAGAAGCTCTGGGGGTCAAGCGCAGCCTGTTCTCCATCAATGACAGCTGCCGCTTTATTGCCCAGGCTGTGATCAACCTGTTTTTCGGCACACTGATCTATCGGTACGGTATTAAGAAAATGGTGGCCTTTGGCTTTTTCAGCCTGGTTCTTGCTATGCTGATCTACGCCTTTTCCGACAAGATCTATCTGTTCCTCTATAACCTGCTGCCGGTAAGCATTACCGCCGCCCTGGGTCTGACAGCTGATATCAAGCACAGCATTTACATCTTCTATCTGGGTGGCATTATGCTGGGAATCGGCCTTACCTTCACCACAACCACTATGGCAAGCAGTATCGTCCGCCGCTGGTTCAAAAAGGACATCGGCAAATACACCGGCATTGTGTTCGCCTCCAACGGTGTTGGCGGTGCTGTTGCAGCACAGATCGTCACCCCTATGATCAACGATCCCAACAACGCTTTCGGCTACCGTAACGCTTACCTGTTGGTTTGCGCCTTACTGGTCATTATTGGTGTGCTGATCCTGATCTTCCTGAAGGAGCGTCCCAAGGATGATTCGGCAGAACCCGTACCGGTAAAGAAGAAAGCCCGGGGTGTCATCTGGTCCGGAATCGATTACAAAACCGCCATCCGTTCCCCCTTCTTCTACTTAGCCGGACTGTGCGTGTTCTTTACCGGCTTCTCCCTGCAGGGCATCGGCGGTGTTTATGCCGCCCACATGAAGGATGTGGGACTTACCCCCGAATTTGTAGCAACAGTCAGCAGTGTTTATTCCCTTTGCCTCACCGTCAGCAAGCTGGCTGTGGGCGCTATGTACGACCGCTTCGGACTTCGCACCGTGATGCTGGTTTGCCAAAGCGCAGCTGTCATTGCATTTATCTGCCTTGCTATGCTTACTGTTTCTCTGGTTAGCGGCTTTGCCACCGCAGCCATCGTCGTTGCCTTTGTCTTTGCTGTTTTGTACGCTCTGGCCCTGCCTCTGGAAACTCTGGTGATCCCCCTGATCGCCAACGAGCTGTTCGGCTCTAAATCCTTTGACAAGCTTCTGGGTCTGCTCAGCGCAATGAACTATGCAGGCTACGCTCTGGGCGGTCCTATTGTCAACCTGAGCTTTGATGCCTGGGGAACCTATAAGCCGGTGCTTCTTGCTATGTCCGGCATTACAGTTATTATGCTCTTTGTATTCCAGCTGGTGATCAACACTGCAAACAAAAAGCGTAAAGCAATTCTTGCTGCAGAAGAAGCCGCCAAAGTGAATTCCTGATAAACAATTGCGAGGGTGCTGCAAATGCAGCACCCTCGTCATTAACAAGCGGTGATTTTGATCGTAAATACTTCCTTTTCACCGGGGGGAAGCACCCGATGCCTGCCGTTATTGAGGCCGTTGACTGCACCGCACTGAGGCTCGATGCACACAAATTCTCCCTCTCCTGTGCTGAAAAGCACCCAATGGTCAAACTGCTCTGACACAGTCATTGCAAAATTTCCTATGTATGCCGTGCTGCCACAGGAGGTATAAAAGCCACTGAGCCTGCTTCCCCCGGGACACATACCTTCTTTATAGGTCTGCTGCAAGGCCGTCAGTGCCAGCAGCTTCCCCGTAGGAATATAGCGGTCACTAACTTCATAGCACGCAGAAATCGGCACAGAGAGCTGTGCAGGCTCCCGGAAGGCAGCGTGGAAGCCTAAGGTATAGGGCATCGTCCGGGCATCTGTATTTTGAAGGGTCATTTGACGCAGCCAGCCTTTATCGGACAAGGTATCTTCAATGAACAGCTTAAAAGAAAAGGGATAGTAGTCTCCTTTGTTTTCAAGCACTGTTTTTACAGAATGCTCCGTTTGCTCCAAAATGCTAAAGGGCGCATCCCGAAGTATACCGTGGATATGGTTACGGAAAGCTGCCTCGTTGATGGGAAGCTGATATTTCCTTCCTTCAAAGGTAAATATCCCGTCCTCCGTCCGGTTGGCAGGCAGGATCAGAGGGAAGCCATACAAGCAGGGTCTGCCCCGCAGCACCTCAAGACTCTCCGGCGACCGCAGCAGCTCCTGCCCCACATATTTGAGAGAAACAAAATTGCCGCCGCATTCCGGGGCAACTGTTCCCTCCCAGGGTCCGCATTTTATGGTGTGCACATTTCTCTCCCCTTTCATAGTTATTATAACACAGATTTTCCTGTTGTCCACTTGTAAAGTCTTTCTTTGTATGCTATAACTATTCCATACACACAAAAGGAGGCGCTTATGAAACGGTCAGTTGCACTTATGTGTCTATTGCTCACCGCGGCAGTCCTGTTTTCTGCCTGCGGCAACACCGGAGATCCCAACAACACAACGGAGGTATCTATGAAAAACATTTATCAAAAGTCCGACCCTGCAGAGGACGGTATTCTGAATATCCTGCTCATTGGCAACAGCGGCTGCTACTACTATGTGGAGGAGCTCCACGGAATGCTGGAGACCGTGGGTATCAAGTCCAATGTGTGCAATGTGTATTATGACGGCTGCAAGCTTTCCCAGCACTGGAACTGGTGGAAAAACAAGGAAGCTCACTACCAATACTTCATCACCAACGAGAACGGCCGGGTAAAGGCCGGTGACGGTGTGGACCTTGAATGGTGTCTGCAGCAGCAGAACTGGGATGCCATCGCCCTTGCACCCGGGGGGCAGGCAGATCTGCGCTCCAACCCCGTGGAAACAACCATTGAAAAACGCCACACTTATTTTTCTGATCTGTACGGCTACTTCCGGGAGCAGTTCCCTTATGCACAGCTTTACTGGCAGGAACCCAGTCCCTATCAGGTTGGCTACAACAGAAGCTTTTCCATTACATCCCTGGAGGATCAGCAGAAGGATGCCAAGGTCTTCCGTGAGCTTTCCATTGCCATCAGCGAGAAATACAATGTGATCTGGGTCCCCAGAGGTGATGCTGCTATGCTGGTCCGGGAAGGCGGCTACGACAATCTCTGCGCCCGTTTGGGTAAAGGCGATAACCACGAGGGCGATTACTACCACGACGGTGACTGGGGCGGCGGACAGTTCCTCACTGCAAGTGTCTGGTTCGAAACCCTTACCGGAAAAAGCTGCATCGGCAACGCCTACAGACCGGATTACAACTACGGCGGGCTGCCATTCCCTCTTTCCGAAGAACTGGTAAAGACCCTTCAGGAAGCGGCACATAAAGCTGTGGCGCAGAAGAACGGATAATAAACATAAAATGTCATTCTGAGGAGCAACGAGCCGAAAGATCCCCTCCCATAACGATGGAGATCCTTCGACTCGCTGTGCTCGCTCAGGATGACATTTTTTATCTTAAATCGTTTTTATAAATTCTCCGCGGCTTCCAGCCAAAGGGCGGCAGATGCATCACTGGGCATCTTCAGGTCACCTCGGGGACCTACACCCACAGAGCCGAGCTTCACGCCGTCCGGCTGGCAGTTACGCTTGAACTGCTGACTGAAAAAGCGGCGGTAGAAGGTCACCAGCCACTTTTTCACCACCTCAGAGGAAAAGTCCTTTTCAAAGGCGCGGCAGGCAAGCTTGTAGATCTTCTCCGGTGCAAAGCCCCAGCGCAGCACATAATACAGGAAGAAATCGTGAAGGGCATAGGGTCCCACAATATCCTCTGTCTGCTGGCTGATTTTTCCCTTGGCATCCGGGGGCAGCAGCTCAGGACTGATGGGGGTGTCCAGCACATCCATCAGGACCTCCCGTGCCGGAGCAAAGGTCTCCTCCCGGGAAACCGCCTCAATGATCCAGCGGATCAGGGTCTTGGGAACAGAGCCGTTGACACCGTACATACTCATATGGTCACCGTTGTAGGTGCACCAGCCTAATGCAAGCTCACTCAAATCACCGGTGCCGATGACGATACCGCCGACCTCTCCGGCATAGTCCATCAGGATCTGGGTGCGCTCCCGTGCCTGAGAATTTTCGTAGGTAGCATCGTGCTTATCCGGGTCGTGACCGATGTCCCGGAAATGGGTGGACACTGCATCCCGGATGTTGATCTCCTTGCCTGTGACACCCAGCTTACGCATCAGCTCCCAGGCATTGTTGTAGGTGCGGTCAGATGTGCCAAAGCAGGGCATTGTAATGCCGTGGACATCGGTGGAGGGCCGTCCCAGCCGGTGCATTGCCTCCACTGCCACCAGAAGTGCCAGAGTGGAGTCCAGTCCACCGGAGATACCGATCACAGCCTTAGTTTTGATGGTTTCAAGGCGGTGCTTCAATCCCGCCACCTGAATTTCGAAGATCTCCCTGCAGCGCTGCAGCCTCTCCTCTTCCCTGTCGGGAACAAAGGGCAGCTTGCGAACAGGATACAGACTGCCGTCAGAACGAAGAGGCTGCCAGGCACCCTCCCAGGCCTCCACTTCATACTGGGTCGCATAGGCTGTGGCAGTATCCCGGAAGGTGGTTTTCCGCATTCTCTCACTGCGAAGCATTCCCACATCCACATCGGTGATGAGCAAATAATCCGAATCAATAAGCCTTTCATTTTCTGCCAGCACTTTTCCGTTCTGGGCAATGATGCTGTGTCCGGAGAACACCAGATCCTGGGTGGATTCCGTAGCACCGGCACTGCAGAAGGCATAGGCGCAGCTGCAGGCAGCAGACTGGTGCTGCACCATAGTCCGGCGGAAGCTCCGCTTGCCCACCGTCTCATTGGAGGCGGCAGGATTGACGATCACCTCAGCGCCACCCAGTGCCAGAGCAGAAGAGGGCGGGATCGGTGCCCACAGATCCTCGCAAAGCTCCACACCCAGCTTCACACCGCAGCCAAGGGTATAAAACGCCTCCGGGCGCAGGCACACATCATAATCCCCGTCAAGTCCCAGCTTGCTTGCAGGAATGGGATAATCGCAAATATCCCCGGCTGCTGCAAACCAGCGCTTTTCCGAAAACTCCCCGTAATCAGGAAGGTAGGTCTTTGGTACAAGTCCCCGAAGATAACCGTCATTGATCACCGCGGCACAGTTATAAAGCTGACCGTCAATGCGGATCGGCAGACCAACCACCACCGTCAGGGCAGAGTGTTTTTCTGAGCATTCCAAAATCTTCTGCAGACCCTCGGTTACTGCAGAAAGAAGCGTCTCCTGAAAAAACAGGTCGCCGCAGGTATACCCCGTTAGGGCAAGCTCAGGAAGTACAAGGACATCAGCGTGCTTGGTGTCCGCCTGTGCAATACGAAGGCAAATATCCTCCGTATTCTTCTTTACATTTCCCACAGATACCGCAGGCACAGCACAGGCAATACGGATATAAGGCATAGGCTCCCTCCAATTACATTACAATGGGTGTGTAACCGTCTACGCACTGCTTTGCCAGTGCGATCTCCTCCGGGGTAACAGGCTCATCAAAATCGCAGAAGGTATTTTCTGCCACGGTCCTTCCCGTAAGCATACGGTACCACAGAAGTCCCAGGGCATAGCGGCCAAGACCCCTGGTCACATGGAGCTCGTCCCTGTGAATACAGGGCACACCCTTGTGCAGCAGCTGCTGCATCAGCTTACCGGAAGGGATCAGGCCGTCAGCCTCCACCGTCTCCACACACTTTTCATAAGCCTTCTCAATATCTGCAAACATTGCATCAAAGGTTGTATAGGGGGTAATATTCAGCATACGGTCACTACCCTCTTTATAGGCCCAGGTCTGATGCACCAGCAGCTTTGCCTTGGGAGCGCACTCACGGATACAATCCGCCAATGCAGAGGCATAGGGCTCAAAGCTTTCGGGAATATAGCTCTTTTTGCTGGCCTGCTGAATGGTCACCACATCCCACTCCCGGGACAAAAGCGCCTCCTCAATGGACACCTTAAAGCCGGTACCATGACCGTTGAAGTGCAGCTCATAAGCCTCCTTGTCTCCCAGCAGGTTGCGGTAATGGGTATCCAGGGGGCAGCCGCCGATATACAGAGTCGTAACATTGATCACCTTACCGTCAGCACGGGCGATCTGGTGCAGATACCGATTGGCATCGACACCAAAGCTGTTGGCAATTGCAAGAACATTCATAATCATTTCCTCCTTAGAATATCACACCGGCGTAGCCGTAAATATAGCCGCCGTCCAAATACAGTTTTTTCAGCTTCCGGCGCAGACTGCTGTCCTCAGGAAGCTGCTCAAGGCTACCGTACCGCTTGGGGAATACAAAACCGAATACCGATGTACCGGGACTAAGCTGTGGGAATCGGATATAGCAGTTCTGGAAAGCTGAAATATTGGATCTTTCACCCAACAACCAGGAAAGCTGAGGATCCAGCAGCCACGAGGAGCAGAACACCAGCCGTCCCGCAAATTCCGGGAAACGCTGCTTCACCAGCTCCCGCGCCGCTGCAATGGAACGCTTTACCGTTTCCACAGAAATATCCGCACCGGCAGGAATGTGCATACCAAGGCACGGATCACCGGGACGAAGTACACACTCCCATTCCCTTTTGGAAAAGCGCTGCTCCTGTGGGGATACCGCAAAATCAAAGCAGCCGTGCCCGTAGAAATACTCTGCATCCTCCCGGAAGGTACAGCTAAACGCTCCCTCAGGGTCCGTATAACCGGCAGAACCCAATGTCTGAATACCGCTTTTATGGAAGGTGCCGCTGTACATAACAGGGATCACCCGTCCTGTTTCCTTTTCCCGCAGATACACCGCCTGCTTTGGGGCTCTTCGCATTTCAAACTGAAGTCCGCAGACCTCAAAGATCTGCGCCTTGATAAAGTGGGTGGACCAGGCATAGTACCGGGAATCGATTCCGGGAAGACCTGTGTGATCCTCCACAAAGGCAATGGACTCTCTATAGACCTTGTAGTGCTTCTCCAATTCCTCTTCCGGGAAGCCTCTGCTGCGGTATGCTGCAAGAGAATCCGGGATCTGTGCCACCAGAATGTAAAGAGGCAGCATATTGGTCAGGAGCGTACCGTCAAAGCCGGGGGCAGGCACAGCCTTCGCCGCATAAAAATCCACTGCTTTGCAATAGGCAACGGCGGTTTTCACCCAGGCGCTGCGGTTTTCATCACGGTTGAGCTTTTCACCGTACTCTTTTACCAGCGCATAATAATCACCAAACATATTGTATTTCTTTTGGAGATCATCAACCAGCATCAGGTTACAGGCAGGAGTCTTATTCAAAGGATCATAATAATTCTCCATTGCCGCCGGGTATTCCGGAATGCCTATGCTTCCGGCAATTTCCGAAAAGGTCATTTTACCAGCCTCCCTTTCCATCCTCTGACCTTTAGTATACCAACAAAAATACAGGAAGTCAATTTTTCCATTGACTTCCTGTAATTTTTTAGTTGGGAAAATGAAGGATCACATAAGGACATTCCTCAGGAAGCTGCAGGGTATAAACATCTTCCTCGCCGGAAATCTCCGCAGTACCTTCATTAAAAGGTGTGTAGACCACAGGCGCTTTGTTCGCAGAAAGCACAACCTCGGAGGAAACGCCGATGGGTGTGACCTTATTGATATAGTTCACACGGCTTCGGTGGTATCGGATCTCGTCCAAATGGTGGTCAATATCCGTATCGTAGTCCTCTGCAAGCATTTGAACCGTAACACCGTCTTTTCCCTGAAATACAGTAATCAGGTAACCCTGTTGCTCGTGAATCACCACAGGCAAGGGAAGCCCCCAACAGCGGCAGTATTCCAGCACAGCTTCTTTCACCGATTCCACGCGGCAGGGATTGTAGAGAATGTTTTCTTCAAGCTCCGTCCACACATCCGGGTCACCGGAATGGGGAACATCTGTTTCAGTCATCCATCGGGGCGGGTGACTCCAGACACCGTCACGGACGGTGTGGAAGAAGTCCATAGGCTCGCACTCCGGATGGGTGAGCAGCTTCCAGTTATGCTCACAGCCGGGGTATGCACTGGGTCCTGTAATCACCACTTTGCCGCCCTTTTGTGCATAGCGCTTTAGGGAGACAATTTCATTCTCTGTCATAGCTGCGGGGCTGGGTACCAGAATCAGCGGATACTGCTTTGCATCCTCCGGGAATCGGAACACCGTATGGGCGCTGATGCCGACACGAAACAGCAGTTTCAAGGTGTCGGCATAGTCCTTGGCATATCCTTTGGAAAGCGCTCCAAAGCAGGTGTGGTTGCGTGTTTCGTAAGAGAAATAGACACCCAATTGACCCACCGGCTCTCCGCTGAAAAGCTGGGGATGTTCCTTTTCGAAGGTGTAGGCTGTTTTGATCACATCCTCTTCCTCAGGAAGGGTGTCGAGGATCTTACGGGGCAGACCAAGGCGGGCCTTCAGGGTGGAAAAATGGCAGTCCGCATCCAGCATTTTATTGGCTGCCCATATAATGTTGGCGCTGGGCTCGGTAAAGCCATATCCGCTTCCGTAACATCGGGCGCCCTTTTCCCGGGCAGCTGCCTGATGATGGGAGGCGCTGATAAGACGGGCAGACAAGGGCGCGTTGACAGTGACAGGATCGTGCTTATAGGCAGGGGTATTGCCGCTGAACTCCTGATTTACATAGTTACAACCGCCCATAAATTTCCGGGCATCGGAGGCAGACATTACTGCACCGCCGGTGGCGCTTGGTGCGCCGCAGCTCATAAGCAGAAAATCCTCAGGAAGGACAGCGCGCAGCGCCTTATGAAAATCGTGGGTGGCGTCAAACCGCAGATCGATCCAGGCTTTCCAGGCAGGGTTGTCCCAATTGCCCCAAAAGCTTTGATCCTCCACAGGCGGCAGATCGATGCCGGTGCGGTTTTTCAACTCCTGCCGGCAATAGGGACAGGCACAGGCATTCATATTGGCATAGTACATAGCATCGTCTGCCATAAGACCCTTGATGCCTGTGTCCTTTACCAGCTTCACTGCGTAATCCCGGTAGCTTTCCGCAAATTCCGGGTTCCGGTGACAAAATCCTTCGGAGGCATACTGAGGAAACCAGAGAATATCCCGGCTCTTTACATCGATCATCCGCCAGTCATTCAGCCGCTTGCCGTTGTATTCCCAACTGGCAGCCGCTTCCCGGGAAGGGCTGAATGGAATGTGGGGACCGCTGTGCTCCATAACCCTTCGCATTTCCTCCGGGGTACTGTAACGATGGATCAGGTTTACGGAATGGTGGTCGATCAGCTCAATATTATACTTTCCAAGCTCCTCCGCCACCGTGGCAAGATAATCGTGAAGAATGGTAAAAAAGGGCAGATAGTCCCAACGGAAATGACAGCCGAAAATAATGGCAGAGGTAATATTTGCCTCGGCATATTTTTCAGCCTTCCGGCGAATGGCTTCCCGGGAATCGGGGTTGGGCCAATGGAGGTCCTCCCAGTGGATCCACCAGTTGGTAAACCGCCGTTTATCCATAACAGTTTCCCCTTTTACAGCGTTGTAAAGCTTGTGTTGTTCAGTACCAGATTGTCCACATAGCGGAAGGTCACAGGATCCAGCTTTGCGCCGAAGCTTGCCAGACGGTCACTGAACTTTGTGCCCATGGATTCATAGGGCACCTGGGTAAAGTGGCAATCGCTGAAATACACATTCTGCACATGGCAATCCGGGCGACCCTTTACGAAAGGCATCTTACCGGAGAAGGCGTGGACATTGGAGAAATACAGATTACGGATGGCATCGACCTTGTTGTCCTCGGCAATGAGAATGCGGATGGGGCAGCTGTAATTGCGGTCGAAGGTAATGTTGCTGAAGGTGATATTTTCAATCAGCGTAGCTTCTCTTCCCTCGTCACTCATACGGGCATCCGCAGGATTGCCGGGAAGATAGGCAGTCAAACCGGAGAAGGTATCGGTAATATTCAGATTGGAGAAGGTGCAGTTGCGGATCACGCCGTCATTGATCCAGCCAAGGCGCACAGCGCAGGCATGGCTGGTCAGGTTACAGTTGGTGACCGTCACTTTCTCACAGGGTTTGTTTTCCTTCAGAGGAGAGGAATAGGCACGGACCACGATGCAGTCATCACCGCAGGAAATATTACAATCAGACACAGTAACCTGGGTGCAGCAGTTGATATGGATACCATCATTGTTGGGCATATCCACTGCGGCAAAAATAGAAGCACGGTGGAAATGGACATTGTGGCAGTCACAGATCCAGTAGCTCCAGCCGGCAGGCTGATTCTGCATTGTAATATCCTCCACCAGCACATTTTTACAGCCGATGAAGAACACAACCCGGGCAGGTGCAAGGCTGGTGCTCCGGGGGTCCAGAGGATGGGGCGCAGTGCCAACCATAGTCACAGCCTCGTCCAGGGGCTTCTCCCCTTCTGCCAGAGGCATCGGCAGACGAAGATAGGACATATTGGGACGATTGCGGATCTCCTCTTCTGTCATAGGACGGACATAGGCTCTGCCCTGACAGTCGATCTTACCCCGTCCGGTAATAGCAATGTCCTCGCAGTTTTCTGCATAAATAAAGCAGCGGCGGTTGAATCGGGGAGCATAGTCTGTCAGCCAGAAATCCGTTTCGATCTCAGGAAAATCATTCACATCCGTAGAACCCAGCAGCATACCGTCCCGCTCAATATGCAGGTCAACACCGCTCTTCAGATCAATCCGACCACAGAGGTACTTACCGCCCTCCAGGATCACCTGACCACCGCCGTTAAAAGAGCAGTCATCAATGGCAGCCTGAATGGCCTTGGTACACAAGGTAACACCGTCACCCACGGCGCCGTAATCTTTTACATTGCAATTCTTCACAGGATCGTCCCCTTTTGTTTTTTTCTTTATCATACTAAATCTAAAAAAATTAGTCAAGCAAAGTACACATTTCAGAAAGAATAATCAAAAAATCATAAGAATTCTAAAAAGCACAAGTCACAATTTTTCTAAATTTCATCAACAATCATTTTAAATTTTATATGCCCTTTATTCACAAATGGACTATATGCTGTTTTCTGGAAGAAAAAGAAAGGAAATGATAACAATGAAAACAAAAACCGTACAATACTGCAATATTTTATGCGCGTTCCTGATGCTGGCACTGGTGATATGTCAGTTCCTTCCATTTTGGAGCGCAAACGGGGATGCCGCCTCCCTGCAGGAATACACCTGGTGGCCGGAAAGACACACAGCACTGACCGACTGGTTTGAAACCAATGTGAGCAAGGATTTTCGTGTCAACGACATTGTGATGCCCACTCTGTTGATGCTGATCTTCGGCTGTCTGGGCAGTGTAATGTGCCTTATCAAATCCAAGAGCTGCCTTCCTGTACTCCCTGCCCTGATCTGCGGTATATCCGGCATCTGGGGTTATCTGGCAAAGCCTGCCTATCAGCTGGGTAGTCTTTGGTTCGTGCATCTGATGTTGGCGATTGCAATCGTACTTATCTGCATTCCCCTCTTAATTTCAAGCGCAAAAACAGTGATCAGCTGGTTCAAAGAATAAAACAAGGATCACGATACACATAGCCTCAACTGCATATTGCAATTTTTCTTTCACTCTAAAACTTTTTTGCAATTATACTTGCATTTTCCTTTTCGATGTGATACAATTCTGCAAGTAATCCTGCATTAAATATTAGTTATGAAAGGTTTGTTGCATTATGTATCGATTGGAAAAGGATTCCATTGGAACAAAGGAAGTCCCCAGAGATGCCTACTACGGTGTTCAATCTCTTCGGGGCTGCGAAAATTTTCAGATCACCGGTCAGCGCCTTCGCCCGGAATTTATTGAATCTCTGGCACAGATCAAAAAAGCCTGTGCAATCTGCAATCACAGCATTGGCAAACTGAGCACGGAGATCAAGGATGCCATTTGTCAGGCCTGTGATGAGATCATCGCCGGCAAGCTCCACGATCAATTTATCTGTGACCCCATTCAGGGCGGTGCCGGTACCACAGCAAATATGAATGCCAACGAGGTCATAGCCAACCGTGCCATTGAGCTTTTGGGCGGACAAAAGGGTGATTACACCATTGTACATCCCAACGATCATGTGAACTGCGCGCAGTCCACCAACGATGTGATCCCCACCGCTGCAAAGATGACCGCCGCCAAGCTGCTGCTTCAGGCAATGCACAAGGCACAGCTTATGCACAACGCCCTTGTGGAAAAGGAACGGGAATTTCACCATATAATCAAAATGGGCCGCACCCAGATGCAGGATGCCGTTCCCATCCGGCTGGGGGACGAATTCGGTGCTTATGCAAAGGCCATCCGCAGAGATCTGCGCAGACTGGACCGGGTGCTGCGGGAAATGTATCACATCAATCTTGGTGGCACAGCCGTGGGTACTGCCCTGAACGCAGATCCCGCTTATGTTGCCTCCGTTGCCCCTACCCTTTCCAAAATTTGCGGTCTGCCTTTGGAGAAAACCGAGGATCTCATTGACGGCACACAGAATCTGGATTCCTTTGCCTATGTCTCTTCTGCTCTCAAGACCTGTGCCATCTCCTGCTCCAAAATGGCAAACGATCTTCGGCTGATGTCCTCCGGTCCCCGGTGCGGCTTTGAGGAGATCAATCTGCCTCCTATGCAGAACGGCTCCTCCATTATGCCCGGAAAGGTCAATCCCGTGATCCCGGAGGTAATGTCCCAGGCTGCCTTCTGCATCGTAGGCAATGATATGTGCATCACTATGGCGGCAGAGGCAGGACAGCTGGAGCTGAATTACGCTGTGCCGGGTCTCTACCACAAGCTTTTTGAATCCATCGTTGCCCTTACCGGGGCAATGGATACGATGACAAGCAACTGCATCCGCGGCATCACTGCCAACGAGGAACACTGCCGTGAGCTGGTAGAAGGCTCTGTGGGTGTGATCACCGCCATCTGCCCCATCGTAGGCTACACAGAATCCGCGGACATTGCCAAAACCGCCATTGCCACCGGCGCTTCCGTGCGGGAGGTCCTGCGGGAAAAGTCCATTTTGCCGGAGGAGACTATCCAAAAGATCCTGGATCCCAGCACAATGGTATAAATAAAAAATGTCATTCTGAGGAGCAACACGACGAAGGATCTCCATCACCAATGGGAGGGAGATCCTTCGACTCGCTACGCTCGCTCAGGATGACATTATATTTTCTTATGTTCACATTGCGCCCTTGCTGGACAGGACCACACCGATGGTGCGGAAAATCACCTTAATATCCGTAAGCATACTGCGCTCCCGGATGTAGCGGAGATCCGATTCCACCCACTTGTCAAAGTCCTTGTCACTGCTGCGCCCCTCGCACTCGTGATAACAGGCAAGACCGGTCTTTACATCCAGACGGTGCATCTGATAGGGTGTATACTGCTCCACCTCACGGGGCAGCGGAGGACGGGGCCCGATAATGGACATATCCCCCTTGATTATATTCACAAGCTGGGGCAGCTCATCAATGCTGGTCTTGCGGATAAAATTGCCCACCTTGGTGATTCGGGGATCATTCTCCATTTTAAAGGCAGGACCCTTCACCTCATTGTACTGCAGAAGCTCCTCCAGCTTTTTGTCCGCATCCGGATGCATTGAACGGAATTTATACATCACAAATTCCCTGCCGCCCTTGGTAAGGCGAACCTGGGAATAGATCGCCTTTCCGCCGTCCTCACACCGGATGGCGATGGCGGTGATCAAAAAGACAGGGCTTAATACGATCAGTGCAAAGGTTGCCATCACAAGATCGAAGGCCCTTTTAAAAAAGTCATAAACAGGTTTCGGCTTGGGTGCCTGATAGGTGCGCTCTTTTTCCGCATCCGTTACAGATCGCTCAGTCACAGGCTGCATATCTCTGTCTCCTTTCACCGAACATCGTTTTGTACATTATAGACCTATTTCCCGCTTTTTGCAAGTACTTTAATTTACTGCCTTTGGGCAGAAAAACCATCTGTGCCTGATTCTGGTCGGCACAGATGGTTTTGTACTTCTTATTTCTTTTTCAGGAGTGCCTCCATCGCATTCCGGGCAGCCTCCTGCTCCGCACGCTTTTTGCTTGACCCCGCTCCCTGTCCCATCACGACGCCGTTGATGGAAACAGCTGCCACAAACTCCTTGTTATGGTCAGGACCGGATTCTCTTACAAGGCAGTAAGCAATGGTCTGCTCCTTCTTTTGCTGCACCAGCTCCTGCAGAGCGGTCTTATAATCTGCGTTGTGCAGCTTTGTAACAGGAACATCGCAAAGGATAAACCTCTCGATAAAGCGCCGTGCAGCCTCCATACCGCCATCAATAAAGCTTGCGGCGATCACAGACTCCACTGCATCCGCCAGAATGGACGCACGGTTTCTGCCGCCCCCCTGCTCTTCACCGTGACCCAACAGGAGATGGGTACCCAGGTCAAGGCGGTCTGCTACCTTGGCAAGCGCCTGCTCACAGACCATATCTGCACGCATACGGGTCAGTTCACCCTCAGGGCGGTCCGGAAAATTCCGATACAGATGCTCTGCCACCACCATTCCCAGAATGGAATCTCCCAAAAACTCCAGCCGCTCGTTGCTCATAAGGCTGTTATGCCAGTATTCATTGGCATAGGAGGAGTGGGTCAGTGCATTTTGGAGCAGGGTAATGTTTTTAAAGCGGTAGCCGATCGCCGTCTCCAGATCCTTAATCATTGCCATTCTCCTTAATTTTTGCCAGAGCCTGCTCCAGATCCCCGGAAATATCACTTTCCGCCGCATCCATCGCCTGCTTCACCGCATTGCGGAAGGCCAGGGCATCGGAAGATCCGTGGGCCTTGATCACAGGCTTTTTAATGCCAAGGAACTGGGTTCCGCCGATCTCCCGGTAATCCATCATTTTCATAACCTCGTCCACACCGGACTTGCAGAACAGGTAGCCGATCCCGGAGAAAAGATTCCGCTTGAAGATCTTGTGCTTCATCAGACTGCCCATAAACATAGCAGTGCCCTCGATGGACTTCAGCAGCACATTTCCGGAGAAGCCGTCACAGACCACCACATCTACTGCACCCAGAGGCACATCACGGGCCTCCACATTGCCCACAAAGTTCAAAAGTCCCTCCTGAGAGGCTTCGGTCAGCAGTGCATAAGCCTGCTTTTGCAGATCAGTACCCTTGGAATCCTCAGTGCCAATGTTCAGAAGTCCCACTCTGGGCGCTGCCACGCCTAAGTACTTTTGGGCATACAGAGAGCCTACCACACCAAACTGGAGCAAAAACTCCGGTGTACACTCCGCATTGGCGCCGCAGTCCAGGATCACGGTCTTGCCCCCAGCCTTATTGGGCATCACAGGTCCCATCGCCGCTCTGCGAATGCCCTTGACACGCTTGACGATCAGGGTCGCGCCCGTAAGGAGAGCACCGGTGCTTCCCGCAGAAATGCAGGCATCCCCCTGCCCTTCTGCCAGCAGCTTCAGCGCCACCACCATAGATGAATCCTTTTTCTTCTGGATCACACGGGCGGGATCGTCGTGCATATCCACAACATCCTCCGCATTTGCGATCTCCAGACCCGCAGGCAGGTCAGAGATGCCGTGGCTACGCATCACCTCAAGGATCGCTTCCACTTTGCCCACCAGCGTGATCTGCGCGCCAAAATCCTTTACAGCCTGCAATGCACCCAGTACCGGTGCCTCCGGGGCGTGGTCACCGCCCATTGCATCAAGAATGATCTTCATATTACGCACCTCTTTTTCTTTCAGATGCCCTGTGCCACCAATTCGTCAATGATCCCAAGAGACCGATTGGCAAGTGCCAGGTTCTTTTCCGCCTTTTTGCGGATCCGCTGCTCCAGCGGCTTGATAATGCTGAAATTCACATTCATCGGCTGGAAGTTTTCCAACCTCTCATCACTGATGTACAGACCAAGAGCACCCACCGCTGTTTCCTGGGGGAACTCCCCAGGGGTCTTTCCCTGCACCTTTGCCGCCATTGCCACCGCAGCAAGGAAGCCGGAGGCAGCACTTTCCACATACCCCTCCACGCGGGTCATCTGCCCGGCAAAAGCAACAAGGGGGTTGCGCCGGTCCGCATAGAAACGGTCCAGCAGCTTGGGAGACTGAAGGAATGTGTTCTGATGCATCACACCGTAGCGGACAAATTCAGCATTTTTCAGGGCAGGGATCATAGAAAACACCCGTTTCTGCTCCGGGAATTTCAGATGTGTCTGGAAGCCCACCAGATTGAACACGGTCTTCACTGCATTATCCTGCCGCAGCTGCACCACCGCGTAGGGCTCACGACCCGTTGCAGGCTCCACAAGTCCCACAGGCTTCAGAGGACCGAAACGCAGGGTATCGTGACCTCTCCGTGCCATAACCTCCACAGGCATACAGCCTTCAAACACGCGCTTATCCTCAAAGCCGTGGATCTCTGCCTCCTCCGCAGTGATCAGCTCCGCAACAAAGGCATCGTATTCGGCTTTGTTCATTGCACAGTTGATATAATCCGGAGTGCCACGGTCATAGCGGGACTGCCACCAGGCCTTTTCCATATCCACAGACTCTGCCGTTACCAGCGGTGCAGCCGCATCAAAGAAATGGAGATAGTCTGTGCCGAAGTATTCTCCGATGGCAGCAGAAAGGGCATCTGAGGTCAGGGGACCGGTAGCAATGATCACGGGTCCCTCCGGCACCTCTGTGACCTCCCGGGAGACCACAGTAATGTTGGGATGGCTGCGAAGCTTTTCCGTTACAAGACTGGAAAAACCCTGACGGTCCACCGCAAGGCAGCCTCCTGCCTCCACACGGGTGGCATCGGCGCACTGAATGATCAGGCTGTCCATACGGCGCAGCTCTTCCTTCAAAAGACCAACTGCATTTTCAAGGCGGTCACCCCGAAGAGAGTTGGAGCAAACCAGCTCCGCAAAGGTATCCACATGGTGGGCAGGGGTCTTTTTCTCCGGCTTCATTTCGATCAGCTCCACAGAGATCCCCCGCTGGGCAAGCTGCCACGCAGCTTCTGAGCCGGCAAGACCGGCACCGATGACCTTCACCGTTGTCACGACTTCCTGCCCCCTGTCTTTTTCGCTGCAGTCTTTTTTGTCGCAGTCTTTTTTGTTGTGGCTTTCTTTGCTGACTTCTTGGCAGTCTTCTTTTCCTCTGCGCCCTCTGCATCCGGCTTTTTGTAGTAACCCCGCTTATCCTCCGGGAGGAAATTGGTACAGCTCTCGTTGACACAGAAGGTCTTCTGACGGCCTCTGCCGGACTTTTTAAAGAGGGTCTGTCCGCAAACGGTGCAGTCCTCTGCAGTGGGCACATCCCAGGTCATAAAGCCACACTCAGCACCCCGCTCACAGCCGTAATAAGCGAAGCCGCGCTTGGATTTGCGCTTGAGGATGGTGCTTCCGCACTTGGGGCAGCGACCGGGCATTTTCTCCACAATGGGCTTTGTATTCTTGCAATCCGGGAAACCGGGACAGGCCAGGAACTTGCCGAAGCGGCCGATCTTGACCACCATATTCCGTCCGCATTCCTCGCAGATCTCCTCGGTGACTTCATCCGGCACTTTGATACGGACACCCTCCAGTGCCGCCTCTGCCTCTGTCATCTCCCGGTGGAATTCCTGATAGAAATCGCCCAGAACATCCTTCCAGTTGCGCTTACCAGCCTCCACCTCGTCCAGACGGGTCTCCATATTGGCAGTAAACTCCACATCGATAATATCCCGGAAGCGCTCCATCATCAGCTCGGTGACCACCTCGCCCAGTGCTGTGGGTGCAAGCCGCTTATCCACCTTGTTGACATACTCCCGGTCCTGAATGGTAGAAACAATGGTGGCATAGGTAGAGGGACGGCCAACACCCTTCTCTTCCATTGCCTTAACAAGGGTGGCTTCTGTGTACCGCGCCTGAGGCTGGGTGAAATGCTGCTCCTTCATAATGTCCACAGGATTTGCCTTGTCGCCCTCCTGCAGCTCCGGCAGAGGGGAGGAGGCAACCTCCGCCTCATCGTCCTTTCCCTCTTCGTAAACAGCAATAAAGCCGGGGAACTTCAGACTCTGATGGGTGCTGCGGAACAGATGTCCCTTGCACTCCGTATCGATGGCCACCGTGTCATACACAGCGTTTGCCATCTGGGATGCCAGAAAACGACTCCAGATCAGCTTATACAGGCGGTACTGCTCTTTGGTCAGGCTGTTCTTGATTTTTTCGGGATCCAGCTCCACATGGGTGGGACGGATGGCTTCGTGGGCATCCTGTGCACCGGACTTTGTCTTGTAAATATGGAATTTGCCGTAATAATAGGCATCGCCGTAGCGGCTACGGATCTCGCTTGCTGCAGCTGCCATTGCCTCGTCACTCAGACGCAGAGAGTCGGTACGCATATAGGTGATAAGACCCGTTGTGCCTGCTCCGGCAACATCCACACCTTCGTAGAGCTGCTGGGCAATGGCCATCGTGCGCTTGGGGGTCATATTCAGCTTGCGGGAAGCCTCCTGCTGGAGCGTAGAAGTGGTAAAGGGAGGCGCGGGGCTGCGCTTTTTCTGGGCGCGCTTTACACCGGTAACCGTGAAAAGCTGACCTGTAATGTCCTTGATGATCACATCCACCTGGGATTCGTCCCCAAGCTCCCGCTTTTTGGTGTCACCGTAATAAGAAGCAACAAAGCTGCCCGGCTTCTCAACAAGATCCAGCTTCACCTGCAGGCTCCAGTATTCCTTGGGCACAAAGGCGCGGATCTCCTTTTCTCTGTCCACCACGAGACGGGTCGCCACAGACTGGACACGGCCTGCAGACAGACCACGACGCACCTTTTTCCAAAGCAGCGGAGAGAGCTGATATCCCACGATCCGGTCAAGCAGACGGCGGGCCTGCTGTGCATCCACAAGATCAGTATCGATCCTTCTGGGATTGTTGATGGCCTCCAGCACCACCTTCTGGGTGATCTCATTAAAGGTCACGCGGCAGGTCTTGCTGTCCGGCAGCTGCAAAAGCTCCTGCAAATGCCAGGAGATCGCCTCACCCTCGCGGTCCGGGTCAGTTGCCAGATATACGGTTTCCGCCTTTTTTGCTGCTTTCCGCAGGTCAGAAATAATTTCGGATTTTGCATCCATCGGCACATATTCGGGCACAAAGCCATTTTCAATATCCACGCCCATAGTGCTCTTGGGCAAGTCCCGCAAATGGCCCATACTGGCCTTAACGGTATAATCAGCGCCCAAATATCTGCCGATGGTCTTCGCCTTGGAAGGCGACTCCACGATCACAAGATTTGCCATAGGTTCCTCCATTGCGGTTATTTCCGCGAAAAAAGTTTTCCGGGGTGCATCAAAATGATTCCCCGCATTGCCATTTTTGTTAATACTGAAAGTGCATTTCCTACCGGTTGATCCGCCAACGCCGCAACCTCGTCAATCGGTCTGGCTCTGCGGTCAAGGCAGTCAAACAGCCTTTTCTCCTCTTCCGTCATTTCCTGAGGCTTCTCAACGAACACACTATAAGTTCTCGGCGCTTCCTTGTCAATGCTTATTTTGTCAGGAAGCACCGGCTTCTGTGCCACTTTTAATGCTTTTGCTTTCTTCTCCCCAAGCTTTTCCACCACAGCATCAGGATATACAGATGCATAGTTCTTCACTACATCCCATCCGCTGAATACCGGGTACGCACCCTCCTGCAAAAGACGGTTGCTGCCTTTGCAGGTGATCACATCAATATTGCCGGGTACTACAAAAACATCTCTGTTTTGATCGATGGCTGCTCTTGCAGTGATCATAGCGCCGCTTTTTTCCGGTGCCTCCACCACAAGAACGCCATCAGACAAGCCACTGATGATCCGGTTCCGCCGGGGAAAGTTCCAGGCAAGCGGCGGTGTTCCCGGAGGGTATTCGGAAATCAGGCATCCACACGCCTCCACATCCATAAAAAGCCGCCGGTTGGTTCGGGGATACACCACATCCACACCGCAGCCGAGCACCGCAACAGCAATACCCGCTGCCCCAACAGCACCCTTTAATGCAGCGCTGTCAATGCCGGCTGCGCCACCGGATACCACAATACCGCCGTGCTGGGCGATCTGCGCTGACAGGGTAGCAGCACTTTGAACACCGTAAGGGGTTGCCTTCCGGGTGCCCACCACGCCGATCACAGGATGCTTCTCAAACAAGGGGACAGCACCTTTACAGTACAGCATCATAGGTGCATCTGCAATGGCCCGCAAAGGCTTGGGATATGCAGTATCCCGGAAGGTTATGATGTCGATCCCTTCCCGCCTGCATTTACGGACAATATCCTCCGCCTCTGCCATATCACCCAGCTTTGCAGCCGGGTGATCACTGTGAAAGAGTTCCTCAGGATCTGTGAAATGCTCCAAAAGCGCCAGCTTTTCCCGTAACGGCATTTCTTTTATGGACGAATACCACACCCAGTATTCCAGCATTTCACACACCCCATTCTCTCTATTTCTGCATTTGCCACATTATAATAGTGGCTGCCACTGCGGCATTTAAAGATTCGCAGTGGTCATTCATAGGAATGATCAATTCTTCCTGTGCACGCTCTATGATCTCCCTGCGTACACCCTGCCCTTCACTGCCGATGACCACTGCCATAGCAGACAGGTCACTATCCCGTATGTCCTTAGCACGGTCAGACAAAGCAGTTACAGCCACAGGGATATTATTATGAAGGAAAGCAGCTTTTGCTTCCTCCCAGGTAACCCGCGGCAGAGGCATACGAAACACGGCACCCATACTGGCACGGACCACTTTATGTCCATAGGGATCTGCACATCCCTCCAACAGTGCCACAGGGACATTTAAGGCATCTGCGGTACGCAGGATCGTCCCCAGATTTCCCGGGTCCTGGATCCCGTCCAGCAGCAGCATACCGGGCTTTGCCAAAAAAGGCTCTTTCTCCGGGAGCTTACAAAGGAACAGTGCACCCTGGGGGGTCTTCATCGGGGAAATATACTCCATCACATCCCCGGGCACACGCACCACACGGACATTCAGGGGGAGCTCTGCCTCTACGCCGTCAGACAGGATCACGGTGTCCAGTCCCGGCCACCAACGCACTGCCTCCTGCAGAAGCTTTGTGCCATCAGCCACAAAAAGTCCCTCTGTCTCCCGGTCCTTCCGGGAAGTAAGCAAGCGCCGAACCTGCTGCAAAAGCGGATTTTTCCGCGCTGTGATCCGCTGCTCCATCACAGCTTCTGAAGTGCCTTCAGTGCCGCGGAGTCTCCAAGCACCACAAGGATGTCACCGGCATCGAACCGGAAATCTGCCTTGGGAGAGACATTGATCACACCGCTTCGTTTGATGGCAAGAATGTTCACACCCAGCTTGGCACGGACATTCAATTCGATCAGGCTCTTATCCTTCCACACAGCAGGTGCGGGGATCTCAACAATACCGTAATCCTCGGAAAGCTCGATATAATCCAGCACATTGGTGGAGGACAGGCTTCTTGCCAGACGGTCTGCATTTTCCTTTTCCGGGATCACCACTTTATCTGCGCCCAGCTTTTTCAGCACCTGGGTATGGGTCTCATCGTACGCCTTGCATACGATATAAGGCACATTCAGCTCCTTCAGATTCATCGTTGCAAGCACGGAATCCGCCAGGCTGTCACCAATTGCAACAATACCGCAATCAAAGCTGCCGGCATCCAGCGCCCGAAGGACCTCTTTATCCCGGGCATCACCAACAACAGCCTGGGTTACATCCTCGCTGATCTGATGCACAAGATCGCTGTTAACATCCAAAGCCAGGACCTCACAGCCCTGTCTGCAAAGGCTCTTTGCCGCCTGACTGCCAAATCTGCCCAAACCGATCACAATAAATGATTTCATAACAACACTCCTATCCGATCAAGAGATTGGTATCTGCGTAACGGAAACGCTCCTGCGCCCTGTCCCCCATCAGGAAGCCAAGACTGATGGTAAGAATACCAACTCTGCCAAAATACATAAACACAATGATCATCAGCTTTGCCACAAGGTGAAGCTGCGGTGTAACACCGGCGGTAAGTCCCACAGTCGCCAGCGCCGATGCCGTTTCAAACAGCGCATCCGTGAAGGTCACAGAGGATGTGGCGCAGATCACGATAGCACCCGCCATTGCCAAGCCCACCACAATGGAAACGATGGTTGCCGCATCCAGAATTTTTCCGTGAGGAACATTCCTTTTAAACGCAGTAACGGTGCTCCTTCCCCGGGCACGGGATGACAGGAACAGAACAAGAACAAGAAATGTCACCGTTTTGATGCCGCCGGCCGTAGAGCCGGAGGAGCCGCCGATCAGCATCAGGAAGATGCTTACCGCCTTGCTTCCTTCGGTCAAGGCTGCCTGGTCCACGCCGGTAAAGCCTGCGGTACGCACCGTCACCGACTGAAACATCGCATTGAGTATTTTCCGTGGAACATCCATTTCACCAATAGTTGCAGGATTGTTCCACTCAAGGATCAAAAACGACACCGCGCCTCCAAGCAAAAGCGCACCTGTTGTCAACAGCACCAGCTTTGTATAGACACTGAACTTTTTGAAACACCGAACAGTCGCTACCTCCTGCCACACAAAAAAGCCGAGACCGCCCAGCACAACAAGTGCCATAACAGTAATCATCACCACAGGATCCTGATTGAAAATGATCAGGTTTGCGCCCGGAGAAACATTTCCGGTGATGTCAAAACCGGCATTGCAGAAGGCTGAAACCGCGTGGAACACGCTCCACTTCAAGGACTGCACAACTCCGTAGTCCGGCAGGAAGCGCAGAAACAGGAGCAGTGCACCGGAAAACTGGATGATCAGACTTCCCAGCAGCACCCATTTCTGCAGACGGACAACACCCTCCATCTCATTGACGCTTAATGCCTGTGCCATCAGCATCCGCTGGCGGAGTCCCACCTTCCTCCGAAGGGCAAACACTACAAGGGAAGCAGCAGACATAAAGCCCAGACCGCCGACCTCTATCATACACAGGATCACGATCTGGCCAAAGCCGCTCCACTGGGTCCAGGTATCCACAAGGATCAGACCCGTAACACAGGTAGAGGAAGTGGCGGTAAACAGTGCCGTCAAAAGTCCTGCAGACTCTCCGTTTCTGGAGGCAACGGGCAGCAAAAGCAGCAGTGTTCCCACGAAAATAATTGCCGCAAAGGTTACGGCAATGATCCGCGTGGGGCTCAGGGACATTACTTTTTTTCGCGTACTTGGCAAGAAAATGCCTCCTCTCAAAAGGCATAATTTGAGATGTGATCTTTATTATACCAAATTTAAAGCACTTTTCAACCTTTTTCTTTTTTATAATGTATATGGGCGCGCTGCAGTTAATTTGCAACGCGCCCCGGATATTAAATTAAATAGCCAATTGCAATGCCCAGCACCGCAGAAATACATATGATCAAAATAGGATGGACCTTGCGGAAGGCAAGCACCGTCATTCCTGCAAAAATGGCTGCGTACAGATAGAAGCTGACCTCTTTAAATGCCGCAAGGGTCAGTCCCCCGGGGAAAAATACTGTCATCAGTACCCCAAGCACAGCATTTGCGATCAAGCCAACCACAGCAGGCTTCAGTCCGGTCATACACCCCTGAACGATCCGGTTTTTCTTAAAGGCTTCATAGCATTTTGCCACGATCAGAATGATCATAAAACTGGGCATAACCACACCAAGGGTGGCACAGACAGAGCCCAAAGGCCCACCCAGCTGAGAACCAACATAGGTCGCCATATTGATGGCAAAGGGACCGGGGGTGGATTCGCTGACGGCAATAAAATTCACCATAGCCTCACTGCTGATCACATCGCCCCAGCGGGCGCCCACCTGCTCCTGGATCAGAGGCAGCATTGCATAGCCGCCGCCGAAGGTGAATGCACCGATCATAAAGAAGGTATAAAACAATTCCAGATAAATCATTTCGTAGCCTCCTTCTTCACAAGCAGGGATGTAACGAGGCCAAAAACAGCACAGAAGACAATGACAAAAAGCACATTGACCTTAAGAACCGCCGTAAGCACAAAGGCCGCCGCCATCACAACATAAGCTGCCCAGCCCTTGGGGCTCTTTTTAAACATAGACCAAAGGGCTTTAAACAGCAGTGCAAGGACACCGGCGCGAATACCGTTAAAGGCATACTGCACCGGCTTCAGACCCTGAAATGCATCCAGGATATAGGAAATCACAAGGATGATCAAAAAGGACGGCACCACCACGCCGAGGGTGGCACACACTGCGCCCCAGAAGCCGCAGGTCTTGTACCCCACAAAGGTGGCAGAATTGATAGCAATAGGACCGGGGGTAGACTCTGCGATGGCGATGATCTCCAGAATATCATCATCGGTGATCCATTTATGATTCTCCACCGTTTCCTTCTGGATCAGGGGGATCATAGCATAGCCGCCACCAAAGGTAAAAGCACCTATTTTAAAAAAAGTCCAAAACAGTGGCAGAAGTCTTTTATAATCGTGCCTCATATCCCCTCTTACTTTCCGCAGCTGCCGCCACAGCCGTGGCTTCCGCAGCTATGAACATGGTCGTGGTCGTGATGATCGCAGCGCACACAGGGGTTGTACTGCAGGTTCCCTGCCAGATAATCCGTTACCGCATCGTCGGCATCTCCGTGGACGCCGCCATAAAACTGAATGCCCGCCTGCTGCAGTGCATTCTGTGCGCCGCCGCCAATACCGCCACAGATCAGAATGTCCACATTCTGTTCCTTCAAAAAACCTGCCAAAGCG
This sequence comes from Faecousia sp., assembly GCA_045595205.1. Lineage (GTDB taxonomy): Bacteria > Bacillota > Clostridia > Oscillospirales > Oscillospiraceae > Faecousia. The sequence continues at coordinate 33,179 of JAZNZZ010000126.1, forward strand.
CCGTGACCCTGACCTGCCGTATCCACCACGCCGGAGGATTTCACCACTCCGTTTTCCACATCATAGAGCTTAAATGCCGCGGTATGTCCGAAATGCTGAAAAACAATACCGGCTTCATAGGTAACTGCAATTCTCATTATAACATCTTCCTTTCTTTCAACAGCCTTTACAGTATAACACTTTTTTTAGGATTGTCAATTAAACGAAAAAATACCGGGGCAGTTACCTGCCCCGGTAAGAACGCTGTCAGAAAATAGCTTCAATGAGCTTTGTAAAAAAGCTCTTCGTGCTGACGACAGCAATGGAAAGAACACCCTCGCTTTCGGAAAGTGCCTTGCCAGCAGAAGCCTTGATCCAGCCGTCGGACACATAGGAAGCTGCATTTGCATTGGCTGTGGTAAACGCGCCTTCGCCGTCAACCGTAATGTTGGCACCGTCAGACAGATCGCCCAGCTGGAAGGTCTTACCGGCTGTAATGATCTCCAAAAGCCCGATCACAGGATTGCCGGAGAGCTTCAGGCTGGCGGCATCCTTGTAGGTCAAGGTGTCGATATTGCCGCCGGTGATCTCAGCCCTGCTTTCGCTGTAGTACACATACACATCAGGTGCACCCTTGGCTGCCTGACCGTAGCTGATCATACCGCCGCTCATTTTAAATGTACCGCTGCCAACAGCCACATTACCGCCATAATTGTCGGCAACACCGCTGAATACGCTGCCGCCGGTCATATTGAACACACCGCCGCCCATAACAAACACATTACCGCCGCCCACAGCACTGTTGCCCAGACCGCTGTGGCCATCCGCTATGAAAGCGTTGATCAGATTTACAACTGTGCCTTCACCTCTGATGAAGATGTTTCCGCCACGCTCGATGGACTTACCGCCCTCAATACCGCCGTCATAAAGGTTTACAGTAGCGCCGACATCGTTGTAGTCCTGCGCATAGATGACACCGCCCTGCTTGACACCTGTGGCAGCCTCAGCATAACGGATCACACCGCTGTACAGGTCGAACTTACCACCATGGACCCGGATGACGCCGCCCTGTATCGTTTCGCCAGCGCAGGCACCCTCCACATAGCCGCTACCTATGGTATCCATAACGACCAGATGTCCGTATACATAGAACACACGGTTGGAGGAGTTGACCAGCTTATAGTTGTTCAGGTCCAGCACCAGCGTATCGGCT
>JAZNZZ010000127.1:0-6622 GCA_045595205.1 Faecousia sp.
CAGATGCCAATTCGCCGCCCATTTCCGTATTGGTCAGGGTGACGGTGCAGTTTGGGGTGGCTGCCGTACCCTCTGCCTTGATCAGCTCACCGTGATTGCTGTGGGGGCCGGGTCCAATATCGCGAATGGTCATATTCTCCAGAGTCAGCTTGCCGCCCTTGTACACATAGAATAGTGAGCCCTTCTGGTTGGTGGCGCGGTTCATAACCACTGTGCCGTTCTTCAGCGTCAGATCGCTCTGGGCGTTGGCTGCTGCCATAAACCGGGCGGTACCCCCATTGGCGGTAACGGTAAAGCCGTTCATATCAATAACGGTGGTCTTTCCGGTGGAGGAATAGCCAACTGCACCGTTGATGGCATCTGTACCCTCAGCTGTGTCCAGCACAATATCCGCTGTTACCTTGAAATACCAGACAAGCTGGGTCTCGTGCTTATAGGCAAAGCCGTTGGAATTGTTCAGATAGTAGACCCAGTCTTCCTCAGTATCCAGCAGAATGGGGGTCTCCGGAGTCTTGCCGTCACCCTGGGGCTCGTCTTCCTCATCGTCGTCATCCTGAGAAACCTCACCGATCGCCAGACAACCTCTCTCGGTTGCATAGACAGACTTGCCTTCCACATTGCTGGTAAAATAAGGAATGTAGCTTGGGGCATCGGTCAGTTCATTTGTGAAAACACCGTCTGCAGTGACCCAGAGCGCAGCGCCCTCGGTCAGCTCGCCCAGTTCCATCCGGGTGCTCAGCATCAGACCCTTTTCCGCATTCTTACCGATGACAGGTGCACCGGAAACTGTCAGCGTCACCTCCTCAGACATAAGGCTGTTGCCGTCAATGATACCGCCGGTGATATTCACGACCACGCCCGCGTTGGCACAAATGTTGTTTGCCGTTCCCTCCGAGCCTTCTGTAAGCTTACCGTCCAGAATGCTGCCGGCAATATTGACGGTGGGGATCTTCTTTGTCTCACCGCTGACATATCGGGAGATCCAGAAGTTACCACCGTTTTTCTCCGCAATGCCGCCACGGATCACAGACGGCTGTTCAGCAGTCAGCACCGCATCACGGTAAACATAGAAATTGCCGCCACCGCTTGCTGTACCTGCTTCCACCGTTGCTTCTTTCAGGGTCATTTCACCGCCGTACATAGCGATGTTGCCGCCGTAGCCTGCCTTCTTTTCGGTGCCGGCAGTGCCACCCTTGATAACGGTATTTCCGTCCAGCGTCCACACACCGCCATCCACGTGGATGTTGCCGCCACGCAGCAGTGCGCTGCCGCCGGTGACAGTAACACAGGACAATCTGGTGGTATTGTTATTTAAGCTATAGATATTTCCGCCGTAATCGCCGGCATAACCGCCCTCGATCGTACCGCCGGTGATGTTGACCTTAGAGCCGGTGGTAATGTAGAGGTTACCGCCCAGGCCCTTCGTGGTAACAGTCTTTCCGTTTTCCTCGTAGTCAGCGCCATAAGCCTGACCACCGGTAATGGTACCTGCCGTCATATTAAAGGTACCGCCGTAAACATAAAGGTTGCCGCCGCAGCCATTGGCTTCAGAATTCTTGGAATAGACAACGCCGCCGGTCAATGTGCCGCCATCCATATTAAATACAGATGCAGAGCCGCTCATATACACAACGCCACCGTAACCGCTCTTGACATCAGCCTTCAGCAGCTCCAGAGTTCCCGCCTTCAGATCGAACCGGCCACCGGAAGAGATCATAACAACGCCACCATTGATGCCGTTGCTGCCGGGGGCACAGATCTTGCCGCCGCCAACGCTGTCCATAACCGTCAGTCCCTCACCCTCACTGACCAAAGCAAAGCGCCCGCTTGCCTTTGTGACCGTGTGGCCGTTCAGATCCAGCACCACCTCATATTCCTTGGTTTCACTGGTAACAGAGAACTGGTAATTCGCAGTCACATCTGCAGGCAGATAGTAGTGACCTGCCGCCTTGGCAATAGAACTGCCGGAATAGGGATTCCAGTGGACCAGCTCACCGCAATGGCTGCAGATGCTGTCCACGCCGTTTGCGTAGGTATCGTGGTACATAACATACAGATACAGCTCATTTCCGTTATCGTCCTTATAGGTACGGATATGGTCGCCGGGCTGCAGCTTTACCTCTGCGCCAAAGCTCTCCGCAGTGGGGCTCACATCGTAGATTTTGGCGTTCTTCGCAATGGTCACTGTTTTGACTGTACCGGTGGTCTTGCTGCCGGGCAGATTATACTTTACCGTCAGCTTGCTGCCGTCCACCGACACCACATCCCACAGATTCAGGCTCAAACCATCCACATTCCGGACAGAGCCGGTGGATGTGACATTGACGATCACATCATCCTTTGCTAAAAAGCCAAAGGCACCGGTATAGTAATCCAGCTTGGAAGCAATTTCCTTATCCTGGGTCTTGTAGGTTTTTACCTTGCCATTTACGGCAATGTTATAGATGTACCAGCCGTCGGCATTGGGAACACGGGTGGTCTCGTCCTTGTCTGCGTCGTACATAAACTCGGTCTTCCAGCCGATGAGCTCCACATCACGACCACGGACATACAACACCTGGGTCACGCCGTTGTAATCGGTGAAGGCGGTGATCATATCGCCCACCTTCACAGTGGTCTTTTCACCCTTGTGATCCATATAGACACTGCTGGTGTTGTAGATCTGGCAGCTATCCGCCAGCTTCAGGGTCGTTTTCTTGCCGCTGACCTTAGCATACACATCCACAGTGCCATCTGAGTGGATCGCAGTTACATAGTAGCCGGAAGCCACCTTGGAACCGCCGGTGGTGTAAATGGGATTATAGACCTGCCGGATAATGCCGCCGGAGATCTCCAGACCAACTGCGCCGGGGCTGTAGGAATCCAGCTTCGATGCTATCTTTTTGCTTTGTGTCTTGGCTGTGATGATCTTGCCTTGGTGGGCAAGCTCGAATACATACCAGCCTTCCCCATCCGGCTCGCGGGTGGTTTCCAGCTTTTCTGAATCATACTTCCTGGCAAGGTTATAGTACAGCTTATCGGTACCAATGATTCGCTTTGTTACATAGACATTAATGGCCTCACCGGTAGGCTGGCGGGAAGCGTAGATCTGATCTCCCACCCGCAGTGTGGTCTCCTGACCGTAGTTTCCGTTGTCAAGACCCACCGCGGAGACATCGTAAATCTTGCAATCCGGCGCAACGACCACATTCAGCACATTTTCCGGCTTGCCCGCCGCGATGCAGCTGACAATGCTGCCGGCAATGGAAGTAATGTAGCGGCCCTTTGTCAGATAGGTCCTGCCGAACAGGCTCTCGGGATCATAAACATAAATGATCTCGTCACCCTCCAGCTTCAGGCCCACGCACTTGTCACCGATGCTGTCCAGATACGACATGGTTGCCTTATCCTTTGTGCGGTAGGTCTGCTTGACTGTTGCGCCTGCAGGAAGCAGCTCCACCGTGTACCAACCGTTTGCATCCGGGGTGCGGGTGGTTTCCTTCTTGGTCGAATCGTACTTACGGGTGGGAATATAATAAGGAATGCTGTCCACCCGGTGCACAGACTTATAAACATAGACAGCCTCGCCATCCATATTTTCCCAGGCAACAATACGGTCACCTACCTGCAGACCTTCTACTGCCTGACCCTGCCGCTTTTCGGACTTTGCGGCGGTACTGACATCATAGATCTTGCAATCCGCAGCCAGCTTGCCGGTGTAGGTCATACCGGTAGGACCGGAAGTAGTGATCAGCTCTTCAGCGGTATAGGTGTTTCCCTCCACCGATGTGACCACATAGCGGTCTGCCACCATTTTTGTCCGGGTGCCGTTTGCGGATGCCATAATATCCACGAAATAGCCTTCCTCATCGAAAACAAAGCCAAAATGACAGTTATAGGCATTCTTTGCATCAATGGAGGTTACCAGCGCCTTGTCCTTTGTCTTCAGGGTGACACGCTCGCCATCGGAGAAGAAGTCAACACTATATACACCGTTCTCGTCCGGAATACGGGCTGTAGACTTTTCTGCAGAGATATACTTGCGCTCCGCTCGCCAGTAAATCGCAGACTCTGTGGGGTGGGACACCACATACACATGGGTGAGCTGTCCCTCAGCATTGGCATAGGCAGAGATTCCGTCCATAGCCAGCAGCTGCGAAGCTTCGATTTTTTCACCCACAGTCTGTGCATCGGCGCAGACATTGTAGATCTCTGTCAGTTCACCTACGGAAAGGTTTATGACCATTCCGTTCATGGCAAAAGAGGAATTCAGGCAAAGGTCGCTTCCCATCTGCTTCTGGAAATAGTACTCAAAAGCAACCTCCGTCGCCACATCCCGGGGATCCTTGGCATCCACCACCATACCGTCCTCGATCACCAGGCCCACAAGTGACATACTGTCGATAAAGTTGACCAGACGCTTGTCCGAAACCGGCAGCTCGACCTGTTCACCGTTATAGGCAAACCGGATGTGATACAGTCCGTCCTCACCGGGTTCACGGGTGGAAAGTCCGGATTCCGACGACTGCAGGTAGAGCTTCTGGTCTATGTTCCAGTAAAGGTCAGGACGCCCATTGGGATCTTGCTTGCCGGAGCCGGAGCCTCCTCCCAGCACCAGCGCCAGCACAGTTCCTGCGGCTGCCAGGAGCAGCACAGCACCAATGACCAGCCAGAGCCATAGCCTGCTCTTTTTCGTCGCTTCTTGTTTCATGGTTTTTACCCTCCTTAAATTACAGCAGGACCTCAATCAGCTCGCCGTTACAAACCAGTTTGGTCCCATACTCAGCACTGAGTGCCTGTAATGTTTCAAACACATCCTGCGTGACTTCCTCGCTTGCGCTGTGGGGCAAGCCTTTGACAGACTTATCTTTATGATAGAATCCCAGCTCCACAGGCTTGATGGTGATTTTCTTTACCTCACCGTTCTCAAGCTCCAAGAGCGGCATCAAACCCTTATAATTTTTGAACTCCGTTTCCAACCCACGGGTTCCTCCGTTGGAGCGTACATATACCGCTTCCTCTACGGTAAGCGTCGGATCGATACCGTAACGCTCGTAGAAATCCAGAGGAAGCACGCCCGGCTTCTCGCTTTGGAAAATAAAATTCGCAATGGAGTAGAAAATTGGTTTTCCTTTATAGACCTCAATAGCCTTGACCTGATGGGTACCGCTGCCGACTACAGCACACGCACCCCAATCAATACACTTACGGGCAAACTCCTCAATGAAATAATCCGGCTCCTCATCCAGCTCAGCCTTAATCTCATGGGAATGGAAGCAGACCACAACATAAGCTGCTTCCTTTTTCGCCTGTTCGATGGCCTTGCGCATACGCTCCATATCCCCGGGATGCGGTGTGCTTTCCTTGCCTTCTATGTCGCTGCACTTAAAATCCACCGTACCCAGGCTGAAAATACCGGGTCTTGAAACGATGTAGCCACCCCGTTTGGAGTTGTTGATGCGACCGTTGATATGGGTCACATCCGCGATCTGCTCCAGCACCTGCATATGCTCCGGTGTCACAAGAAATGTTTCTGTGTGCCGAAGTTTGTTGACTCCGGGTCGGGCAGGGATCACAGCTCCGGCATCCCCGGCTCGTGCGGCGTCATCGCAGGTGGAGGTGATACACAGCACCGCCACCTTGCCCTCTTTGGTATCAACCATAGCCGGTGCCGTCGCCTGGGCAAGGCTCATACCTGCACCGCAAACCGGCATTTTTCTTTCTTTAAACGCCTTTAATGTACTTTCAACGCCACCGTAGGAATAGTCCATAGTGTGATTGTTGGCAAACCCAAAACAGTTGAAGCCATATTTCAGAATATCATCCAGGATCTCCGGCTTGGCTGTCAGCCAGGGCACGCCGCAGTAGGTAGAAGCAAACCGGTCATTGTTGGAGATCACCATCTCCAGATTGTTGACCCGCACATCTGCCTGACCAATGTAGTCCCGAATGGGCTGCAGACCATCGTAGGTTTCCGGGATCGATTCCATGAGGATGGAATCGCCGGTAATACATATCTTCATTGCTTAAAAACCTTTCATATTGTCTAAGACGAATTGCACGAAAATACGGCTACCCAGCTCCAGCGCATCCTCGTCCAGCATAAAGTCGTTGTTGTGAGGCAGTGTTACGCAGCCCTTCTTTTCATTTCGGGTGCCCAGCCGCAGGAATGCGCCGGGTTTCTTATCTGCATAGAAGGAAAAGTCCTCGGAGCTGAGCTTTTGTGGCATAGTGACGATATTGCTTTTGCCTACCACCTTGGCCGCGGCGGTCAGGACTCGTTGGGAAACCTCCGGATCATTGGTAAGCGGCAGCGCCTTGGCATTCTCATGGAAGGCAATGGTGCCACCACGGCGGGCAGCGGCATTTTCTGCCATGGTACGGATGTTTTCCACGATAAAGCTTTCCAGTTTTGTATCGTAGGTACGCAGGGATATCTTCATTTCGGCATAGTCCGGAATCACATTGTCCGTGCTGCCGGCTGCCAGCATACCTACGGTGCAAACATACTGCTCAAAGGGATTTATCTGTGTGGACTTCATAGTATGGATTCCATTGTAGGTCTCCACCGCCATTGCCAGTGCATCCTTGCCCGAATGGGGCAGCGTAGCGTGGGCCGTTTTCCCGAAAAATTCAATGCGCA
>JAZNZZ010000128.1:0-4056 GCA_045595205.1 Faecousia sp.
GGGGCGAACTGTGTTCGCCCGCTCTAAAACACATTGGTACACAACGACGGGCGAACACAGTTCGCCCCTACGACATCTTAATGGGACAGCCCGCTAAATATGAATTTACACACAGCTATATCAATCCAGAATAACCCCCTGGGGCTTTCTGGTGAGGTGCTCTGTAACACGGCAGGCAAGGGAGTGGTCGTAGTACCGCTGCAGCTCCAGCTCGTAGCGGCCAAAGTCACCGCAGAAGGCCTTTGCCAGCTCCAAAGCCTTGTAATTCTGACCCTCCGCCTTGGCGATCATCAGCTCTGCCCACTTTTCAATGTACTCTGCGTGTCTCAGCAGCAGCCGCCAGGACAGGGTCTGGGGACGGTATTCCATCACAAGGTGCTTGTTTGCCAGATTCCGCTCCAGTGCCGCCAGCTCAAAGACCTTCTTCAGCTGCGGCACACGCTCCGGATCGTAGTAATCGGAGATGCTGGGGTCCTTGCTCTTTGTACCCTCCATATAGCCGAAGTCAAAGGTGTCGGAGATCTTCTGCAGCAGATTGCAGGCCTGCTTCCAGTCCTTGCCGTAGGCGTGGGAGAAGTAGTCCTCTGCCACAGCCTCAAAGCTGATCTCCCGGTCCATCAGTGTGGCGGCGTAGATGTAAGTCGCGAAGGCATTGGGCCAGGCACTTCTCTGGGAGCCGTCCTCTGCCATACCCCGGATGCCCATCACCTTCAGGGCGCGCACATCCTCATACAGCCGTTTTGCCAGTGCCATTCCGCCGGGATCCAGGAACTGATGCCGCCAGAAGTGGTACTCGAAGCAGTAGACCGTGCCCTTCCAGAGCTTCTGATACTCCCGAAACAGTGCGTAGCCCTGTTCTGTGGTTTTGGGGCTCTCCCAGGCATTTCTCTTGTAGGGGATCAGCGGCGGGATCACGGAATCCTCGGTAATGGAGCTCTGGTAGTCCCGGGCGATGGGGGCGTAGGACATAATGAAGCGCTGGGGATTCTTCAGCCGCTCCTCCAACGGTGCAAAGAAGGTGTCCATATAGGAGCTGAAGGACAGACGGGTGGGGATGCCCCGGGCGGTGAGCTTCTCATCTGCCTCGTTGAGGATCTTCCAGAACCAGTCGGCAGGACGGAGCTTCCGGCAGTTTTCGCACTCGCAGTGGTTTTTGCCGCCGTCGGCAAGGCTCACCCGGAGGTAGGTCATATTCCGGTGATTGTCCGCATAGTCCACAATGGCATCAGCGATCTTACTGCGAAGGTCCGCACGGGACATACAGATCTGGGTAAACAGAGGCGCTTTGCGGAACATCTTCCGCTCACCGTTTATCATTGCAAAGGCCTGGAGCTGCTCCTCGGTGAAGGTCAGATCGGAGAAATCGTTGTTTACGGAGTTGTTGGTGGGAAGCTCCAGTGCCTTGCAGGTCCAGCCGTGACCGATGGCAAACAGCAGCAGACCCCGCTTGCTGATCTCCACCTCACACTGCCGCCGCCAGCGCAGGATCTGGGGGTCCTCCTGGGGCTCGGGGATCAGATTCTCCGTGTTGTGCTGATGGGTGTACCAGCGGTTGTAGTAGCCGTTGGGTACAAACCATTCCACCATAAAGGTGTTCATTTCCAGCTTGGGGTAAAACTCGATGCACTCCAGCATATTCTCCTGGGAAACGCTGCCCTCATCGCAGAAGCCGCGGATGCGGTGATCTGCCGCCTTGTGATACTGCACAGGGGTAAGCGCCGGAATGTCGGGGATGTATTCGCCGTCAAGACCGGGGTACAGCCAGCGGCAGCCGTTTTCCCGCAGCAGGCGGTACACCGCAAAGAGAATGCTGCGCATATTGGAGCCTGCCAGAATGCCGCCTTCCCCGGTGGTATCGATATGGATGATGTCATCCAGAATGGGATCCTCTGCATCGTTGGGAAGAGAAAAATCCTGGAGTAAACCCAGCCGGAAGCCGGTCTTTGCCTCGGGATCGTAGCAGATGTCGATCTCACCGCACTCGGGCATCATCATCCGAAGATACTTTTTCAGCTCCTCCGCGGCATAATCAATGGTGTGCTCCGCCCGGAGCTTGTTGATAACAAACATATTCCTGTCCTCCTATTTGTTGATTTATATCTGTTACAGCGTAGAAAATGTTGTACTGTTCAAAACCAGATTGTCCACATACCGGAAGGTCACCGGCAGCAAAGGCGTATTTACCGCGCCAAACCGGGCGGCAAACTTGGTGGGGATCTCCTCGTAGGGAAGCTGGGTAAAGTGGCAGTTGGAGAAATATACATTTTGCACGTGGCAGTCCGGTCTGCCGTGCACTCTGGGCATCTGGGCGCACCGTGCGTGGAGATTGGAGAAATAGATGTTGCGAATGGCGGTGCACAGGCAGTGCTCCTCAATGTCGACGCGCACGGGGATGCGGTAGCTGCGGTCAATAATAATGTTGTTGAAGCTGATATTTTCAATCAGACTGGCTTCAAAGCCCTGGTCGGACATCCGTTCCGGGTTGGGATTGCCGGGAAGACGCATACAGATGCCGAAGCAGGACTCCACGATGTTCAGATTGGAGAAGGTCATATTTCGCATCACACCGTCATTGATGTAGCCGATGCGGACACCGCAGGTGTGGCTGGTGAGGTTGCAGTTGGTGACCGTGACCTTTTCGCACACCGTATTTTGGGGAAGCACCGCAGAGTAGGCGCGCACCACGATGCAGTCATCACCGCTTGTGATGTTGCAGTCAGACACGGTGACATTACGGCAGCAGTTGATGTGGATGCCGTCGTTGTGGGGAATGTCCACCGCCGCCAGGATCTGTGCCCGGTGGAAATGAACATTGTCGCAGTTGCAGATCCAGTAGCTCCAGCTGCCCGGCTGGTTTCGCATAGTCACATCCTCGATCAGCACATTTTTGCAGTTCAGGAAGAATACCACCCGGGCGGGGGCGAGGCTGGTGATCCTGGTGTCCAGATTGTGGGGACACACGCCCCCCACCTTGGTCACCTTGGTCAGCTCTCTTGCCTCAAAGCTCTGGGAATCCACCTGAATGTGCTGGTAGCTCATGTGGGGGCGGGCCTTCAGCTCTTCTTCTGTGGAGGGGCGCACCATTAAGTGCCCCTGACAGTCGATGGCGCCACGGCCTGTAATGGCAATGTCCTGACAATCGTCTGCAAAAATATAGCACCGGCGGTTAAACCGTACCGCATATTCCGGCTGCCAGTTGGGGGACTGGATCTCCGGGTAATCTCTGGGATCTGTGGAGAAAAGGAGCACCGCATCCCGCTCAATATGCAGGTCCACGCCGGTTTTCAGATCGATACGGCCGCTGAGGAAGCTGCCGCCCTCCAGAATCACCTGACCGCCGCCTGCGGCAGCACACCGGTCAATGGCAGCCTGGATGGCAGCTGTGTCCTTTGTAATGCCGTCACCCACAGCACCGAAATCCGTTACAAAACAGTTTTGCATAACCACACTCCTCCCATTTTCTGTTATTCTACCCTCTCATAAGGCAAATGTCAAATTCATATTTATCGTGCTGTCTATCGATCAACACCGTAGGGAACGGATTTATCCGTTCCGCGTGATTTGCAACGCAAATCACCATTGCCTTCGGCAATGACTGTCACCCCCGTTGTCATTGCGAACCAGTGACCTATGTCACTGGTGTGGCAATCCGTAAAGTAAATGTTTGGAACGGATTCCCACGCCAGTGTGTGCACTGGCTCGGAATGACACGGAGGATTGTACTGAACGATAAATTGAAATTTGAAGCGCCCAAAACACGCTCGGTAACGATACATTTTGCCGTTACCGAGCTAAAAATGTTGGAAATCCTGTTTGTAGGGACCGGCGTCCTCGACGGTCCTGATTGACAGCGGGGGTGACAGTCATTGCCGAAGGCAATGGTGATTTGCGTTGCAAATCACGCGGGCGATTGATAATCGCCCCTACAATGTCATTCGATAGACTGAACGATAAATGCGAAGGCAGTTGCTTTTTTCTGTTTATCTGCTATAATGCACATTCGAGGTGTATTTATGGAAAAGAAAAAATCCCCCCTTGTGGGAGAAAACAAGATGC
>JAZNZZ010000129.1:0-5909 GCA_045595205.1 Faecousia sp.
ATTCTCTTAAGCATAATACTCCCTCTTTCGCTTACAAAATGTCTATTTTATTATACGGTCTTAGAGAAAGAAAATCAAGTACAGGTTGAAAAAGAAAGTCATCCTGAGCGAGCGAAGCGAGTCGAAGGATCTCCATCATAATTGAAGGAGATCCGTCGTCGCGCAGCTCCTCAGGATGACTTTCTTTTTCAACCTGTACTTGATTTTCTTTCTCCAAGACCGTATAATAAAATAGACATTTTGTAAGCGAAAGAGGGAGTATTATGCTTAAGAGAATAACTGCACTTTTGTGTACGCTTGCACTTTTGGCAGGTATGCTCGTTGCGTCCCCTGTAACGACGGAAGCGGCGGAAGAGATCGCGAATTATCAGGTGGGCTATGCCCGGGTGGATATCAATCCCTATATCGACCCCACCCTCACCGGCAGCGCACTTGTGGCACAGAGCAATATTATGGCGCTTCCTCTGTACGGCTCCGGTGATGTGTGGAACCGTCTGTCCACCTATGGAATGGTGGATGACAACGGTGACGGTAAGCTTGATGCAGAGGACGGTCTGAAGGCTACCTGTATTGCGGTCACTGACTATAAGGGCAACACTGTTTTGCTGATCACCGTGGATATGATCGGTGCGCTGCAGGCAAGCAAGATCCGCAATGCGGTTATGGACCGGGTGAATGCCGCTGTGGCCTGCGGAGAAGTGAAAAATGTGGTGATGGACATCAGCCGTATTTATTACACCGGTACCCATACCCACAATGCACCCCAGGCAGATGCCTATTCTGCAAATGGAAGAACTGATTTTAATAATGACGGTGTGGACCTGAGTGTGGTCAACACCAATCTGGGCATCTGGATCGAGCGTACAGCGGTGAACATTGCAGAGGCTGCCATTCTTGCCCTGAAGGACCGGGCAGAAGCTACTGTTACCAAGGATTCCATTGCTGCCTCTGCCTGTACCGATACAGCAGTCAAGGGCAAGACGATGAACTCTGTCCGTCACTATGTGGCGGCGGACAAGGGCTGTGTGGCAGGTGATAACTTTAATGACCGGGGCAGCGATCCCAAGCAGGTCACCCAGGTCAATGATGTGATGCACCTTCTGCAGTTCAGCTTCACGGACAGCAGTAAGCTGCCCATCGTCCTTGCCAACTGGCGGGCACACCCTTCTCTCAATAATTCCAACAGTACCAGCTATAAGGATTGCAGCAGCAACTGCATTTCCTCTGACTTTGTCAACTCCTTCCGCAGGACACTGGAGTACAACGCCACCATTACCGCAGAAGGTAAGGTCTTGGTTGCCGGTTCTGCCTGCCGCCGTGTGGCATTCTTCCAGGCAGCCGGCGGCAATGTGAATCCCAGAGGGTATGAAAAAACAGACGGCACAGCTGCCTATAACTGGATCGATTCCAATGCCAAGACACAAAATACAAGTCGTGGCAATATCTACGGCAGAGTGCTGGGCGCAATGGCGAAAAACGGCATTACTACCTCCGCAGGCAGAGAGACAGTTGCACCGGGTGAGATCCGAACTATGCGCTATTATGAAAATGTTTTTCGCAATACAACCGGTGTATCAGCCCTTGCCTATGAAGCAGCCAAATACTACCAGACCAATGTGGGCACCGGCACCTATGTCTATACCAGTCCCTATTCCGGGGAGATCTATGTCATTGGCTCCAAATTCCACGCAAACAGCCTGATCTCCAAATGGACGGTTGCGACCCAGACACCCCTTACCGGCAAAGCCACTATGGAGATCAACACCGTTCTTATAGGTGAGGACCTTGCCTTTGTCACCGGCTCCGGCGAGCTGTTTGATTATTACTACAAGGAAAACGGTGTATTTACTGAGGAGAACAATGCCTGGAATGACCTTGTAAATACAGACACCTACGGCACACCCTTTGTGCTGGAGCTGTGCAATGCCATGAACGGCTATGTGCCCAATTATTATGCTTACGATTATAATCTGGGCTCCACGCAATGGGCACGGGGCAGCTATGAGGCACATACCACATCCTACTCCCAGGGTACCGGCGAGAAAATGATCCAGACGATGAAGCGGATGCTGGACACTCTGGCAGTCAGCACCGACGGAGCACGGCAGCAAACCTGCCAGCACTGCGGCGTGGAGGTCACCTGGTATCCCTATGATGGCAAGACTGCAATGGAAAACAACGGTCATTATTATCTGCCTGCAGACAACCATACTGCTCAGATCCATGTGAAGGACGGAAAGACCGTTTGCTTCGACCTGAACGGACATACCCTCACCGGCGAAAGCAGAGCCTTCTACACAGCCTCCGGGGGCAACGCGACCCTAAACCTTATGGACAGCTCCGCATCAAAGACCGGTACGGTCAGAGGCGGTCCCGGTGTTACCGGTGCATCTGCCGGTTTTGGCGGCGGTGTGATCCTGGTGGACAAGGGCAACACCCTCAATCTTTACGGCGGCACGCTGGAATTAATAAAGGATGATAAGCATACTGTGTGCTCCGGTGGTGTCCTGTATGTGAACGGTACTGTGAATATGTACGGCGGCACCGTCCGTGGCGGCTATGCCGATTCCTTTACAGGACAGTATCTTTCCGGCAGTACGGTCAAAGAGATCTCCCGCGTGGGACAGGGTGCGTCCGTATTCCTCAGCGGAATGTTCAATATGTATGGCGGTACGGTAGAAAGAGGCGAGCTGCGGCTTGTCACCGGATCTGTGGGGAAGGATACCCTTGGGAACGATATTTCGGTTCAGGAGATCACGGACCGGGAGGGTATCGGTGATTGCTTCTATGTGAATAAAAACGGTAAGCTCCTTCTCTCCGGCAATGCCACAGTGGGAGATATTTATCTGGCAGGCGGCACGGCAGCCGATCTGACGGTCAAGGGCAATTATACCGGCGCTGTGGAGCTGAGCTACCCGGAGGAGACTGTATTGGAACCGGGTCAGAAGATCGCCACAGCAGTGGATGCGGATGCTTACGGTGCAAGGATCACATTCAAGTCCGTGGAAGATCTGACGGCAGCGGTGAAGGGAAATGAACTGATCGTTTCCGAATCCTCTCACAGCTATATCTACTGCAACCACTGTCAGGAAACCCTGCAATGGACGCCCATCACCGATGCAGAGCTGGATCTGGCTGAAAACACCAAGGGTATGAAGCCGGGGCACTATATGCTGACGGAAAATGTAGTCACCACCCAAAAGCAGCTTAACCGCGATGGCAATACCCCCGGAAATTTCTGCTTTGAGCTTAACGGCTATGAATTCCACGGTGATACCCGCGCATTTTATGTTTATGACAATGCTACGCTTAGTATTCAGAATCGCCGGGATACCGGCTTTGTCCAGGGTGACAGGGGCACTAATAACTACGGAGGCACCTTGTACTGCACCGGTGCAACCGCGGTTATGAATCTCTACGGTGTAACGGTGAAGGGTACACCTGTTACCAACCTCCGGGGCAGTGTCCTGTTTCTCAATGCAGGTACAGTGAATCTCTATGACACCACCTTCCTGGGAAATCATTCCAAGGATTATGGCGGCACGATTTTCTGTAACAACGACGCGAAGCTGAACATTTCCGGCGGCACAATTGCAGCCGGTGCTACAGACGGCTTGGGTAAGTGTATTTATATGAGCCCCGATTCCCGGGCAACTGTGGCAGGGGATGCTGTGATCGATGAGATCTACATTTATAAAGACCCGGCCGATTGTATCACTGTAGATACCACAAAGCAGTCCTTTACCGGATCGCTTGTATTCCGTTTCTACACTGCGGTTGCTGCAGGAACCGATGTGGGCAATGTCACCGGCACAAACGGCATTGCCGGCACGCTGACAGAAGGAAACAGCGGTATGGAGATCATAGCGGTTGGCAGTGATCTGAAAACAGCTGCTATGGCAGTTGCGATCTGCGTAGACGGACAGGATCAGCAGCAGTTTGCAACTCTGGAAAAGGCACTTGCGGCCTATACCGGGGAAAGCAGAAGCTACATCCGGCTTAACGAAGACCTGAACACCAATGTGACCGTAACAAAGGATGTTTATCTGGATCTGAACGGATGTGATCTCACCGGCAGCATCACCGTGAAAACAGGGGCAAACCTGTATGTGATGGACTCTGCCACCGATGATTACACGGTTTTCGATGAGCTCGGCTACGGTCAGCTGGCGGCAGAAGTTATCGGCTCGGTGCTGCCTGTGCCGGAAAATACAGTCAGCGCGGCGGAAGCTGCAGGGAATGACTACCGGGCAGGCTACATTTCTATGGTCCGTCAGGAGGGCGTATCCTTCCACCGTGTGAATTTGCAGATCCACAAGGTGACCCTGCGCCCCAGCGCGGCAGGTCTGTATTACCAGTGCCTCTTCCGGGCAGACGAGGTGGTAGCGGAGGATATTTTTACCTACGGTATTGCCCTGAGCGTTTTCGGCGCTCCCAATGCCCAAAATCTGGAGTCCCAGTGCGAGTATACCAAAAACGGTGTTTTTGATGGCGGCGTGGCAGGAAATCTGTCCAACGGCACTCTGCTTCAAAATATTATGCGACCCGGCAACTCCGATGCAGTGAACACAGGCAATGCACAGACCCTGATCTATGGCAGTGCCTATATCTACACGGAAAACGGCTATGTATTCGGTCAGAGCGTTGCCCTGAGTCTGCGGGATCTGGTCACCGGTGTGGATGCCGTCTGGGAGGAGCTGTCAGCGTCACAGCAGGAGGCTGTACTGTGTATGATGGATGAATACGGATCGGTTATGTCCGGCTGGGAGATCCCCAATATCCGTACGGCACACGGCGGCTGAATATAAACAGAGCAAAGAGGATCGTACAGTGAAAGCTTGGAAGCATTTTATAACCATAACACGGCACCGCTGGCTGGTTCGCGGCGGCTGTTTTCGGGTAGGTCTTTACTGGCAGGGACTGACCCACGACCTGTCCAAATATTCCCCCACGGAGTTTTTGACCGGCGCAAGGTATTACCAGGGAACAAGAAGTCCCAATGCCGCAGAGCGTGAAGAAAAGGGTTACAGTGAGGCGTGGATGCACCATAAGGGCAGAAACCGCCATCACTACGAATACTGGACGGATATGAATATGGGATCCCGTCAGTACGAATCTGTAGTGATGCCCCGGAAGTACCTTGCGGAGATGGTAATGGACCGCAGAGCTGCCTGTATCGTCTATCAGGGAAAGGACTACCATCCCTCCTCTGCTCTGGAATATCTGGAACGAAGCCGTGAGCGAAATCTGATGCATCCGGAAACGGTGCGCCAGCTGCGGTACATTCTGACGATGCTGGCGGAAAAAGGGGAGAAGGAGACCTTCCGCTACATCAAGAAGGATGTTCTGAAGGGAAAGCCCTTCCCTTGGGAAGAAGAAAAGGAAGAATAAAAAAGCAAGCAACGGGTATGCTATACCTGCAGCAAAAAAATCTGCGGAAAATGGAAAAAAGTGCTTGACATTTTTAGCGGATTGGGTATAATAATACCCGTGCTTGCCACTTAGAGGATTAGTGTAACGGTAGCACACCGGACTCTGACTCCGTTTGCGGGGGTTCGAATCCCTCATCCTCTGCCAAAAAAGAAGTAACTTTTGTATACCAAAAGTTACTTCTTTTTTTATCCAAGCCGCAGGCTTGGCATATCATCACGACGCAGTCGTGTATATCATCAGCCCCTTTGGGGCTGTATCTCATCACGCGTCAGCGTGCATCCTCCTGCGGCTTGATGAGATGCAACACTGCGTGTTGATGATATGCAATTCCTGCGGAATTGATGATATACAAGGCTTCGCCTTGATTTGTTTATGGAAAAGTAGTATAATTCTCTTGAAAGAAGTGGTTATATGCCGAAAAATTATCTGCTGACATACTCCGAGCAACTTGCAACAAAAATAGAATTGCTTTGTCA
>JAZNZZ010000130.1:0-7392 GCA_045595205.1 Faecousia sp.
ATTTCCTTGGGGTTGTGGTTGTTATACCCTTTCTGCGCTGAAAAGCTATCCACAGCCTTAAAACCGCACATAAACAAACGGAGGATCCCATTCCTGAGATCCTCCGTCTTAGATTAGGCTGTTTTTTTACAGTCCCTTTTAAAATGTTTATTCAGTTCGGAGGGCAACAACAGGGTCCTTCTTGGCGGCGCTGCGGGAGGGGATAAAGCCTGCAAACACCGACAGGAGCACACTGATGGCCACCAGGATCACCGCTGTCTGCCAGGGGAGGTAGGCATCCAGATTGGCGATATTGGTCAAGCTGTTAATAATGTAATTGATAGGGAAGCACAGAAGATAGGTCACTACCACACCAATAATGCCGGAGGCGGCACCAATGAGAATTGTTTCCGCATTAAACATACTGGAGACATTCCGCTTGGACGCGCCAATGGCACGAAGGATGCCGATCTCCTTGGTACGCTCCTGCACAGAGATCAGGGTGATCACACCGATCATAATGGAGGACACCACCAGAGAGATCGCCACAAATGCAATAAGTACATAGGTGATGGCATTGATGATGGTGGTAATGGAGGACATCATAATACCCACAACATCGGTATAGGTGATCCGCTTTGTCTCGTCCACACCCTTGTTATACTCTGCAATGGCTTCTTCGATCACATCCTTGTCCTCAAAGGATACGGCATAGATGTTCATTGTTGCGGGATCTGCAAGGTCTACGCAGCCAAACTCGATCAGGTTCTCCTCATAGGTGCTTTCAGAGAATTCCAGTACCACATCGTAATATCTGGCGCAGTCCTCGGTGGTATAGCCGTCCATCGCCAGCTTCAGGGCGTATGCCAGCTGCTCGTCACTCATAGCAGACATTTGCTGCTGGGTCTGGGCGGCATACTGCTGCTTGATACCCTCTGTGGTCATTTCGGTGTAAAGCTCCGTTACCTCTTCATCCTCCATATTTTCCACATAGGAGGTAATGCTTTCCTCTTCCATACCCATTTGGGCAACGAGTCCGGCGATCATTGTCTGCCGCATCTCCTCAATGGTCTTTCCCTCCATAGCCTGCTTGAGCATTGCCTCCAGGGTGGCATCATCGGGAATAGACATAATCTTGGTGTAAGCTTCCGCAAGGGCTTTTGTATCCTGTTCACCGATGTATTCACGGAACACAGCTGCCTTCTCACTGTCTTCCATATCACCGATGTTTTCCCGGAAGGGCAGACCGTTGGTCACATCGGTTTCAGGATTTGCCTGCTGCGCGATCACCGCAGGGGTGTCCTTAGCCTTTTCAATAATATGCCGTGTCAGCTCTGCGGTATAGCCGATAGAGCCCTTCATCATTGCAGACACTGCGTCTTCGTTGGGACGAATGATGCCCGACACCTTCAAAACCTCACCGTTGTCATACAGGTAGCGCATACCCGCTTCCGTCTCCCGCATATCCGTATAGTTGCCGGTGACGGTGTCCTTGGTATAGCAATCGCCGGGCAGTACCACCCGGAACTCCATACCGCAAAGCTCCTCGTAGGTCCAACGCTCGTTTTTGGCTTCGATATGCTCACCGGTCACCGCAGCACCGGTCAGCTGATCCATTTCCTCACCGGATTTCAGACCCAGCGCATACAGGGTCATATCATCCAGTTCATTGTTCTCATCCACTACCAGCACGATCTCGTTATACTCCGTGGGCCAGGAGCCGTAGATCACATCATACTGTTTTTCCAGAAGGGGGTTGATCAGCTTTCCGTTATCGCCGGAGAGCATTTCCTGCCATACCTGGAAGGTGGGTGCGCCCATAGTCATCATAGAGACCATTCCGCCGCCGGCATTTTGGGCTTCCATCATCGCTGACATATCCATACCCATATGCTTGCTCATCAGCTCCTTCAGGAGCTCTTCCGCATCGGACAGTACGATCTTTCCGTCTACATTTTTGGTGAACACCTGAAGCTTCAGGTTATAAGTATACTGAATGCCGTTGATGGAGGTGGACAAGGGATTCTCTTCCTCCGCCCTTTTTTCCTCGATATAGGTTTTCAGGGCCTTCAGATCATTCTCCGTTGTCTCCATCTCATTGAGGGCATTGACAAGGTCATAGACCATAGATTTGCTGTAAACTGCATCCCGGTCGTGGGGCTCTGCCGCCTCCGCCGTCTCCAGAAACACGCCCATCAGGCTTGCCAGATCCACAGTGCTGGCCTCAATGGTCAGAGGATAGGAGGAAAGGGTATCCTCCTGCACGGTATTAATATACATCGTCATACCCTGAGAAACAGCATAGATCAGTGCGATACCGATAATGCCAATAGAGCCGGCGAAGCTGGTAAGGGTAGTACGACCCCGCTTGGCGATCAGGTTCTTCAGGCTCAAGCCGAAAGAGGTGCTCCACTTCATAGAAGGCTTCTTTTCCTTTTTCGCCACCTTCAATTTTTCCGCATCTGCGGTACGAAATGCTGCTACCTCCGCTTCTGCCAAAGGTGCAGAATCACTGCAAAGCTTGCCGTCCAGCATACGGATGATCCGGGTGGCATAGGCATCCGCCAGCTCCGGGTTATGGGTGACCATTACCACAAGGCGCTTTTGGGCAACCTCCTTCAGGATGTTCATAATCTGCACACTGGTTTCAGAGTCCAGTGCACCGGTGGGTTCATCCGCCAGAATGATGTCCGGATCATTAACAAGGGCGCGGGCAATTGCCACACGCTGCATCTGTCCGCCGGACATCTGAGCAGGGCGCTTCCGAAGCTGATCTCCAAGTCCCACATCCTCCAGAGCCTTGATCGCCCGCTTTCTTCTCTCCTGCCGGGATACACCGGAAAGGGTCAGGGCGAGCTCCACATTCTGCAGCACCGTCTGGTGCGGGATCAGATTGTACCTCTGAAACACAAAGCCTACAGAATGATTCCGGTAACCGTCCCAATCCCGATCCCGGAATTCCTTGGTGGAACGGCCGTTGATCACCAAATCACCGGTGGTGTACCGGTCAAGGCCGCCGATAATGTTCAGGAGGGTAGTCTTTCCGCAGCCGGAAGGGCCGAGGATCGCCACAAATTCACTTTCCCGGAATTGCAGGTCCACACCCCGCAGCGCGTGGACCACACCGCTGCCGGCAGGATAGTCTTTATGGATGCTTTTTAGCTCCAACATCAGCATTCACTCCATCTTGAAAAATAATAATTCATTATAACCTGTCTTATATGCACAAGTAAGGATGTATTGTAAACTTTTTATAAATTATACGATCTCCATTCTGTCCTTGTGGGGTTCGTTCAGCCTGTGCAATTCCTTGGGACTGTACCCAAAGAACTGAAGATAGGCACGGTAGAAGGTGGAATAATCCTGGTAGCCGCAGGCGGCATATACCTCCGTAGGCTTTTTCCCCTGCCGCAAAAGGTTCTGGGCCGTCAAAAGCCGCTTTGCGCTGATATACTTTCCCACAGAGGTGCCGGTGATCTTTTTAAACCGGCGGCAAAGCTGGGCACGGCTGATGTAAAAATGCTCGCAAAGCTTTTCTATGGAAAGCTCCTGCTCCAGATGACGGTTGATATAACGGATGATCCGGTATTCCAGCGTATCCGGCTGGGAGGTGCTGTCCCGGTCGAACACCGTGCACACCCGTCCCAGCAGAAGGATCAGATTTGCAATACCCGTCAGCCTGTCCTTGGCAGAAAGAATGTTATCGAGATAGCCACGGCAAATGTTATCTCCCATCCGGTAAAGATTCCGCTTCCCCGCCTCCCTGTCATAATAGGGGCGTAAAAGAGAATTGTCCGGATCAAGATCGCCAAAAATCGTGGTCTCGAAATTCAGGCAGATCCGCTCATAGGGCATACCGGGGTCCTGTTCCACATAATGGGCCTCCGCAGGGCGCATCAAAAGAATATCTCCCGGCTGCAGCGCATAGGAGCTGCCTTCAATATGGTAGACTGCTTTTCCCTCCACAAAATAGAACAGCTCCGCGGTGGTATGGGTATGCATTTTAAATCTGACAAATTCCGCAGGCTCCTGCCGGTCGTGACGGATCGAAAAGCCTATATGACTGTTGCGGTTATAATACATTTTTCATCACCATTGCAAATATACCATATCGTGATACGAAACGCAATATTCTTTTATACTTTTTGCAATATTTTATCATACTTTTTGCAATTCCATTACAATTATAACCAAAGTATAATAGCACTATACTCAATAAGAAAGGATGTTCGCTATGTACACCCCCAAACTGTACGCCTTTGCCGACGAGGCAAGCAAGGAGATGGACGGTCAGATCCGTGCTATGCTCCGCAACGGTCTGAACGGTCTTGAGATCCGCGGTGTGGACGGAGAGAATGTTTCCAAGATCACTGTGGAAAAGGCAAAAGAGGTAAGAAAGAAGCTGGATGACAACGGTCTTATCACCTGGTCCATCGGCTCCCCCATCGGTAAGATCAAGCTGACAGACGATCTGCCTGAACATCTGGACACCTTCCGCCATACCCTGGAGATCACCCACATTCTGGGTGCAGAGAATCTTCGTATGTTCTCTTTCTACACCAAGGGCTTTGATCCCGCGGATTGCAGAGGTCAGGTTATGGACTGGATGGGTCAGCTTCTGGAGGTGGGCGCTGACAGCGGCATCAACCTGTGCCACGAAAATGAAAAGGGCATCTACGGTGACACTGCTGACCGCTGCCTGGAGATCCTCACCGCATTCCCCACCCTCAAGGGCATTTTCGATCCCGCCAACTTTGTTCAGTGCGGTGAAGACACCATTCGTGGCTGGGAGCTTTTGAAGGATAAGATCTACTATCTGCACATTAAGGATGCCATTGAAAGCAAGGTCGTGCCTGCCGGCAAGGGCAACGGCAATGTAGCATATATCGTCAGGGAGTTCCTGAAAAAGGGCGGCGAAGCAATGACCCTGGAGCCCCATCTGAAGGTCTTTGACGGTTTGAAGGAGCTGGAAGCACCCGGCGAGGAGAGTGTTGTGAGTATGTACACCTACCCCACCTCCGATGCTGCCTTCGATGCTGCCTGCAATGCTTTAAAAACGATTCTGGAGGGAATTTGATATGCAAATAGGTGCACAGTTTTTTACCGTCCGTGAATTCACCAAAACCTTGGAGGATCTGTCCCTGACCCTTCGTAAGGTGGCTGACATCGGCTACAAGACCGTACAGCTTTCCGCTACCTGTCCTTTTGAACCCGAGTGGATGAAGGAGCAGCTGGCTGCCAACGGACTGAAATGTGTGGTGACACATGTCCGTGACAGCCGCCTGGTGGAAGATACTGCTGCCGTTGCAGCGGAGCACGAGATCTTCGGCTGCCAGAATTTGGGTCTCGGTCTGTACAGGTTCCGCCCTGAGGAGGGTGAGACTGTGGACAAGTTCGTGGAGACCTACGGACCTGTTGCCAAAGCACTGAAGGCCTGCGGCAAATACTTTATGTACCACAACCACGCCCGGGAGTTCCGCAAGGAAAACGGCAAGCTGATCCTGGAACAGCTGATAGAGCGAATCCCGGCAGATGAAATGGGCTTCATTCTGGACACCTACTGGGTGCAGCGCGGCGGTGGCGATCCTGCCCAGTGGCTGGAAAAGATGGCAGGCCGGATCCCCTGCATCCATCTGAAGGACTATGCCTACGATCAGGTAATGTCACCTGTGGGTGAGGGCAACATCAACTTTGACCGCGTTTTTGAAAAGGCAGAGGCCGGCGGCACGCAGTATATGCTGGTGGAACAGGACAACTGCAACGGCGAAGATCCCTTTGACTGTCTGCGCCGCAGCTATGAATACTTGAAAGCGGAGGGTTTTGAATAATGGATAAAATCAGACTTGGCATTATCGGTATCGGCAATATGGGTTCCTCCCACGCAAAGAAGGTGGTGGAGGGCAAGTGTCCCGATTTTGTACTGACTGCTATCGCAGATATTAACGAAGAGCGTCACACCTGGGTCAAGGAGGCTTTGGGAGATAACATCGCCTGCTTCAGCGATGCCATCCAGATGCTGGACAGTGGGCTGATCGATGCCTGTATCGTAGCAGTCCCCCACTACGATCACTGCAGGCTTGCCATTGCCTGTATGCAGCGGAACATCCATGTGATGGTAGAAAAGCCTGCGGGCGTTTACACCAAGCAGGTAAAGGAAATGAACGCAGAGGCTGACAAGCACCCGGATGTGGTGTTCGGTATGATGTTCAACCAGCGCACCAACCACATTTACAGAAAACTGAAGGAGCTGATCGATTCCGGCGCTTACGGTCAGATCCGCCGCACCAACTGGATCATCACCAACTGGTACCGTCCCCAAGCTTACTACGATTCCGGCGCCTGGCGTGCCACCTGGGCAGGGGAAGGCGGCGGTGTGCTGCTGAACCAGTGCCCCCATCAGCTGGACCTGTGGCAGTGGCTGTGCGGTATGCCTGTAAAGGTCCACGGTCACCTGCTCTACGGAAAATGGCACGACATTGAAGTGGAAGACGATGTCACCGCTTATGTGGAGTATGCCAACGGCGCTACCGGTGTTTTCATCACCACCACCGGCGACGGCTGTGGTTCCAACCGTCTGGAGATCCAGATGGACAAGGCGAAGATCATTGCAGAAAAGGACAAGCTGGAGCTGTGGGAGTTTGAAGTCAGCGAGCCTGAATTCAGCCGCACCAACAAGAGCTCCTTCGGCAAGATCGAAGCCAAGCGCGTAGCAGTGGAAACCGACGGTGAGAATCTCCAGCATGTGGGTGTTATCAACGCCTGGGGCGGTGCGATCCTCCGTGGTGAGCCTCTGGTTGCCGACGGCAGAGAGGGCATTAACGGACTGACCCTGTCCAATGCAATGCACCTGTCCTCCTGGACCGGTAAGACCATCGAGCTGCCTCTGGACGAGGATCTTTACTATGAAGAGCTTATGAAGCGCGTCGCCACCTCCCGTGTCAAGGAAAATGTGAAATCTGTGATTGCAGACACAGAATCCAGCTACGGCTCCACCCCCACCGGTGAGGACAAGAAGAGCTGGAATACCAATTGGTAATTTACTGAATACATAGCAAAAAATGCGATCTCACACCGACAATGTCACTTAGTTAAGCGTGTCATCCTGAGCGCAGCGAAGGATCTCCATCATTTTTGAAGGGGATTCTTCGTCCCCTTCGACTTCGCTCAGGGTCCTCAGAATGACACGCTTTTTCTTATCTTAATGACATTGCTCACACCGAGATCGCATTTTTTGTTTCCTGTGATACAAAAATGTGTTTCAAATTCCAATTTGTCGCACGGTTTTGAATGTTGCTCCGCAACATTGCCCCCTCTCTGAGGGGCGTTGCAGAGCGCAGCGAATCTTTCAATAACAATAATTGCCGGTGGCAATTATACCTTTACGAATGCTGCTGAGCGAAGCGAGGCTGGGGG
>JAZNZZ010000131.1:0-3808 GCA_045595205.1 Faecousia sp.
GCGGTGACCTTTGCCTTACCGGTTGAAGTGCTGGTGGAAACCGCTTTGGCAACGGAATCCAGCACACCGTCGGCAATGGTGCCGCCGCTGATGTTCAGGTCTCCATGTACAATATAGACGTTGCCGCCGAAAGCGCTGGCATTGGCAGGAACTGTGGTTCCCGTTGCCATACCGGCAGAGGTCACCTGGATCTTGCCGCCGCCAATATAGCCACCGGTGAAAGAAACAGGTGCATAACTGGCAGAAATATTACCGCCGCGGCCGTATGCCTTACAGGTTGCAGAGTTGTTGGTGCGTGTACCGGTGAGCAGACCGTCCAGGACCATACCGCCGGAAATATCCAGTGCGCCGCCTTCCCGCATGGCGATGTTGCCGCCATAGAGGGAAAGGTTGGCAGACTTTACAGTATTGGTAAAGGAATTGGACACTGCACCGCCCGTTACCGTACCGCCGTGGATATAGACCGCGCCGTCGCTGCCGATATTACCGCCGCCCAAATAGCCGGAGGTGTACACATCCGCACCGGTGACAGCGCCGTCCTCCACCCGTCCACCGTAAATGTGGATCTGAGAGCCGGGTGCGCCGTAAAGATTGCCGCCCATACCTCCTGCAGCCTTATAAGTACCAACTGTGGCAATGCCGGCCCGGACAGCGCCTCCGTACAGGGAAAACACAGCGTTTTCGCCGTTATAGATATTGCCGCCCATAGCCATATCGGTATTGTTCCACACCGTACCGCCGGAGATGCTGCCGGTGTCAAGACCCGTATCCAAAACCGTCAGCTGTCCGTAATTCTCAAATACACGGTACCAGGAACCATCGTCCGCAGTACCGGCTGCTGTGATAGAGAAGCCTGCCAGATCAATACAAACCTGCTCCCCGGCTGCCACCGTCAAGGTATTCGCAAGAGAAATATTTTCCGTCAGTACATAATGACCGGAGGAAACTGCACCGCCCGCTTCCCAATCAGTGCCCACCTCTGTCCACTGCACAGCGCCGTGCTCCGGGCAAGCTGTGCTCACCGCTGCTGCAGTGCGGTAATTCTCTGCCACCTGTTCTGCGCTCAAATGTTCAGAATACAGCTTCGCAGAGGCAAGCCTTCCTGTAAAGAAGGCTTCCCGGGTATTTACATTGCAGTCCGCCCCCAGATACATGCACTGCGCCAAATAGGCCGGTGTCACCAGCGTGCCCACGATTTCTTCCTCAGCTGCCAGCTCGCCATTTACATAATATTTCAGGGTGCTGCCGTCGTAGGTGCCTGTCAGATGGATCCATGTACCCGGCTCTGCCGTTGTTTTCAGGATGGTATACCCACCGGATTTCAGCCGGCTGTAGAACTGCAGCAACCCCTCCTCGCTGTAGGAAAAGCCGATGCCGGCGGACTGGAGATTTGCCAAAACACCCATATTGCCGTCCTCCGGGACCTTATCCAGATAGGCCATCGTTTCCAGGGTATAGGAGGTGGCGATCACATCGTACCAGTTAGAAATCCCCCAGAAGCCGTAAGCATCCCGTCCGTGGAAGGAAGCAACATTTTTTTCAAGGAGCGGATCATAAGAAACGCTGGGTTCTCCGTAAGCCTTTAATGGATCGCCGGTGACGGTGTTTACCGCCGTGCCATCGTCCAGGAATACCACATCCAGAATATCCGGCTGGACCGTGCCGTCGTTGGTGGTAACCGTCATTGTCAGGGGCTCGCTGTCCAGATTATAGGAGCTGGTGGCATAGACCTTGACTGTATAGCTTGTGTTGGGAGATAGGTCCTTTACATATGCATTCACCGTTTCCGGTGCGGCATCGCCGTAATTGGCACCGGACAGACGGTACAGGGTCTGAGTTTTTTCTGTTCCCTCATATACCTCTACCCGGTAGCTTTGCACCACATCCTTGCAGATGGCCTGAGGAATGGCAAATTGCAGATTCTTATAGTTGTCAGAGCGAAGCTGCAGCTCGGCGCCCACGGGAAATACGGGCTGTACCGCTTCTTCTCTCCGGGCATCGGTGTACACAAAGTCAGCCGGGTCGATGGAGTCCAGAACAAAGGGCTCACCGTACAGGCTCTCTGTAAACATATTGTAGGTGAGCACCCGTACCGTATCGTTGGCATCCACCTCTACAATGTAGTACATACCCGCATTGCGGACAGCGCTGTCCTCGCTGACACCGATCCAGCCGCCCTCCTCGTCAATGGCTCTGCCGCCATCCTCATCGTTTGTGCCATTCATAATTGCCATGCTCAGATAGGCCAGTCCGCCGCTGTTGATGGCAGTGAAATCATCCTGCCAGATGATCCGGGGGTCGGAAATGGAGCAGTGGGTATGGCCGGAAAAATCGATGACCTGTGGATAGCTTGCAAGCACCTCTGTCAGCCCCTTGTCTGCCGCAGTGCCGTGAGAGCCCTTCATAGTATCATAGGGCGGCATATGCTGCAGAACAAAGATAGGCTTATCGGGGGTAGCCGCCACCGCCGCATCCAGCTCCTGCTTCAGCCAGTCCAGCTTGGTCTGGCTGAAATACAGATTTTTGGACTTGGTGTACTTGTCCGGTGCAAAGGCAATAAACTGATAACCGCCCAGCTCGAAACGGGTATCGGTCGTTTCATAGCCGCTGTATTCCAGGAATTTTTCCGTAGCGCCTGTAATGTCATTATAGTTCTGTCCCGTGGCCTTGAACTCGTGGTTGCCCATAGTGGCCAGAGCATAGGTGCCCTCCCGGGTGTGCTCCTTCAGGTAATTGAAGAAATAGGTCTGTTGCTGCTCGGAGCCGCCCTGGGTGTTGTCACCGTTAAAGAATATGGCATCCAACTTGTCATAGGTCGGATGTGCTTCGCTGTAGGCATAGGCTGTTTCATACAGCTTTGCCAGTTGCTCGTGACCGTTGATCTTATCTGCGTCATTGCGAATATGCACATCGCTGGTCACCACAAAGCGAAGCACCGGAACAAAACCATCCGCTGCCTCCGCATCTTTGACAGCGCTTCCAACAGGTACACCGCCCAACAGAAGGGATACCACCATTAAAAGACAAAATACAGATTGAAACCAATTACCAAACCGTTTCATACCCAAAATCATCCTTTCAAATAAAATTATCGAACATTTCTGCGTTTAGCATACCACAAACCCAGTCCATATGCAAACCTTTTTTGCATTCTGCATTGTTTGTCGTTCTACGGAAAGGCAAAGCGGGATCGGGCTGCAGATGCAAAAAACCGGAAGCCGAAGCTTCCGGTTTTTACTTGTAGGTTTGGGTTGCCACAAGGTCGTCGCTGAAAGTGCTGCTTTGATGGATCGAGGGCGAGATTTTGTTCCAAATGAAGGAATGGAAGTGCCGGAATACTTTGTGTATTTCGGTACTTTCATTACGCACAGTTGGGGCAAAAGATCCCCTCAAGCCGCAAATAAAGCACTTTTAGAGTCGACCAAATGATCAATAGCCAACCTTCTCCCAGCACTCGAAGGGAGCAGCCAGCTCTTCGCTGATGTAGACCTGAGTCTTCTTGGTCTGCAGCATAGAGGAGGGCAGGTAGGGAGTGATAGGACCGTGGGTGCACAGACGGGAGGTCATTCTCTGCCAGGAAGAGAAGGTACCGCAGGTAGCCAGAGCGTGAACCTCGATACGCTCCTTAGCACGCATAACATCCAGAGGTCCAATGGTAGCGGCGCAGGGAGGAACATTTGCGATGTCGCCGGACTGACCGAAGGTACCGTTCAGGGAGTTCTGCATAATGGTCATGGGGTGCAGCTTGACGATCTGAGCAGGCTGATTCAGCCACTCTTCGATGTCGCCGGAGCCGATGAACTCGGGG
>JAZNZZ010000132.1:0-6983 GCA_045595205.1 Faecousia sp.
GAAAAACTCCTTGCTATAATTTGTCTTTCTGTCATTCTGAGTGCCCTGAGCGTAGCCGAAGGGGACGAAGAATCTCCCTCGAAAAGCCGCGTTGTCATTCTGAGTGCCCTGAGCATAGTCGAAGGGGACGAAGAATCTCCATCGAAAAGCCGCGTTGTCATTCTGAGTGCCCTGAGCATAGCCGAAGGGGACGAAGAATCTCCACCCCCAATGCATACAGTTTAAGATGGGGATTCTTCGCTATGCTCAGAATGACAGCACGGAATTGGCTATGCCCCAGGCTCTGTTGCGGGGACAGTCTCCTCCGGCACTTCCTCCGGGGGCGTATGTACCGTATGACTGCACAGGAAGGCAGGGACTACCTTTGCATTGTTGTGGCAGCTTTCCCTGTCGTTCAGCTCCGGCTCTTTGCCGGTGAGAACGGCATCGATCAGGGAAACACAGGCTTCGTCCAGGGGCTCAAGGGCAAGGGTTACGGTGAAGCTCTGCTTTTTTCCCTGCACATTGGCAAGGCCTGCCTCTGTGCCGCCCACACCGGTGATCAGAGGGATCTCCAGCTTCTTTTCCTCCAGCACCCGGATGCAGGCATCGGCAAAAGCGTCGGAGGCGGTGCAGATAATGTCAGGTCTGGTGCGGCGGTAGTGGTCCTGCAGGTAGCTGCGGAAGGCTTCCTCCACCGATCCTGCAGTGCCGTCCACGGTGCAGATGTCCTCAAAGGCAGTGCGCCCGGAATTGGCAAGGAGCTTTCCCTCCTCCAGATAGGGCTGCAGCACCTCCAGAATACCGAGGAACAGCAGCAGCGCCCGGTTATCCTCCGGCGCGCCCATAAAGAATTCCACAGTCAAAGGCTTTTCGGCAGTGTCCAGAGCTGCTTTTTCCACAATGTGGTTGCCCATTTCCACACCGATCGCCCTGTAGTCGTAGGAAACATAGTAATCAAGATGCTCCGTGTCTGTCACCATACGGTCATAGGACACCAGAGGGACACCCATTTCTTCCGCTGTGGCACAGACCTCTGTCAGGGTCACGGGATCCACAGGGGCAAGGAGGATGCAGTCCACACCGGCTTCCAGCGCCTCCGCCAGCTGCCGTGCCTGTTCGGCGGCATCGGACTTGGCGTAGCACAGGGTCACCTGATAGAAAAGGTTGCGAAGCAGCATTTCAAGATCCGCACCGGCCCTCTGCCAGCGGGAGTCTTCTTCCTCCGGAAGGGAGATAAAAATGTGCATCTCCTCCCGGCTTTTCTGCTTCGGCTCTGTTTCTGCGGGCACTGTGGATGCTTCCGTGGGCGCAGTGGTCTGCACCGCTTTTTCAGCACCGCAGCCTGCCAGAAGCAGCACCGTTGCCACCAAAAGGGCAAGTATTCTCTTCACAGTGACCCTCCTTCAAATTCCAATTTAGCGCTCCGTCGCGTAGGGAACGGATTTATCCGTTCCGTGTGATTTGCGAAGCAAATCACCATTGCCTGCGGCAATGCGGAATGCATAAATGCATTCCCTACAGCGCGATAAATATGAATTTATCTCTTATTTTTCTTATAAATGATCCCCAAACCACGGAGCAGCAGGTTCTCGTCATAAACGATCTCGTGGCTGCAATGGGGGATGATCTTGGCTGCAATGCCGCCGGTGGCGACTACGCTGCAGTGAGCGCCCAGCTCCTGCTCAAACCGGTCGATCATACCGTCCAGCAGTGCCGCATTTCCAAACACCGCGCCGCTTTGCATACACTCGGTGGTGGTGGAGCAAAGGGCCTTCTTGGGTGACTCGATGGGCACCTTCTGCAAAAGAGAAGTGCCGGAGGACAAGGCGTTCATAGAAAGGGCAACACCGGGCACGATGGCACCCCCCAGGAAGCGGTTGCCCTTGTCCACCACGGTGATGGTGGTGGCAGTGCCCATATCGATGACGATCACCGGCTGGGGGAATTCGGACATTGCCGCCACGGAGGCAGCCACGATGTCACTGCCGAGGCTGGCGGGGTTTTCGATCATAATGTTCAGACCTGTCTTGATACCGGCGCCTACCACAAGGGCGTTGCAGCCGATGAGCCGCTCCACCGCAATGTGGAAGATCTCCGTCAGGGGCGGCACCACAGAGCAGATGATAGCACCCTCGAAGTTGGAGCAGTCGATGCCCCGGTACTCCAGAATGGTCTTCATTCCGGCGGCATATTCATCCTCTGTCTTTTTCAGGTCTGTGACCATACGGAACAGTGCCGTGGTCTGATTGTTTTCGTCAAGGCAGCCAATGACAACATTGGAGTTGCCGATATCGATGGCAAGCAGCATAAAGATCTCCTTACTTTTTACCGATGCGGATCAGTCGGGTGATGACGGGAGCCAGCACAAGGTTGACACCCAGCTCAATGAGGAAGTTGACACCTGTGAGACCGAAGACCATATAGGCACCCACACTGGGGAAGCCTGCGGCAGCGCCCCACTGGGCGATGGTATCAAAGAAGAACACACGGCAGCCCAGCAGGAACACGCCGGTGTTCACCACGGGGCAAAGGATGGCGGCACAGATCACAGCCAGCCACATATTGGTCTTGTTCAGAAGCCTGTACACGATGCCTGCCGCAAGGCCGCACAGTGTACCCTTTAAAAGGACAGTGACCACAGTGCCCACGGCATTGACACCCAGAAAAGCGTTGGCATCGCCGGACAGAAGCACGGCAACGCCAAAGACGAAGCCAAGCCAGGCGCCGCCCTTCCAGCCGTACACCGCCGAGCCCACCACGATGGGCACCAGCACCAGGGAGATGGAGAACAGTCCCAATGCCCGCAGGCCCACAGCCAGCAGCTGCAGCACCACCACGATGGCAGTGAACAGGGCAATTCCTACCAGGTTCTTTGTTTTCGTATTCATTTTTTACCTCCTGCTGCCGTTCCGGGACACCCCCGGATACAGCGCGTAATTTAGGCAGGCGGTGTTTTTCGCCCGCCACCCTGTATTATATATAAAAAACCCGGCGGATGCAAGCATAATTTGCCGCACCCACCGGGGTTTTAAATGCCCAATGGCCGATAAATTAAAGGTTATCGTTCAGTCTATCGAACGATATTGTAGGGGCGATTATCAATCGCCCGCGTGATTTGCAACGCAAATCACCATTGCCTTCGGCAATGACGGGCGGATAATATCCGCCCCTACAGTGTTAATCGATAGACTCAACGCTCAGCTCTCTCCATAGCCCATAGGGTTCTTCTTCTGCCAGTTCCAGGCATCCCGGCACATATCGGAAAGGGTCTTTTCTGCCTTCCAGCCAAGCTTTTCCGCGCTTTTTGCAGGATCTGCGTAGCAGGTGCCGATGTCGCCGGGGCGGCGGTCGGTGATGCGATAGGGAAGCGCCACCCGGTTGACCTCCCGGAAGGTGTGCACCATATCCAGCACGCTGTAGCCTGTGCCTGTGCCCAGGTTAAATACCTCACAGCCGGTGTTCTCCAGTACATACTTTACCGCCGCCGCGTGACCCTTGGCAAGGTCCACCACATGGATGTAGTCCCGGACACCGGTGCCGTCGTGGGTGTCGTAATCGTTGCCGTAAACGCTCAGCTCCTGCCGGCGGCCCACTGCCACCTGGGTGATGTAGGGCATCAGATTGTTGGGAATGCCCCGGGGGTCCTCACCGATGCGGCCGCTTTCGTGGGCACCGATGGGATTAAAGTACCGCAAAAGGCAGATGCTCCAGTTTTTGTCCGCCACGGAAAGACCGGAGAGGATCTGCTCGGTCATATACTTTGTCCAGCCGTAGGGGTTGGTGCAGTTTCCCGTCCGGCTGTCCTCCCGCAGGGGCATCTCGTTGTCGGCGGTGTACACCGTGGCAGAGGAGGAGAAGATCAGCTTCTGCACCCCCACTTTCTCCATTACCTTGGTCAGCACCAGGGTGGAATTCAGATTGTTGTCATAGTATTTCCAGGGCAGACTCACACTCTCTCCCACCGCCTTCAGACCTGCAAAATGGATCACGCAGGCGATCTCGTTTTCTTTGAAGATCTTCTGAAGCAGTGCCTCGTCCCGCACATCCCCTTCATAGAATTTCACGGTCTTTCCTGTGAGCTCCTCCACCCGGCGCAGGGACTCGGGGTTGGAGTTGCACAGGTTGTCCACCACCACCACCTCATAGCCAAGCTCCAAAAGCTCCACACAGGTGTGAGAGCCGATATACCCGGCACCGCCGGTAACCAGAATCTTCATCGCTTCATCCTCCGTTTTGACCGCAGCTTTGCGGCAATTTGATCGTCTTTATTTTATGCCCGGGGGCGGAAAAAGTCAATTTATAAATGGGGGGGAGTAAGCGTATCGGCAAATTGCACAAAAACCACCTCGTTGGCTTGTGCATCAACCACAAATTGACACAAAACCCATTGATTTTTTAATATGGGGATGGTAGAATAAATCTGACCTGCATCTTCCTGTCAAGGGAGAGCAAATTTAATTCTAGGAGGAAACAAAATGGCAAAGTCTACCAAGAAGCTTCTGAGCCTGATCCTGGCTGTGATTATGGTCCTGTCCCTGATCCCCGCCGTCAGCGCTACAGAAGAAACGACGGAAGAAACGACGGAAGAAACGACCCCCGCACCTGCCTATACCACCAATGCCGGTGGCTGGGTAGAGATCGAAAACGCATCCCAGTTCAATAAGTGGTTCCGCTCCGGCAGCACACTGGGTTCGGAATACATCCTGGCCAATGCTACCGAGCCTATCACTGCCAAGCTGGTGCTCACCGGTGATGTTGTGATGAACGTTACCGGTCAGATGGGCACAACCAGTGGAGATCTGGCCCATAACATCACCCTTGACCTGAACGGTCACACCATCACCGCAACCCACACCTCCCGTATTATGTCTGCTTATGATGGCACACTCACCATTATGAACAGCAAGAGCGAGGGCGGCATCATTGCCAAGGGTGCCAATAACGCTGCCGTTTTGGGTAATATGATCTATGCCGGTGACAACTCCACCCTGAACCTGGTGAATGTGAACATCACCCGTGAGGAAAGTGCCAACCTTGGCAAGGGCGGCGGCATCATCGGTGCCAACGCAGGCGCTACCGTGAACATCATCGACTGCGTTCTGGACGGCGGTAACACCGGCAACTCCACCGCAGGCGGTGTGCTGTATGCGGATAATGCAACCGTGAACCTCTACAGCGGCACCATCAAGAACGGTCTTGCCCTGTCCGGCGGCAATGTTACCCTTACCGGTTCTGCGGTTATGAACATGTACGGCGGCGAGATCTGCAATGCCTCTGTGCCTGCTGTCCAGTTTGACGGCACCACCGATAACACTGCCGGCAGCGGCGCCGGTGTCTATGTCACCAATACGGCCGTGTTCAATATGTACGGCGGCGAGATCCACGACAACAGCTCTGCCTATGGCTACTCCCGGGGCGGTAATGTCTATGTTTTCGCTGAAGGCAAGACCTATACCCCCGTATTCAATATGTACGGCGGTAAGATCTACAACGGCGATGCTATGCTGGGCGACAATGTCTATGCTTATGGTAGTCCCGGCACCGCAACTGTGAACTTCTACGGCGGCGAGATCGGTGCCAGCAAGACCGGCAGCGATGCCAGAAACAACATCTACATCAACAAGACTTACGCTGTATGTAATGTCTACGGCGGCACCTTCAAGTACCTCCCCGCAACTTCCGGCAGCGCCACTGTGAACACGGCAGAGTGCGCCACCTACACCGAGGCTACTGAAGAGAACGATCACATCTACACCCACGGCGTTGCCGGTGAGATTGTGGCCGCTACCTGTGTCACTCCCGGCTACACCGCATATTCCTGCGAGACCTGCCAGAATACCTGGAATGCTTACACCGGTCTGGCAGCCCACACCCCCGCAGTCAAGGAAGCCGTTGCAGGTACCTGCACCGAGGACGGTCTGTCCGAGGGCGCATACTGTACCGTTTGTAACAACGACCTGATCCCTCAGCTGACCGTCGAGGGCGGTCACGCCTACGAGGCAACCTACATCTCTCCCACTGAGATGAACACCGCAGGTACCCATGTTTACACCTGCTCCGTCTGTGGCGACACCTATCAGGAGGCCGATACCCTGGAGCGTGATATGGAGTTTGGCGAGCTGGGTATGACCGACGAAACCAGCACCAGCGTTGCCACCAGCCGCGGCACCCATATCTTTGTCCGTATGACCGGTCTGGATCCTGAAAAGACCCAGGGCTTCATTGGCGTTAAGGTTTATGCCGGTGAGCAGCTGCTGGCTACCACCGTCCGTCCTGCCGACAAGCCTCTGAATCTGAAGTATGCTCCCATCAACATTGAGATCAACCGTGATACCGGAAACTGGGACACCACCTGGGAAGAGGGCGCTCTGAGCGCAGACCTGGTTCCCACCCACTTCGAGGTCTACTACGGTAATATGGAAACTGTCCGCGGTATCTACGCATTTGCCTTTACTGCTGAAGAGTGGGCAGCCCATCCCGGCGTTGCCAACGGCGGCCAGCACTATCCTATGGAACCCGTGAAGGAGAACGAGGTTGCACAGACCTGCGAGACTGCCGGCTCTTACGACCTGGTGGTTTACTGTGAGCAGTGTGATCTGGAGATCTCCCGCGAGACCGTGGAAGTCCCCGCACATACTCCCGAAGTGATCCCCGGCGTGGAAGCCACCTGTACTACCACCGGCCTGTCCGAGGGCAGCAAGTGCTCCGTCTGTGGCGAGATCCTGGTGGCTCAGGAGGAGCTGCCCGTTGCCGACCACGCCTGGAACGAGGGTGTTTACACCGATCCCACCACCGAGGCTGACGGCTACACCACCTACACCTGTACCGCCTGCGGCGAGACCAAGGTAGAGACCGACGAAGGCTCCAAGCTGCCCGAGGTCGTTCCCTCTCTCATCGTAAAGCACCCCGAGGCTGTTACTGTGGATTCCGGCAATGATGTTCAGTTCTCTGTTGTTGCCGAGGGCGACATCGTTTCCTACAAGTGGCAGTATAAGAAGCTG
>JAZNZZ010000133.1:0-3698 GCA_045595205.1 Faecousia sp.
GACGCATTTTGGGAATTTTTTATGCAATTAAGCAGAAAAGGGACCGTTCAAAACCATTTTATCACTATGGCGTACCGCCCTTGGAGGGTGTTTTTTGATCATCCAAGGAGCAGCTTATCGTTGGCTTCGTTGGAGCCGCTGACCTTGCTGAACAGGTTCAGCAGCTGCTCCACGGTGAGGTTCTTCTTTTCCTCACCGGCAACATCCACCACGATATGACCGTTGTACATCATAACAAGACGGTTGCCGTAAGCAATGGCATCCCGCATATTGTGGGTGATCATCAGGGTGGTCAGGTTGTCCTTTTCCACAATGCGCTGGGTAGCCTCCAGCACCTTGGATGCCGTCTTGGGGTCAAGGGCAGCAGTATGCTCGTCCAGAAGCAGCAGCTTCGGCTTGCGAAGCGTCGCCATCAGAAGGGTCAGCGCCTGACGCTGACCGCCGGAGAGCAAGCCTACCTTGGCAGTCAGCCGGTCCTCCAGACCCAGATCCAGAATTTTCAGTGCCTCCCGGTATTCCTCTCTCTCCTTCTTGGTAATACCGGAAAGGAGCGTCCTCACCTTGCCCCGACGGGCAGCCAGTGCCAGATTTTCCTCGATCTGCATTGTTGCAGCAGTACCCATCATCGGATCCTGGAACACCCGGCCGATAAACCGGGCGCGTTTAAACTCCGGCAGACGGGTCACATCCACGCCGTCAATGGAAATAGAACCGCCATCCACCGGGTACACACCGGCGACAGAGTTCAGCATCGTACTCTTACCGGCACCGTTGCCGCCGATGACCGTAACAAATTCACCGGGTGCCAAGTGCAGGTTCAGTCCGTTCAGCGCCACCTTTTCGTTGATGGTACCGGCATTAAAGGTCTTGCAAACATCTTTTATTTGGAGCATTCCGGCACCTCCTTCTTTTTCTTGGGATGCACACCCTTCAGGTTGGGTACAGTCAGGAAGATGGCAACGATCACTGCGCTCATCAGCTTCAGATACTGAGAATCCACCTTCAGCAGGGTAAGCACTGCCTGGATCACGATGTAGTAAATGATCGCACCAAAGCTGACACCCAGCAGCTTCAAGGCAAAATTCTTAAACAGCTTATCAAACAGCACCTGTCCGATAATGATGGCAGCAAGTCCGATAACGATGGCACCGCGACCCATATTGATCTCGGCGTTGCCGTTGTACTGGGCAAACAGAGAGCCGGACAGGGCAACCAGACCGTTTGCCAGCATCAGACCGATCATTTTGTTCACATTGGTGTTGATGCCCTGCGCCCGTGCCATATGCTCATTGGCGCCGGTGGCACGGATGGATGCGCCCCGCTCTGTACCGAAGAACCAGTACAGAATTCCAATGACCACAACGGTAATGATCGCCATAATCAGAGGCGGATAGAGAATAAAGGGCTTTGAGCCGTCCAGCGCCTTGCTCAGATACATCGCAGACACCAGAGGCGTGCTGTTACGGGAGGGAATGGTCAGCGTTGAGACCAGCTCACCGCTCTTTAGTCCCATAATCAGCATATTCACGGTCCACAGACCCAGCTGGGTCAGAATGCCTGCAAGGATCGCCGGGATCTTACAGGTGGTGTGGAGAAAGCCTGTGACAGCACCGGTGCACATACCGGCAATGAACGCACAGATCATTGCCAGCCAGGTGGGATAGCCCATTGCCATCATCACGATGCACACAGCACCGCCGGTACAGAAGGAGCCGTCCACCGTCAGGTCAGACAGTTCCAGGATCTTATAAGTAATGTACAAGCCGATGGCCATAATGCCCCAGATCAGGCCCTGAGACATAACGCCCGGCAAGGAATTTCCGAAATTTAACAACCGTTCCACAAAAACCATAGGAACTCAGCCTCCAAGGATCTATATATTTTCTGCGGATCACTCCGTGACCAGCTTTTCATACCCCTCCAGGGGTTCAATGCCCAGCTCCTTACAGATCTCCTCATTGTACAGGTAGGTCACCTCGGGAGCATACTCAATGGGCATTTTGGCAATGTCCTCTCCATCCTTCAGAATACGGACTGCCATCTTGCCGGTGGTATAGCCCAGATCGTAATAATCAATGGACATGGTGGCAATGCCGCAAGCACCGCAGGGGCCGGCCTCACCGGTGATGATGGGCACTCCGGCAGGACGGCAGACACTGTCAATGGCAGAAGCATTATTGGCAGCAGTATTATCCGTGGGGATGTAGATCACATCCGAAAAGTCCGCAGCCTCCTGGGTGACAGCCATCAGGTCGCTGGTGTCAGCAAAGGCGAACTTCTGACAGGTCAGGCCCTTTGCCTCCAGATGCTTCTGCACCGTATCCACCTGATACTTGGAGTTGGCTTCTGCAGAGCAGTACAGCAGACCCACCTTTTGGGCATTGGGACACCAGTCCGCGATCATCTGTGCCTGCTTTTCCAGATCCGCCAGATCAGAAGTACCGGACACATTGGAGCCCACGGTGCCGCTGAAATTCTCAATGCCCAGAGCCACGCCGTACTCGGTAACGGAGGTGCCCAGAATGGGGATCGTTTCCGTGGCATTGTAGGCAGCTGCCACAGCAGGGGTGGCATTTGCCATGATCAGATCCACATCCGATGCCACCAGACCGTTGATGATGGCAGAGCAGTTGGAAGCCTCACCGGCAGCATTCTGATTGTCAAAGGTCACATTGTCCTTACCCAAGCCCTCTTCCACCGCGGCAATAAAGCCCTCGGTAGCCTTGTCCAGCGCAGGATGGGGCATAAACTGGCAAATGCCAATCACATACCTGCCGTCATTCTCACCAGCGGCGGGGTCGTTTTCAGACATCTTTTCACCACTGCAGGCAGCAAGGCTCACCAGCATCAGCACAGTCAGCAGAAAAGCAACAAATTTTTTCATAATGCAGCCTCTTTCTACAGATTATAGTTAAGCCTAATAATACCATTGAAACGAAGAAATGTCAACCAAGCAATCCCCCCCGCAAGCGAACTTTTCCCCACAAAAAAGGCAAGGCGGAAAACCGCCTTGCCCGGTTTTGTTTTAGCCTTCCACAGCCAGCTTCTCGTAGCCCTCCAGAGGGGTGATGCCCAGCTCTGTGCAGATCTCTTCGTTGTACAGGTAGGTCACCTCGGGAGCGTACTCAATGGGCATCTTGGTGATGTCCTCGCCGTCCTTCAGGATACGCACTGCCATCTCGCCGGTGGCATAGCCCAGATCGTAGTAGTCAATGGACATAGTAGCAATGCCGCAGCCGCCGCAGATACCGGCCTCACCGGCAATGATCGGCACCTTGGCAGGACGGGCAAAGCTGTCAATGGTAGTTGCATTGTTTGCCACGGTGTTGTCGGTGGGAACATAGATCACATCGGCAAAGTCCACAGCCTCCTGGGTAACGGCGGTCAGGTCGGAGGTATCTGCAAATGCAAACTGCTTGCAGGTCAGGCCCTTTGCCTCCAGATACTCCTGCACCTTATTCACCTGATACTTGGAGTTGGCTTCTGCAGAGCAGAACAGCAGCGCCACATTCTTTGCATTGGGGACCCACTCGGTGATCATCTGTGCCTGCTTCTCCAGGTCAGCCAGGTCAGAGGTACCGGAGACATTGGCACCCACAGTGCCGCTGAAGTTTTCAATGCCCAGAGCCACGCCGTACTCGGTAACGGAGGTACCCAGAATCGGAATATCCTCGGTAGCATTGTAGGCAGCTGCCACA
>JAZNZZ010000134.1:0-2844 GCA_045595205.1 Faecousia sp.
GTTATCCTCTAACGCAAACAGATAAAGAAGCATCTGCAGGCCGTAACCGTTGAAAATATCACAGTAATCAAAGTCCTTCTTGCCGGTTTTATAGTCTACAACTTTGAAATAGGTGCGGCCATTGCTGCTCCAAATATCCACCCTGTCAACAAATCCGTTCAGCTGCGCTTGAAGCATCTGTGCAGGGATCTCAATAGGATCAATATCCTTATCCTGACCAAATCCCGCCTCAAATCCAATGGGCACAAACTGGCTGCAGCGCAGTTCCTGCCACATTTCCCGAACAACAAAGTTCAATTCTTGGGCGTTTCTGCGGAACAGGTACGCAAGGCGCTCAGAATCCAGTTGGCTAAAATGTTCTGCTGCGTAGGCTTTGGAGTGTTCAGCAGCAATTTCCATGGTTTTTTCCAAAGAGACCGCATGAAATCCACCCAGCCCCATCACATCCCGGGCAGTGTTCTCCAGAACCGCATGGACATAGGTACCAAATTCGGCAGGATCAACAGAAAGAGTCTTTCGTTCCTTGGCTTTCATGCCATAGCGCAGGAAATAAGCCATACGGCAAAGTGATTGCTTATCCACCTGGGATGCGGACAAATTCAACTTGCTTCCATAGAGTTTCTCGATATTCTGCTTGCTGATCTTACCAAGTTCGTAGCTTCGTTTTTGATCGAGTGCCAGATACTCTTGAGAAATTTGCAATTTTTCTGCTGTGGAAAGATTGCCTGTCCGCAACAGATATGCTGCAGCCTCCTGCTTATCCGAGCGGGCTGTGGTATAGGAGGTATCTATAGAACGCTCATTACCGACCAGTGACAGAAGTCTGCGGTAAACTGCAGACGGCTGTCCTGCTGAATAACAAATAGAAATCGTTTCTTCAGCCCCGCAAAAGACACCGTAAATGTCGGCAAACTCAGCTTGCACGCTATCCATCGCACCACCGGTAAGCGGGACACCAAGATCCCGTAAGGAATTACGCTCCTGGTCAGTCAGCACACCGCGAACACCGCCATAGCCGGGAAGATTGCCTTCAGAGGCTCCCAATACGATCAGGTGCTTCGTTTGTTGGCAGCGCATAGCGCTGACAGGACCTACTGTTACTGCGTCCAAAACAGGCGGGATCGTGCCCACATTGTACTGACTCAGCAACAATCTCAGCAGGCGGGTAAGGGTCTCTGCGTCCCAAGCTGTTTCACCAAGTACATCATACAGCTGCTCCAGTGCAGACAACAGAATCTCCCAAAGCTGATTGAGGATCTGCGCAGTTCGGTTATCCCCACTTTGGTCCATCTTGCGGGCAAGCTGTTCCAAGCGCTCGGCGTAGCTGATCCTGATCAGGAAATCGTAGAGAGCCTGAACTTGTTGCTTTACATTCACAGCCCGCTGGAGTCCCTGCTGCAGCTCGGTAAGCGGCTCAACAATTCGGCGCCTGTTCTTATTCAGCCGTTCCAATTCTTCCTCATCGTGATGGCTCCAGTGCTCGGTCAGGCCTTTGGGATGGTTCGTCCACTCTGTCTGCCACCGTCTGCCCGTAATGTTCCACATGATTGCGTAGTTTTCTAACATATCGCAGGAGTGGATGTCCAACGGAGAAAGCGCAGACTTCATATAGCGGATCACATCCGCCTGTTCAAAGCCTCCAACAGCCACATCAATTGCGGACAAAACAGTCAAAATGACAGCCTTATCCACGACCGGCTCTGTGCCGGATTGATAAACAGGAATATGACATCGGCGGAATGCAAGATCGAGTATATTCTGATAAGATGGCATGTCTGCGCAGGTCACGCTGATTTCTCTGTAGCGCACACCTGACTGAATCAAATCAAGGATTCTTGTGGCAGCACACAAACACTCTTCGTAAGCCGTCTTCGCACAAAAAACGGAAAGCTTATCCTGTAATTCAGGTCTTACACGGGAAGGTGTACCAAAAACAGACCTCCGAACAACCTCAAGATGATCCTTCCTCCCACAAACATTCATAATCTCAGGCTTCATTCCGTGTTTTTCAGCGAAGCGGATGAGATCAGAAGCGGTTTGACCGGCTTTCTCAAACGCAGGATCACGGGAGCCAGCACGATCACAGTTCATACCGATTACAACCTTAGGTGAATGCAGGATCAGATGCTCCAAAATTGCCATGTGTTGGCGTGTATAGTCCGGGAAACCATCAATGTAAAACACATGCTCTTGTGCAAAATTGCTGTCTTCCAGCTGTTCCAAAAGCCATGTCATGAGATCTCTGGGATCTCGTTTGCTTTGGGCGCAAATCGCATCATAGGCCTGCAGAAGCATAGAGAGCTCCGTTAATTTTTGAGCAAGCACCCCCTCTGAGCGTTTAGCTGCCTGCATAAGGTCCTCAGGAGAAATGCAGCAAAGCTTGAATTCATCAACTGCTTCGATGAGCCCCATTAGGAATTCCGGTTTCGATTCTACCGCCGCATATGTCTTAAGCTGTCCATGGAGCTGTCTTGCAGCGGAGGCCATTGCCACCAGCCGGCCGCCGTTATCCAGGCACTCATCCGCACCGTGACCAACCGCTTCGCTGACACGCTGGACCAATCTTGTAAACGACAGCACCTCTGCATATCTGCTGGCAGTGTCTCCCGCAGCAGCACACAATCTGCGTTCCGTATCATGGCTGATCAATTCCGGCACCATAAAAATTCTGCCCGGCAATTCATTTTTCACGTCTTCAGCCAGCATCTCAAGGATCATATCGCGGTTCGATACCCAATCCGTACCCAAAAGCAGTGTCAGCATACATTCACCTCCCGGAATTTTCATCATTATATCACAGATTCCGTCCCAATAACAGAACATAATAGAACTTTTTTATTTTCA
>JAZNZZ010000135.1:0-2744 GCA_045595205.1 Faecousia sp.
CCTCCGCCTGCTCACCGGCGAGTTGGAATCCACCTCCGGCTCTATTTATATCGATCCCGAGAAGCGTGTCTCTGTTCTGAAGCAGAACCAGAACGCCTACGACGAATTCACTGTCATGGACACCGTTATCATGGGCAATCAGCACCTCTACGACATTATGAAGGAAAAGGATGCCATTTATGAGAAGCCCGACTTCTCTGATGAGGATGGTATCCGTGCTTCTGAGCTTGAAATGGAGTTTGCGGAAATGAACGGCTGGGGGGCAGAAAGCGATGCTTCCCGTATTCTGCAGGGTCTGGGCATCGGTACGGAGCTGCATTACGATTCTATGGCAACGATGGACCCCCGGCTGAAGGTGAAGGTGCTGCTGGCACAGGCGCTGTTCGGTGATCCCGACATCGTTATGCTGGACGAGCCTACCAACAATCTGGATATTGAAGCCATCAACTGGCTGGAGGATTTTTTGCTGGACTTCCCCGGAATGGTCATTGCGGTCTCCCACGACCGTCACTTCCTGAATACGGTCTGTACCCATACCGTGGATATCGACTACGGCAAGATCAAGATGTATGTGGGCAACTACGACTTCTGGTACGAATCCTCTCAGCTGGTTCAGGCAATGATCCGCAACAAGAACAAGAAGAATCAGGAGAAGATCGAAGAGCTGCAGCTGTTCATTCAGCGCTTCTCTGCCAACAAGTCCAAGGCAAAGCAGGCAACTGCCCGCAGAAAGCTGCTGGACAAGCTGACCGTGGAGGAAATGCCCTGTTCCACCCGCCGTTACCCCTTTGTGGGCTTTATGCCGGAGCGTGAGCTGGGCAAGGACATCCTGACGGTCAACGATGTGTCCGTTACTGTGGACGGTGTGAAGCTGCTGGACAAGGTCTATTTCTCCGTGGGCAGAAATGATAAGATCGCCTTTGTGGGTGATAACGAGCTGGCACAGACCGCACTGTTCCAGATCCTGATGGGTGAGCTGGAGCCGGACGAGGGCAGCGTGAAGTGGGGCATCTCCACCATTCGCAGCTACCTGCCCAAGGACAACACCCCCTACTTTGAGGGCAACACCATGGAGCTGGTGGATTGGCTGCGCCAGTATTCCGTAAAGAAGGACGATGTATATCTGCGGGGCTTCCTGGGCCGGATGCTCTTCGGCAATGACGATGTGTTCAAGCAGGTCAATGTCCTGTCCGGCGGCGAGAAGGTGCGCTGTATGCTCTCTAAAATGATGCTCTCCGGCGCCAATGTGGTGCTGCTGGACCAGCCCACCAACCACTTGGATATGGAATCCATCCAGGCGGTGAACAAGGGCCTGGAGGCATTCCAGGGTGTTGTGCTGCTGGCCTCCCACGACCACGAGCTGCTTGAGTCCACCTGTAACCGTGTCATCGCCTTCCAGCCTGACGGCACTATTATCGACCGTTACGGCACCTACGATGACTATCTGGAATGGATGGCACAGAATAAGCAGTAATATCCCACCCCGATTGTGCGTCATCCCGAGCGAAGTCGAGGGATCTTGGCACTATCGTTATAGAGAAGGGTAATGGTTATGAACTTTGTTTATATATTATCCAACTGGGACGATTCGGTTCTCTATATTGGCGTTACAAGCAACCTGCCGAAACGATTGTATGAGCATAAAAACGGCTTGGTGGAAGGATTTACGAAAAAGTACAATGTTCATAAACTGGTCTACTATGAGGGATCCAGTTATATGCAAAGTGCAATTGAAAGAGAAAAGCAATTAAAAAAGTGGTCAAGAGCAAAGAAGAATGCCTTGGTAGCGCAGATGAATCCTACTTGGTGTGATCTGTCGACGGACTGGGAATGATCGAAGCTGCGAAGATTCCTCGACGCGCTTCGCTTGCTCGGAATGACGCATTCTCGTAGCTTTGTTGTTATCAAAAGGAGTACAAGATGGAAAAGATCTTAGATATTATTTCAAAGAAAATGGCGCAGGCATTTGCGGATGCAGGCTATGATGCCTCCTTCGGCAAGGTGACGGTGTCCAACCGTCCTGACCTGTGCGAGTACCAGTGCAACGGCGCTCTGGCAGCCGCAAAGCAGTATAAGTGCGCCCCCATCCAGATCGCCAATGCAGTTGTGGAAAAGCTGGATGCCGCAGACTTCTCTATGTGTGATGCGGTAATGCCCGGCTTTATCAATCTGAAGCTTTCTGACCGCTTCCTGCAAAACTATCTGGAGGAAATGCGTACTGCACCGGATTTCGGCGTGGCAAAGC
The DNA here is from genome assembly GCA_045595205.1 of Faecousia sp. GTDB lineage: Bacteria > Bacillota > Clostridia > Oscillospirales > Oscillospiraceae > Faecousia. The sequence goes on from JAZNZZ010000135.1 coordinate 2,246, forward strand.
CCGGCGCAGGCAAGACGGTGGTGGTGGACTACGGCGGTGCCAATGTGGCAAAGCCTCTGCACATCGGTCACCTGCGGCCTGCCATTATCGGCGAGGCACTGAAGCGGCTGTATAAGTTTATGGGCTATAACACCATCGGTGACATTCACCTGGGCGACTGGGGTCTGCAGATGGGTCTGATCATCGCAGAGCTTCAGGAGCGTCAGCCGGAGCTGCCCTATTTCGACCCGGATTTCACCGGGGAGTATCCTGCAGAATCTCCCTTTACCCTGTCTGAGCTGGAGGAGATCTATCCCACCGCTTCCTCCAAAAAGACAGACCCTGTGTTCGCGGAAAAGGCACACACTGCCACCTACGAGCTGCAGCAGGGCCGCCGTGGCTACCGCGCCATCTGGGATCACATTATGGGTGTATCCCTGCCGGACCTGCACCGGATCTATGACATTCTGGATGTCCACTATGAAAAGTGGCTGGGCGAAAGTGATGCCGATCCCTACAT
>JAZNZZ010000136.1:0-13225 GCA_045595205.1 Faecousia sp.
AATATCCGCAGCTTTCCTCAAAGCCGAAAATATACTTGTTTTCTTCCCCCGCCTGCTCAAGGGCAAGGATCTCTCCACCGATATACTTAAAGCCTGTAAGAACAGCCTTCATTGTGACGCCGTAATGAGCAGCAACCCGATCAGAAAGCGGAGAGGATACGATGCTTCGCACAACGATGCTGCCTTCGGGGATATCGTTCTTGGCAGTTCTCGCTTTCAGAATATAGTCCATCAGCAGACAGCCCAGCTCGTTACCGGAAAGCTTACGGTAGCCATTACCGTCCGGAACAGCAATTGCAACTCTGTCGCAATCCGGGTCTGTTCCCAAAATCAGGTCGCACGGTACCGCAGAAGCCACCTTATAGCTTTCTGCCAGCGCTGCATCGGTCTCAGGGTTTGGATATTCACAAGTCTTAAAATCTCCGTCAGGGTGCTCCTGACAGCTCACGATCGCTGTATTGACCCCAAACCGCTTGAATATCTCGCGGACAGGCTCATTTCCCGTACCGCAAAGAGGCGTATAGACTACATTCAGGCCTGCTTTCCTTACAGCTTCAGGATCAACTGCTTCGCGGCTTACTACATCATAATACTTTTCCCAAACAGATTGATCGATATAAGAAATCGTACCGTCAGAAAGATACGCTTCAAAGCTCTTGGTCTCGGGGACAAAATAAGGGATCGTGCTGATTCTTTCAATTACAACTGCAGCGGGTTCATCGGTCATTTGGCAGCCATCAGGTCCGTAACACTTTACACCGTTGTACTCGCCGGAATTGTGGCTGGCTGAAATCACGATACCGCAACCGCAGCCAAGCTCACGGACCGCATAAGAAAGCATCGGCGTGGGGGCAAGCCGGTCGTAAATATAAACACGAATACCCTTTTCTGCAAATGCTACAGCACAGACCTCTGCAAAAAGACGGGAATTGTGTCTTGAGTCATATCCGATGGCAGCGGACTGAGGCAGATCTGCAGATGCAAGCCAAGCGGCCATTCCCTGTGCAGCTCTGCGTACGGTATAACGGTTCAGACGGTTGCTTCCTGCACCCATAACACCGCGCATACCTGCTGTTCCAAATTGAAGATCAGCGCCAAAACGACCCTTGAGTTCGTCTTCGTTATTCTTGATTGATTCCAATTCTGCTTTGACTTCAACAGGAAGATCTGAATTAAGCCAGAAATTATAATTTTCTAAATAATTCATATTATAAAACCTCCATCATTAAAAAGAACAGCCCAAAATTAAATCTGAGCTGTTCTTTCTGTTTATTCCTGTGCGTCCTGAGCAGCCTTCTTTTCCTGGTTCTCCACCAATGCTCTGAACTTTGCTCTGGTGTCACGAACATCGTCCAGAGACAGAGCAATGGCCTCTTCTGTGCGGCGAAGTGCATCGTCCATATAATCATTGCTGGCCTTACGGATCTCTGCCATACGGCTCTGGGTCTGCAGGATCATCTCCTGGCACTGACGCTTTGCCTCCTGATAGATCGCCTCTTCCTTGACCATCTGATCAGCCTTTTCCTGAGCCTGGGTGAGCAGGTTCTCAGCCTCACGGCGAGCCTGTCCGATCAGCTCATTACGGGATTCAACAATGGTGCGAGCCTTCTTAAGCTCTACAGGAAGCTGAGCGATGATCTCGTCAAGCATATCCAGCACCTTATCACGCTCAACAATACACTTATCCGCAGCAAGGGGCAGAGCACGGGCATCTTGTACCATATCGTACAATGTGGAAATGACATCTTCAATGTTTTGCTCGTTCATTATCTTTATCCTCCTTGGATATAACAGTGATAAGCACTGTTATAATTTACAAAATAATAATTTATGGATTTACTGTTCTTTGCGATATAACGCCAGCAGTGTGGTGCCGTACTTGTAGTCACGGGATCGGGTAAACCCTTCAAATTCCCATAAAAGCTCTTTTCCGACAGGTCGTTCAGTAACTATTATACCACCAGATTGCAAAATGTCAATTTCTGTTATCATTTTTAAAGCATTTTCCAAAAAAACTTCTGCATAAGGCGGATCCAGAAATATAATATCAAACTTTTCTGCTGTTGATTTCAGATAAGAAAGATAGTCTGTACGAATAACTTCTGCGCTTTCTGTGAAGCCGGTACGCTTCAAATTCTCACGAATCACTGTGTTTGCGTTTTTGTTGGCATCCACAAAGCAGGCCTTTTTCGCACCGCGGCTCAGTGCCTCAATGCCCAACTGCCCTGTTCCGCCAAACAGATCCAGAACCTTTGTTCCGGGAAGGTCATACTGGATAATACTAAACAGTGCTTCCTTAACACGGTCTGCTGTAGGGCGGGTAGTCATTCCGTCGGGAGCTTTTAATATGGTACCTCTGGCGGTTCCTGATATAACTCTCATATCTTCCCTACCCTTCCTCTTTTTTGAAATGTTCAAATACCGCGTGGGCAGCATCCATGGGCAAAAACTGCTCAAGCTCAGACAGTGAGGCTGATCTGATCGCAGAAATCGATTTAAACTTGCTCAAAAGCAATTGCTTTCTCTTCGGACCAATCCCGGGTATAGAATCCAGTTCGGAGTACCGCAACCGTTTGCTTCTTAATTTCCTGTGGTAGCTGATTGCAAAACGATGGGTCTCTTCCTGTATCCTACCAACAAAAGAGAACACTGCCTGATTGTTATCGATTCTGATCTCTTCTCCGTCAGGTGTGACAAGCGCTCTTGTCCGGTGGCGGTCATCCTTCACCATTCCAAGTACAAATAGCTCCAGACCCATTTCGCACAAGGTGCTTCTTACAATAGATGCGTGGTTAATACCACCGTCGATCAGTAAAACATCCGGCGATGCTTCAAAGCCTTTATCCTTTTGCAGATAGTGCGTAAACCTTCTTTTTACCACCTGTGCCATCGATGCATAGTCATCAGGGTCGCACAGTCCTTCAACGCGGAATTTTTTATACTCGCTGGGTCTTGGCCTTCCGTCACAGAAAACGACCATACTGGCAACGATGTCACTTCCACCTAAATTGGAAATATCAAAAGACTCGATTCTGGAAACCGATTCTTTGTTTATCATCTTTCCAAATACGGAAAGCGTTGCATTGATCCGTTCTTCTTTTCCTGTGACCCGGTCAACTTCCTCTCTTGCATTCTTTACTGCCAGCTCTACAAGGCGGAGATTGTCTCCTCTTTGCGGGATCCTGATCCGCGTCTTTCTGGTGTATTTCTCCTCAAGAAGCTTTTCGAATAATGTCAGATCCTCAATTTCAAAGGGAAGAAGGATGATCTTAGGTGCGTAACCTTTGTTTAAATAGTATTGCTTAACAAGTGCAGATACGGCTGCTGAAGGATCTTCTATAATCGGCAGTATTTCAAAATCCTTGTCCAAAAGATTGCCACCGGAAAAATGAAGCACAGAAAAGCAGGCTTTTGTTTCAGATTGTGCAAAACCGATCACATCTGTATCAGCCAACGCACCGGCAGTGACAAATTGCTTCTTACCAAGTGCTTCAATTGCTGCAAGGCTGTCGCGATAGCTGGCAGCAAGCTCAAACTGAAGGGATTCTGATGCCTGGAGCATTTGTGCACGGATCTCTTCCGCCGCACTGCGGTAATTTCCGGATAAAAGCTGACGCGCCTGTTCAATACGGCGACCGTATTCCTCTTGACAATCCTCCATACAACACCAACCAAGACAATGGTTCATATGGTAATGCAGGCAATGCCGTCCCTTTCCCTTGCTTGCCGGAAGCTTTTTTTCGCAGGAAGGAAGCTTTAACACTTGCTTCACTGTATTAAGGATTTCCTGTGTTATACCGCGGCTTCCAAAGGGTCCAAAATACAACGCACCGTCATTTTCAATCCTGCTTGCCATCGTGATTTGCGGATATAGCTTCTTTGCCTCCATACGAATGAAGGGATACCCCTTGTCATCCTTGAGCAGAATGTTATATTTCGGTTGATAGCGTTTGATAAGTGAGCATTCCAAAACAAGCGCTTCAAATTCCGAAGCAGCTACAATTACCTCAAAGTGATCGATTTTACTGACCATCAATCTTGTTTTGGGGCTATGGGATACTGTGTCCAGGAAATACTGACTTACACGATTGCGAAGCTTTTTAGCCTTTCCTACATAAATCACAGTATCGTCCTTATTTTTCATAAGGTAAACACCGGGTGAAAGAGGCAAGCCGTGGGCTTCTTTTTTCAGGTCTTCAAAACACATAGAGATCTCCAAAAAAAGCGCCTCAATGCGATCCGGGATAACATTGAGGCGCTTTCTGTTTCGTCAAAAAACATCGCGAATGAGAAGTTCTTCGAGAGCTTCGATAGCTTCCTTCTCCCCTTCTCCATCAGCAATCAGTGTTACAGCAGTTCCGGGTACAACGCGCAAAGAGATGATACCCAAAAGACTTTTTGCGTTCATTTTGCGATTGCCGGTCTCCACCCACAGGCCACACTGAAAATCATTGGCCTTCTGAACAAAATAGGAGGCCTGCTTATTGTGCAGTCCGGACTCACAACGAACAATAATTTCTTTACTTAACATCAAAACACCCCTTACAGTTGCGGAAGATACTCACGCAACTTTATGAATACATCATAGCAAATTTATATAAAAAGTCAAGAGTATTCAAAAGATTCGGAATAATACATAAATAATCGCAAATTACAGGCTATTTTACATTGCAAATTACTTAAATTCAGCAATTGTAACTCCGTCCTCCCCTTCTCCGTAGGCACCAAGACGGAATTTCTTTATGAATCTATTCATACGAAGAGACTGCTGAACTGCGGAACGGAGGACACCGGTCCCCTTTCCGTGTATGATCCGTACACTGGGAAGGTTTGAGCGCATTGCTTCGTCAAGGTATCTGTCTAGGACACAGATCGCTTCAACAGAATCCATACCTCGTAGGTCGATCTCAGAAGAAATGGCAAAGCTTTTCATCTCCCTGCCGGAATGGGCAGGTCTCTGCTTTGCTTTGTTGGTATTTTCATTCTCTAAAAGATAGATCTCATCCGCTTTTGCCGTAAGCTTTAAAATGCCGGCCTGAAGCTGGTATGTGCCGTCCTTATTGATCGCTATGACGCTTGCCTTCGTGCCAAGCTTGATCAGTTCGACGGTATCACCGACAATAACGCTCCGGGAAGGTGCAGGTCTGTTCTTTGGTGCTTCGGATACCTGCAGCTTGCTTTCTGCATCATTAAGTGTCTTCCGAAGCTGTGCTTGCCGTTGATTGATCCCCTGAACATCAGCCTGTTCTGAAAGCTGCTTCTTAATTGATTTTATCTCATCAGTTGCGGCATTTGCAGTTCTTCGCGCGTCCTCAATGATTTCTTTCGCTTGTGCACGGGCCTGTGCCAATGCCAGCTCTTTTTGTTCTTCCAGCTGACGGGTGTAGGCTTCGCTCTGGTTTTTCAGGTTCTCGGTCTCTTTTTTTAGCCGTTCAGCCTCAAGCTTTGCACGCTCCATTTGCTGACGCTGCTTCTCCAGCTGGCTCAAGACATCCTCGAAATCTTTATCGCTCTGTCCCACCAGATCCGATGCCTCTTTCAAAATATGCTCGGGCAAGCCAAGCTTTTTGGAGATCGCAAAAGCATTGGATTTTCCGGGAATGCCGATCAAAAGCTTATATGTGGGTTGAAGTGTTTCAGTATCAAACTCACAGGATGCATTAATAACGCCTTTTGTTCGCATTGCATAGAGCTTGAGCTCTGCATAGTGAGTAGTTGCCACAACACGGCTGCCCATCTTTCTGCAGAATTCGATCAGAGCGATTGCCAGAGCAGCACCCTCTGCCGGGTCTGTGCCCGCACCCAGTTCGTCAAAAAGAACAAGGGAATTGTTACCACACAGGTCTACAATATCTACGATCGTACGCATATGACTGGAGAAGGTAGACAGGCTTTGAGCGATAGACTGCTCGTCACCGATGTCAGCAAGGATAGAATCAAAAACCGAAATCTTTGTTCCGTCAGCAGCAGGGATATGCATTCCGCACTCTGCCATAAGCGTTAAAAGGCCAATGGTCTTCAGGGTTACGGTTTTACCGCCGGTGTTGGGGCCGGTGATGACCATTGTGTCAAAGTCGTCACCAAGATGCAGGGAAACCGGCACGACCTTCTGGGGATCGATCAGAGGATGTCTTGCGTTTCGCAAAACAACGATCCCCTGATCATTCATTTCCGGTGCCCACGCTTTCATTTTGTAGGCAAGCCGCGCTTTGGCAAAGATTACATCCAGTCTGACAAGAATAGAAATGTTGGTCTTTATGTCCTCTGCATAGGCAGCAGCCTGGGCAGAGAATTCAGAAAGAATTCTTTCGATCTCTTTCTTTTCTTTCAGGTCAAGCTCCCGCAGCGCGTTATTGGCGCTGACTGCGCTCATAGGCTCAATGAAAAATGTGGAGCCGGTGGCAGATACATCGTGGACAAGACCCGGGATGTCATTCTTGCATTCGGCTTTCACGGGGACGACATAGCGCCCTTGGCGAATTGTTATAATGGGCTCCCGCAAAAATTTGGAATATGCAGGTGAGGAAATGGTTTTCTGCAGTGTCTCCTTGATCCTGGCAGTTTGCTGCCGCATATGTCTGCGAATATCTGCCAGTTCAGGACTTGCTCCGTCTGCAATTTCTTCCTCGGAAATTATCGCATTAAAAATGCTTTCTTCCAAAAATTTATTCGGGCGCAACACAGCAAACAAAGGGGAAAGAACATTTTCCTTGTCCTCGTCAGCAAGATAATCCTTAACCTTTCTTGCACATCGAAGTGTACCGGCAATATCAAGAAGCTCCCGGGGGCGCAGGCAGCCGCCAATATCCGCACGGTCCAGAGAAGCAGCAACATCCTGCAGCTCTCCGAAACCGGGATAACCTTTCCGCGTGCTCAGATCAACGGCTGCAGTCGTTTCGGAAAGCAGTTCGACAACATCCTCGAGATCCGATGTAGGGCTGACAGCAAGACAGGCTCGTTTTCCCTCAGCACTTCCCGCACATTGAGAGAGAAGTGCAAGGACCTGATCCAGCTCCAGCTTGTACAGGGATTTGTGGTATAATTCAGACATTATAATCTCCGTTATCAAATAGTGATTTGTAAAAATCCAAAGAAGAGAACCCCCGTTCCAGCTGTGTCAGTAAATAGCTCTCTGTTAACTGACACAAACAGCGCAGATTATCCTCTCCGATCTGAAATGAAAAAATTTTCTTGGGCTCGCAATGACAGATATAACGCATAGCATCCAGTGCACCACCGGTAACAGGCATCCGAATGCCGTTTGTGCTCAGCTTACCGCAGGAACGGCATTCAAGATGACCCTCGGACAGATTCAGTCTGTCTGCAAAGGTCTCACCGCAGTGAATACAGCCGTTCAGGGAAGGCATATAGCCGGAGATACAGGCGATCCGAAGCTCAAAGGCAGCCTTTACAATGCCTTCCCGTATACCGAGCTTTGAAAGTGCAAAGAGTGAATTGAGCACCAACGGAAGGAGTACGGGATCCGGCATATCCTCCTGACAGATCAATTCGGCAACCTGAACAAAATATGTACCAAGGGACAGCTTCTGGAGATCTCCACGAAGCGAATGAAACAGCTCCACACTTTCTGCTTCGTTAACGGTATACAGTCCCTTGTTTTCAAACAGTACAAATTCGCTGTAGGCCAAAAGCTGACAAGGGGCAAACATTGGGTTGTTCTTTCGTTTCAAGCCCCGTACTTTTGCTGTTAACCTTCCGTGCTCCTGCGTCAAGAGAGTCAACAACGCATCTGTATCATTGTAGGCTGATACCCGCAGTACCAGACCCCGTGTTTTCAAATGCATCGTTCTCCTCCATCCTTCGTGCCTTGTTATATAACATATAAACCTCAGGTGCGCCTGTCTCTAAAAATACATCCCAAAGTGTTTGTGAATCCACAGCGATCACCCCCCCGATTATAGGATTTACCGAAGGTGTTGTGTTTACCCGTGGAAATTATTCACTGTAACCAAAGTTACGGACAAAGAAATCACTGTCCCGCCAGTTCTCTTTGTATTTTACCCAGGTGGTCAGGAAGACCTGTGTACCCATAAAACGCTCGCAATCCAATCTCGCCATAGAAGATATCTTCTTGAGCATTTCGCCGCGCTTACCGATAATAATGCCCTTGTGGCTCGCTTTTTCACAGTAAATGGTGGCATCAATATCAATGATCCCATTATCCCGTTCAGAGAACTTTGTGATCTCCACGGCAGTTCCGTGAGGGATCTCACGATCGAGACACCACAAAAGCTTTTCACGGATGATCTCTGCCATAACCTGTCTTTCCGGCTGATCCGTTGTCACATCATCCGGGAAAAGGAAGGGACTTTCTACTGCGTACTTTCCGCATTCTTCCATAAGGGAATCTACACCGTCGCCTGTCTTGGCAGAAATAGGGATGATCGATGTGAAAGCAAATGCCTGAGAATAAACAGCGATCACTTCCAGAAGCTTCTCTTTCTCAACCGTGTCGATCTTGTTGATGGCAAGGATAACGGGGCAATTCTTTGCTTTCAGCTGCTCCAGCAAGCCTTCCTCCTGCGGTCCAAGAGAAGGAATCGGCTCCACCACAAGGATCGTCAGATCAACATCCGCTATGGAGTTTTTGGTAACATTCACCATATAATCGCCAAGCTTTGTTCTTGGCTTGTGGAATCCAGGTGTGTCCACAAATACAAACTGGGTGTCTGCTTTTGTTACAATACCGCAAATCCGGTTACGGGTCGTCTGTGGCTTGTTGGAGACAATTGCGATCTTTTCTCCCACAAGATAATTCGTTAAAGTAGATTTGCCGACATTGGGACGGCCGGCGATTGTGATCATAGCAGTCTTTGTTTTCATATTTTCTCTTCCTTTCAGCGCTGCATACCGGGTATTTGCTGTGCGATCTCTTCCTCGCGCTTTCGCATTTGTGCCTTCTGAGGACCTTCGTCCAGGTGATCATACCCAAGCAGATGGAGCATAGAGTGAATCGTTAAGTAACCGATCTCTCTTTTGACACTGTGACCGAATTCCTTTGCCTGCTCTGCAGCTCTTTCAACAGAAATTGCCATATCCCCCAAAGGACACAGTCCGGTTTCCGGGTCAAGGTACTCATCCCAGTCATCAGGAAGTAAGCCGGGCTCAAAAGTAAACATCGGAAAGCTGAGAACATCGGTAGACTTGTCAATGTCACGGCTGGCTTTGTTGATGGCGCGAATCCCCTCGTTATCTGTGATCATCACATTTATCTCACAAGGGACAGTAACACCTTGATATTTCAGCACTGCGGCAATGCAGCGCTTAATGATGACCCGGGCATAATAATTACGAACATCATACCGTTTATAGCTTAAATTGATTCTGTTTTTCATTATGAATTCTTCCTTTGATAGCGTCCGGAAAGCTTGACCTCCGACTTTTTCAGCTGAGCATTTTTGTCCGATCGTTCATATGCGTTGATGATCTCCTGAACAAGAGCGTGGCGTACCACATCAGCAGAGGTAAGTCTGCAGACGGAAATATCCTTGACCCCTTCCAGCACGGCAATTGCGTCCTTAAGACCGGAAACCTTATCGTGGGGCAGATCGATCTGCGTAACATCACCCGTAATTACGATTTTTGATCCAAAACCCAGTCGGGTAAGGAACATTTTCATCTGCTCTTTGGTGGTGTTTTGTGCTTCATCCAGAATGATAAAGCTGTCATCCAGGGTCCTGCCGCGCATATACGCCAGAGGTGCCACTTCGATAGAACCGCGCTCCTGGTACTTTTGGAAGGTTTCTGCACCCAGCATATCATAAAGTGCATCGTACAGAGGACGCAGATACGGATCGACTTTGTTCTGCAGATCACCGGGCAAAAAACCAAGTCTTTCCCCTGCTTCCACTGCAGGTCTTGTAAGAATGATCCTGTTCACTGTCCGTTCGCGGAACGCAGCAACAGCGGCCGCCACAGCAAGATATGTCTTACCCGTACCGGCAGGTCCTACACCAATTGTAACAGTGTTTTTGGCAATCGCCTTCATATATTTCTGCTGACCCACAGTTTTGGCTTTAATGGGTTTTCCTTTAGCCGTAATGCAAACAACATCCTTCGCCATTTCAGCGACTTGTGCGTCATTTCCCTCTTTAACAAGTGTGATCAGGTATCTCACTCGCTGCTCATCGATCACTTCACCCTTTGCTGCCAACGCAAGCAGACCGTGCAGTGTTCTGACAGCCTTATCTGTTGCTTCCTCATCCCCTGTGACCTTAAGGTCATTTCCTCTGTTGATGATGGTGACATTCAGTGCTTCTTCGATGCGTTTGATGTTTTCATCAAAGGAACCGAATACGGCAATAATATCCTCCACCCTATCCGCATTTAAGATCCTCTCAATTTCTTTTCCCATAGTCCGGTATAAACTCCTCAGTACAATTTCTTCCAATCATTTCGTTACAGCTGTAGATTCCTTCCAGCGAATAAAAACCGTCAAGCATTATGCCGGAGAGCGATTCTTCCTTTATTTCACCTGCTATCATATCACTTCTCAGGTAATTATGCAAATAGGGGCTCATCCAGGCGAAATCCCCGTCATTTACATATTCAGCCGTTTGAATGCCGGAACGGATCTCTGTCCAGGAGATCAGCGCAAATGGAAGCTGAAAACCGCCCGGTAATGTAAGAACATAGCTTTTACATATTCTATCACAACCGGTACCCAAAATTCCACTATCTTTGAAGAAATTTATTAGTTTTTTTCCAACCAGGATGCTATACTTTTTTGAAATGCTCTCCTGCTCATTTTTAACAGCATAAACTGTGGGTGATAACGCTGTGATTTCCCTTTCTGTGTCGGCGTAAATTTCTGCTTCCGCCTGTTCAGCTTTAAGGCTTATTCCGCAGTCTGTGTAACCGGATACTAGAATGTCCCCTTTTTCCACAGGATCTCCCGTTTTTACCAAAGGATTGCCCCTTGTCACCGTAATATCTGTCACGATCCCGTCACAGGAAGCGCATATTCCGCTAAATTCCTGAGGTGGGGTTATGCTTGTAAGGGTCTTTTCTCTGACGGTTATGTATGCCACACTGCCTTTCGTTGTCACGCCGATCCACTGAAGCTCCGGCAATCGACCTATGATCGTATTTTTGGCGCGCTCGCTGCGGACCTGCTCCCTTGATGCACCGAAATACACACCACTGCACCGTGCAGCTTCCAGGATCTGCTGTGTGCTGACTGTACGATTTCCTGCCACCTTTATAAAAAGCACTCTGGTCGGCAGCCATACAGATGCGATCAGGTATAAAAAAAGGGATAGCGCAAGTACCGGTCTCTTAAAAAAAGATAATAATTCCCAGTACATACCATCCTTATTTAAAACCGTCAAGGCTGCACATTCATTTTGGGATATTTTTGAAACAAGCGAAAAGTCTTTCATTTGAATATCTGCTACAAGGGTTAGCTCGTCAATAAAGCTGACACGCTTAACAGAAATTCCATTATCGATCAGTTTTGTCAGCAGCATCTCCGGAGATGCGCTTACCAGCTTGATTGTGACAATGCCAAATATACTGCTTATAAAATCAATCATTTAATCACCGTTTATTACAGTTATTGCGAAGATATTCCCTGTGATCACCAGTTGATGTCTGGACATACAGGCAAGCATCAGGTCTGTTCCGGAGACACACAATCTTCCAAAAGAAACCTTTAATATTATTTTTTCTGAATTATATACGCATACACCCTTGTGATTCTCCACTAACACTCTGCTCCGACCGATCAATTCCGTAACCGTTTGCGTCGGTAGAATTTCACCCGGCAGATCGCTTTGAAAAGGAATTTTCTGAATTAGCCTCCCGTTCTTCATTTTGCTACCACCTTTCCTTACAATTCTATGCATCAGTTGTGATGTTTTGTACGGCACTCACATAGTTTTCATTAGAGGTGGTATTTTGAAAAAGCGTAACAGACGAATCACAGCAATCCTGTCGATAGTCATATTTCTCCTGCTATTGATCGATGCAAAAACTGTCATACAAGGTGCAAAAGAAGGTGTTGAGCTTTGTATAAAAAGTGTTATCCCTTCCCTGTTTCCGTTTATCGTTGCGAGCTATTACCTGAATACGAATATGATGGGTATGAACCTGAAGCTCTTTTCTCCAATCGGAATGCTGCTTAAGCTGCCAAGAGGCTACGAATCCATATTGATACCGGCTTATCTTGGCGGGTATCCAGTTGGTGCACAATGTGTGAATGAGGCGTATGTAAACGGCGCGATCAGTAAGCAAGAAGCAAGAAGACTTATGGGCTTCTGCAGCAACGCAGGACCGGCTTTTATCTTCGGCTTTGGAAGCTTGCTGTTTTCGCAGCATTCCCGGCTTTTGATCCTTTGGCTGATCCATATCCTGTCATCGGTACTGGTGAGCTTCACGATCCCTGTAAAACCGCAAGAAGCAAAACTACCGACGCCAAAAGAAAGCACCCTGCCGGATGCGCTTACAAAAGGTATCCGGTCTATGGCATCTGTTTGCGGCTGGGTCGTTCTGTTTCGGGCGGTAATAGCCTGGACAGAGCAATTGCTCTCCTTGGGAACATCAAGCACGCTTTCTATTGCTCTTGCGGGATTTCTTGAGCTTACAAACGGTTGTGTTTCGCTGCTTCAGACGGATAATGAGTCCATACGCTTTCTGCTGTTTTCTCTCTTTATCAGCTTTGGAGGACTGTGTGTATGTATGCAGACGGTATCAGCTGCAAAGAATGCCGGTACAGGCTACTATTTCCCGGGAAAAATTCTGCAAAGTTCAATTGCATATTTTCTCACCGTTATTGCAGAAGCGGTAATCTATTCTGATTCTTTCAGGGTGACTGTATCTCCGATGCTTTCTGCAGTGTTTCTTTTGCTTGGACTAACATCGTTCTTTTTTATAAAAAACAGTAGCAATCACGAAAAAAATGTTGTATAATACGGACAGATTGAAAAGATTTGAGGTAATCTTATGCTGTTTCGTAAAAAGCTCCCCCGAGCATGTGAATATTGCAGATTTGGAACAAACCTGAACGAGGAAGAGTTTTTGTGCATTAAAAAAGGCGTTGTACCAAAAGACAAGGCCTGCAGGAAGTTTAAATACGATCCCTGCAAACGGATTCCCCTGAAAGCAAAGGCTGCTTCTTTTTCAGATTACAAGCCTGAAGATTTTGACCTTTAAATAACAAAAAGCGCAGAAATACACAAAGTGAAGTGCCCCCTGTCAAGTAGAC
>JAZNZZ010000137.1:0-11017 GCA_045595205.1 Faecousia sp.
TCCGGTAAGTTTATTACTGCTTTCTTCCGTAACGGTGCTATTAAAGAACAGGTTACCCGCCTGTTGGAGGATCGCGACGGACTTATGTGTGGTATCTGTAACGGCTTCCAGGCTCTTGTGAAGCTGGGACTGGTTCCTTACCGCAAGATCATTCTTACCGATGAGAATTGTGCGACCCTTACATTTAATGTCATCGGCCGCCACCAGAGCCGTATCGTCCGTACCCGTGTCGCATCCAACAACTCTCCATGGCTCGCAAATACCAAGGTGGGTGACATCTATAATGTTGCGATCTCTCACGGCGAGGGAAGATTCCACTGCTCTGAGGAGCTTGCCCGTCAGCTGATCGCAAACGGCCAGGTTGCTACCCAGTATGTGGATCTGGAGGGTAATGCGACTGCGGATGTTCGTTTTAATCCCAACGGTTCTATCTTTGCAATTGAAGGTATTACTTCACCCGACGGAAGAGTGTTCGGTAAGATGGGGCATAGTGAGCGTATCGGCGAAGGCCTTTACAAGAATGTTCCGGGCAACTACGACATTCAGATGTTCAAATCCGCTATGGAATATTTTAAATAATCCATAAATAAAACTTCCCTTTCTTTGTCTGGTGTGATATACTTGGCAAAGAAAGGGATTTTTACCGGGAGGGTTGTATTATGTCTAAAATTTTCGAACCTGCAAAAGAACTGGAGATAACCGGAAGCTACGATACCGTTGTTGTGGGTGGCGGCTTCGCCGGTGTGGCTGCTGCATTGGCTGCTGCCAGAGGCGGAAACAAGGTGCTTCTTTGCGAGAGAATGTTTATGCTTGGCGGCTTGGGTACAGCCGGTCTTGTGACGATCTATCTGCCTTTGTGCGACGGCAGGGGACACCAGGTATCTTACGGAATTGCCGAGGAGCTTCTGAAGGTCTCTATCCAGGATGGTTATGAAGCAAGGTATCCTACTCCCTGGCTGGAAGGGGGCACCATGGAAGAAAAGGCTGCCACCCGCTATTTAGTGCGTTACAATGCCGCTGCCTGCGCTATTGCTTATGAGAAGCTGCTTCTGGATACCGGCGTTACGCTGCTTTACGGCACAACTGTCTGTGATACGGTGGTTGAAGATGGCGTTATTACCCACTTGATCGTGGAGAACAAGTCCGGAAGAAGTGCCATTGCTTGCGGTAATGTGATCGACTGCTCCGGCGATGCTGATGTATGTAAGTTTGCTGGAGAGGACACTGCGCTATATGGTAGAGGAAACATTCTTGCTGCGTGGTATTATCATACAAATGAGGAAGGTAACAATCTTCAGATGCTTGGCTTTGCCGATGTGCCTGACCCCAAGGGTCGCCCCGGTGAGAAGGAAGCAATAGTTACAAAAAAGCGCTATGCGGGATTGGATGCGGAGGAGATCAGTGAGTTTGTGATCAATTCCCACAGATCCACCTACAACCACTATTTGCTTGAAAAACCGCTGTCACAGACCCATATGCTTACCTCCATTGCCTCTATTCCTCAGGTGCGTATGACCCGAGGACTGAAGGGTCAGTACTGGATGACCAGGGAGGATAATCATAAAGTACAGCCTGATTCCGTTGGTATGTTCAGTGACTGGCACGGCAAGGGAGACGGCTCTGTTTATGAAGTACCATTCCGTGCACTTTACGGCACCAAGATCAGGAATCTTGCTGCAGCTGGCCGTACCATCGCAGCGGAAGATCTGATGTGGGATCTGACCCGGGTGATTCCTGTTTGCTCCGTTACCGGTGAGGCTGCCGGTACTGCTGCTGCACTTTCAAAGAACTTTACGGATGTGGATGTTGCTGCACTTCAGGCGAAGCTCATAGAGAACGGCGTGAAGCTTCACAGCGATTGGGAAATTACTGAATAACAAAAAAATCATCCCTCACTTGTGAAGTGAGGAAGGATTTTTTTGTTAAGGTATAATTACGGTTTGTCCAGGCTGGATCTCATAGACATTTTTCTTCTTGTCGCAGATCCAAACAGAGCGAACACTTGGATTGAAAATTCTATGTCCGTCAGCAGAGCTTTCCAGACGGCTGTAGTCCAGCCAGGTCAGATACAACTCCATATTGGTGCAGTACCAGATGTCATCCTTGCCGGCCATTTTTTCACAGAAGTTTTCTATTATATACCAATTGTCGTTATCGGCAAATTCATAAGCGTGACCCCAGACATAAAAAACACTGGGAACCGAAGACTTCAGCGCAAGGAAGTTATCTGCCAATTCCATAAGTTTCGGATTCTTGTGGTGACATGTTGCAGGCATCCTTAGCCAATCTGTGGGCATCGCGAATTTCAGCGTAGACACTGTAGTGCGGCTGTACCAGATCCCGGCTGCCTTCAGAGCATTTACAACATCGTCGTTATATAACCCGTTGGCATAGGCCATACCGTGGACCTGACGGTCAAAGAGGTTTTCCAAATCTCTTCGGTCATCAATTACATCAATACAGGCAGAGGCTGTGTCACAAAAGGTCAGCGACTCGTGGTGAACACCGTGACAAGCAACTTCAAACAGATCCTTGGTATAGATTTGTAACGCTTCCTTGCGTGACAGCTTACGGTGTTTTCTTCCGGAAGGGTTTGATCCGTCATCCGGTCCAAAAGTACCGGAATTCAGGTTAAAGGTGGCTTTCATACCGTATTTCCGGAATATATCGGTCAGACGGGCATCCTCTTCAACACCGTCATCATAGCTGAAGGTTAACGCCTTATGCCTGCCGCCGGGAAAGCATAAATACCTTGTCATAGTGGATTAACCCCGCATTTTCAAACCACCGCAGGCGAGAATCGTATTACCGGTTACCCAAGAGGAGTCGTCACTGGCAAGGAAGGAAGCCACAGATGCGATCTCGGAGGGCTGACCAACACGGTTTGCAGGTACGCTTGCGATCTTCATCTTCATAATGTCCTCAGGAATTGTCTTGAGAATATCGGTCTCGATCATACCGGGAGCGATGGAGTTAACGGTGATGTTCTTTCTTGCGCTCTCCAGAGCAAGGGTGCGGGTGAAACCGTCAATGGCAGCCTTGGAGGCAGCATAGTTGGTCTGACCGATATTGCCGAAGGCAGAGGTAGAGGAGATATTGATGATCTTGCCATACTCTCTCTCCCGCATACCTGCAATGACGGCCTGGCAGCAGTAGAAGGTGCCGAAGAAGTTTACATCCAAAACCATTCTTGCCTGTGCATCGGTCATCTTATGGAACATAGCGTCCCGGGTAATGCCGGCATTGTTTACAAGAATATCGATACGACCGAATTTTTCGGTGACAGCGGCCATAGCAGCGTTTACATTCTCCTGATCTGCAACATTGCATTTGATTGCAATTGCCTTCTCACCGGTGGGATCCAGCTCCTTGGCAGTAGCCTGAACCATAGCCTCATCCATATCGAAGAGAGCAACACCTGCTGCGCCGTCCTGCAAAAAGCGCTCTGCGATGGCACGGCCGATGCCTTTGCCTGCGCCCGTCACAACTGCGTAGCGTCCATTAAGATTTCCCATAATAATTACCTCCAGTAATTTTTTTCTTTTATTTTAGACCTCATATTCCAAAGTGTCAAGATAAGAGCGTGATTTTATGGGAATTTTTTCATTGCAGGGTGCTTTTTGGTTGACACGAATGGCGGGTGTGTGGTATTCTAATAACATCAAAAGTATTGCGTTTGCAATCAATTTATGAGGAGATGTACATATGAAAAACATTGTGATCGTTGACGGTGTTCGTACGCCCTTTGGTAAGCTGGGTGGCGGCTTGAAGCAGTTCCACACTGCTGATCTGGCAGCACTTGCTGTGAAGGAACTGATGGAGCGTACACAGCTTGATCCCAAGGAAGTGGATGCTGTTTATATGGGTTCTGCCAAGGGTGATGCCCGTTGCCCCAACCTGGCCCGCTATACCTCTTTGCTGGCAGGTCTGCCCTATGAGGCTTCTGCTGCTTCTGTAGAGATGCAGTGTGGCTCTGCTATTGCTGCGATCAACCACGCGGCGTACCGTATGATCGCCAGCGACGGCGACTGCATCATTGTTGGCGGTGCTGAGACCTTCAGCCAGCTGTTCTATAAGTTCTCCACATCCCAGGAGCCTTATAAGATGACCCCTCCCACTCCCTTTGAGAATAACCTGGCACCCAAAGCTGAGGACAATCTGATTATGATCCAGGTCGCTGACAATATGGCAAAGAAGTGGGGCATTACCCGTGAGGAGTGCGATGCCTATGCACTTCGCAGCCAGATGCTGACGAAGAACGCGATGGAGTCCGGTTTCCTGGATAATCAGGTGATGAAGGTCGTTATCCCCGCAACCAAGAAGACTCCCGAGATCGTTGTAGAGAAGGACGAGCATCCCCGTCCTCAGACGACTGCTGAAGCACTGGCTAAGCTGAAGGTCATTTACGAGGGTGGTGTTACCACTGCCGGTAATGCTTCCGGCCGTAACGATGGCGGTGCTGCACTTCTGATGATGACCGAAGAGAAGGCAAAGGCTCTGGGTTATACTCCCATTGCCCGTTGGGTTGCCGGTGCTGATTGCGGCGTAGATCCCAAGCTGATGGGCATTGGACCTGCTTATTCCAATATGAAGATCCTGGACCGCCTGGGAATGAAGCCCTCCGACATCGGTGTTTATGAGTGTAATGAGGCCTTTGCTGCTCAGAACCTGGGCGTTATCCGCCAGATGGAGATCATGAGCGGCGAGACCATCAATATGGATTCCTGGAACCCCAACGGCGGTGCAATTTCCTTCGGTCACCCCAACGGTGCTTCCGGCGGTCGTATTGCCCTGTCCGCACTCCGTCATATGGAGAACACCGGTCTGCAGTACGGTATGATCTCTTCCTGCTGCGGTGGCGGTATCGGCGTTTCTGCTTTGTTTGAGAGAATCTAAATTATTATGGCTCCCAGGGTAACGCTTGGGAGCCATCCTATGAAATGAGGTATATATTATGGCAAAACCGTTGGATGGTGTAACTGTCGTTGAGCTTGCAACTTTTGTCGCAGCTCCTGTTTGCGGCAGACTTCTTGCAGATCTTGGTGCCCGGGTGATCAAGGTGGAAACAGCAAAGGGCGACAACTGGCGCGGTGTGGGCAGTGTTCACATTCCTGACCGTTACGGAAAGGACGAGAACCCTGTTTTTGACATTTACAACACCGGCAAGGAATTTGTTTCTTTGAACCTGAAGACCCCCGAGGGACTGGAAGCAATGATGAAGCTGCTGGGTGAGGCTGATGTATTCGTTACAAACACCCGCCCTGCCGGTCTGAAGCGACTGGGACTGGATGTGGATACTGTAACGGAGAAGTTCCCCGGTATCATTTATGCATCCCTGTTGGGCTACGGTGAAAAGGGCCCCGAAGCAGAGAAGCCTGCCTTTGACTCCACTGCATTCTGGTCCAAGTCCGGCTTTTTGCACGATCAGGCTCTTAAAAGAGATGACTTTGCACCTATTAACCCTCCCTTCAGTATGGGTGACACCGTATGCGGCTACCTTCTGACAGCTGAGGTTTGTGCTGCACTTCTGCGTAAGGAAAAGACCGGTCTGGGTGATGTGGTTTCCTCCGGCTTGTTCCATAATGGTATTTTTGCCACAGGTACTATGAGCCTGATCAACCAGCGACCCTTCGGTAAAAAGTATCCTGTTACCCGTATCGAGCACAGTGTTCCCGGCGGTATGTACCGCTGCTCTGACGATGCCTGGGTCTACATTGGTATTTCTTCTTTCCCTGCAAAGATCCCGGCTATGATGGCAGCTCTCGGCTATCCGGAGATCGCCGAAGATCCCAAGTATATCACACCGCAGTTCCGTGTTGTGGATAAGGAAGGCATCTACGAGATCTGCCGCAAGGCATTCCTCACCAACACCAGTGACTACTGGCTGGAGATGGGCGACAAATTTGATTTCCCCATCGTTAAGCTGAATACCTACGGCTCTGTTTATGAGGATGAGCAAGCCTGGGCAAACGGATATCTGGAAAAGGTGACATTTGCCAGCGGAAATACAGATATTATGCCTACCAGTCCCATCGAGATGCAATCCGTCGGTGAACTGAAGACTGTTCCTGCAGAAGGTGTGGGTGCTCATACCCGCAAGGTCCTTGCGGAACTGGGCTATACCGAAGAGCAGATCGAAGCTATGATGGCAGCAGGTGCTGCAGTATAAATTGGTTCTAAAAACAGGGGCGAACATTAATGTTCGTCCCTGTTTTTTATTTCCAATACTTTTAAAGTGTCGTTTGATACGGTAAAGCGGATATTAAATTCTGCAAAGCTTAAGCCGTAGATTCGCTGTGCATCTTGCTGGTAAGACGGTCGAGGATCGTGGGAAAGAACGCCAATTAGTGCCTCACGCTTGTCTTCTGGGATTTTAACGAGAAGCTCAGCAGAAATATCAACCTCCAAAAGAAAGTCTTTTGCAGTGTCTGTGAAGCCTCCTGTGGCATCTGTGTGACAGTCGCTGTAGGGAATGTAGGGCTTAATATCAAATATTGGTGTTCCGTCCATCAGGTCAGCACCCTCAACATGGATCACTGTGCCGTATTCTTCCGTCTCTTCAATTTCAGAGATTCGGACAGAAGAAAGACCGATCTCGTTGGGACGGAAGGGTGAGCGGGTAGCAAAAACGCCCATTCTTGCGTTTCCACCCAATCTTGGAGGCCTGACTGTCGGTGACCAGCCATCTCTGACAGCTTTTGAAAATTGCCATATGATCCAAAGGTGTGAGAAATCCTCCAATCCACGCAGAGCATCCGGGTTTCTGTATTCCGGTTCAAAGATGATGGTTGAACGCAATTCTTTTACAAGTCCGCTTTGACGGGGAATTCCGAACTTATCAGGAAAATCACTTTTCATTCTTGCGATGATGTTCATAGGAACCTGTGACACATTATCCACGCACCTTTCTGAGCAAGAATGAAACAAGGAAAAAGAGCGCGAGCACAAGAGAAATGGATGCACCGGCTGATGTGCCGAGATAGTAAGAAAGGCACAGTCCGGCAATTGATGCAATGAATGCAAGCAATACGGAGAATAAGTGATACTGTCTTAAATTTCGCGCAACATTTCTTGATGCTGCAGCCGGCAGAACAAGCAGGGAATTTAAAATCAATAAGCCAACCCAGGAAATGGAGAGCGTGACTACGACTGCGATCAGCGTTGTAAATATTGTCTGCATAAGATTGACAGAAATACCCCGGGAGGAAGCAAGCTGAGGATAAATGGCGGTCAGTGTCAGCCGGTTAGCTGCAACGATCCAAAAGAGAACTACTCCAATAAGAACAAGAAACAGCATTAAAAGCTCCTGGGGTGTTACAGAGAGAATATCTCCGATCAGATATTGATTATACTTTGTAAAGCTGTCACCCCCAAAGGTGGCAATAAAAATTCCCAGTGCAACTGCTGTGCTGGAGAATACACCGATCAGGGTGTCGGCTGTGTGATTGCTTCTGTTACGGATGAAGGAAAAAGCAATTGCAAAGAGGATGGAAAAGATCACTGCAACCCAGGTCGGTGCAGCAATTCCGAATATTGCACCGATCGCAATGCCGGTAAACGCTGAATGTCCCAAAGCATCGGAGAAGAAGCTCATTTTACCTGTTACGATCATTGTGGACATCAAACCGAATAGGGGAGCCATAATGATCACAGCAAGCAGGGCATTCTTCATAAAATCCCACTGAAGCATTTCGATGGGGAAAGCATCACATAATGCATACCAAAGGCTCATACGATGCCTCCTTTTCGGTGAAAGACGCGGCTAAACTCCTCGGAAGTTAATACTTCTTTAGGAGTACCTTGCTTGATAATGGTTTTATCCAACAGTATCACCTGATCGGCATAGGTTTCCAGGGTGGCAAAATCGTGGGTTATCATAAGAATGGACAGGTCATAAATCTGTCGGATCTCGTCCAGCATATCCATAAGTATGGACATTCCTTCCACATCTACACCGGACAGTGGCTCATCCAGGATCAAGATGTTCGGAAGGGGCTCCAACGCCAAAGCAAGAAGAACCCGTTGCAGCTCACCGCCTGAAAGCGTGCCGACCCGTTTGTCGATCAGATCCTCACCGTGGACTCTTTCCAGACACTCAGAAATCTTAGCACGCATTTTCTTTGTGATGCCTAAAAAAGCGGGACGCCTGGACATACAACAGGTAAACAGATCGGCAACGGTGATTGAATCACCGGGATCAAATACGGGACTTTGGGGAACATAGCCGATTTTTGGCTTTCTGTTTCTCTGCCCTGGTATGGAGAAGGAAATGATGCCTGTGGACTCCTGCTGACCCAGTATTGCTTTCAGCAGGGTGCTCTTTCCTGCACCGTTGGGACCGATCAATGCGATCATTTCACCGCAGTGGGCGTGGAGATTGATATTTTCAAGGATCGTCTGTGAACCGATCTTAACAGACAGATCCGCAACGCGAAGGCAGCAGGAATGACCGCAGCTTCCGCCGTGGGAACCGATATTCATCCTAAAGCCTCCTTAAGTGTGTCAATATTGTGATACATTGCATCAAAGTAGCTCTCGCCGGAGATCGCCATATCCAGAGTGAAAATTTTTGCACCGGTCTCTCTGGCTATGATCTCAGCAGCTGAGGCACTTCCGTTCTTTTCGGTAAAGATCGCTTTCAGATCGTTTTCCTGAACCAGTGTGATCAAGTCTTTAAGCTGGGCGGCAGATGCTTCGCTTCCGGCTTCTTCTTCAATGGCTTTCAGAATCTTCAGATCGTAAGCTTCAGCAAGGTATGAAAAACCGTCGTGAAAAGTGATGATCTTACGACAGGAGAGGGAGGAAAGCTGTTCTTTTCCGTAAGTATCCAAGCTTTCCAGCTTTTCGTTCAATGCTGCAAGGTTTTTTGCAAAGAGATCATGGTGTTCGGGATAATACTCTGTGAGACCCTGATAAATGATCTGACACATTTCCAATGCTTCATTGGGGTCCAGCCAAATATGCGGATCGTGCTCGGAATGGTCGTGGTGGTCGTGATGATTCTCCTCGGTATGGGGATTTTCCGCAATTTGAATTATACTCTTATTGGCCGGCAGGATATCCTCCACAAAGGTATCGAGTCCCATTCCGTTGCAGATCACCAGCTCTGCGCTCTCTACGATTCTCAGCTGATCCACATTCAATGTATAATCGTGAACACAAGAAACATCCTGTGAGATCAGCTTTTTAACAGTTATGTTTGTTCCTTCACAAATTTCAGAAGTAAATTCATAAATTGGAAGTGTTGTCGTTACAATCTGTGCAGGCTTATCAATGGATCTGCAGCCGGTTGTCAGCATACACAGAAGGAGAACGATGGGTATGGTAATTTTTTTCATTCGGACCATCTCAGTTCATTTGTTTTCTAATATTATAACATATCTGTCAATATAAAAGAGGCTGCCTTACGGCAGCCTCAGAGGTTAGCTCAGTGGGTGTCGAGCCAGGAATTGACCTTGCTCTTTGCCAGGATCATAATGTCTTCGACGGGGTAGGGTGATTCAGAGCCGCCACAGACATAAAGAAAATACAGTCCCTCGGGTGTTTGATAAAGGGTTTCCTCATAGCCTGCAGGATCACCAAAGTAGCTGTAAGTATACTTTTTGATCAGTGTGGCAGTTTCTGTATTGTAATTTCTCTTGCGAATTACTTTTTCCATAATTAAATCCTCCTAAAGTATAAAGCAGCTATATTATAACGGTTTTTTTATAAAAATCAAGTAAAAAATCTGGAATATATCTGGAATCTCTGCTAAAATAAAAGAAAAGGTGGTGATTCAATGCGGGATATACCGCTATTTACGACAGAAAACGGAATGGCATCGTTGACATTGAGTGAGATTCCTTATAAAAAAACAGCATATATCCGATTACAAGCCTCGCAGGATCCCGAAGCACTGTTGCAGGAATGTATTGATTTTTGCCGCGCCTGTGGTGCAGAAATGATTTTTGCCACAGGACACAAAATACTGGATGACTATTCTTTGCATACAGAGATCTGGCAAATGCAGTGTCAAAGAGCTTTGCTGCCTGATACGGATGCCGCGCTGTTTCCGGTGCAGGTGGAGACTCTGGCGCTTTGGCGGGAGCATTATAATAAGCGGATGATGTATGTTCCCAATGCAGCAACAATGACACAAGCCGCAGGGGAGAAGCTTCTTAAAGATGGCAACGGATATTTTGTCCACAGAGGGGATACTCTCCTTGGTATTGGCATAGCATCTTCTGATCGTATTGATGCTGTAGCCTCCCTGATTCCCGGCAGCGGCAGAGAGATTGTCTGTGCACTGAATCACGCACTGTGTGGAGAAACAGTTACCGTTGAAGTTGCCTCTGAAAATACCCGTGCAGTTGCTTTGTACGAAAGCCTGGGCTTTTTGAAAACGGCGTTGATCTCCAAATGGTTTCAAGTCTTATAATTATTTTGCGGGTGTAAAGAAAAAATACTTGACAAGAGATAACTGCCGTGCTATAATACCGCAGGTATCAAGCAAAATTGCTTGACAGGAGGCCCTTTATGGATGCGACTGAACTTGTTTTGTTATATGATTACTACGGTGATCTGCTGACAGACCGACAGAAAGAGTGCTTCGATCTGCGGTATAATCAAGATCTTTCTCTGGGTGAGATCGGGCAGGAGCTTGGGATCAGTCGTCAGGGCGTGCACGATAATTTGGTTAGAACAGAAGCGCTTTTGAAAAATATGGAGCAAAAGACAGGCTGTGTCCGAAGAGATCAGCGCTGTCGCAAGGTGATCGATACAATTCTCAAAGCTGCGCTGGAGTTGCGTGAAAGTTCTGATGCCCAGGCATCTGCTGCCGCACAGCGGATCATCTCCGCAGCAGAGGAGTTAGAGGAGTAGCTATGGCATTTGAGGGATTGACCGAAAAGATCTCTGCAGCCTTCAAAAAGCTTAGAGGCAAAGGCCGTCTGAAGGAATCCGATGTCAAGGAAGCGATGCGGGAGATCCGTATGGCGCTTCTGGAGGCGGATGTAAGCTATAAAGTTGTCAAGGATTT
>JAZNZZ010000138.1:0-10569 GCA_045595205.1 Faecousia sp.
TTTGAATAATTTGTCTAGCAAATTTACTCAAGAATTTTCGTTGGCTGTTTTTCATTCGTACACGAATTTCTTAAACAATCCATTATAATTGTCCAAGGTGTTACTTGTTCGTCTTTGCGTTATTCAATTTACAAGGTACAGACTGCTTTCCGCTCAAGCGGAGAGCTTGTTTAGTCTACCACAGGCATTTCCATTTGTCAAGAACTTTTTTCACATTTTCTCAACATTTTTCTTTGCCCTTTTGGCAGACTTTTGCGCCCCCTCGCGGAAGCGCTAGAGTATATTAACAGAACCACCTTTTTTTGTCAAGAACTTTTTTCACATTTTTCAATTATTTTTTAACTGCAGGAAAAACCGCAGGACGACACCCTCTCAGCATCGTCCTGCAAGTCATAATTACAAGCTGTCAGCAATATCAAGGATCAGGCGTTCTGTCTTCTCCCATCCAAGGCAGGGGTCAGTAATGGACTGACCGAACACATCTCCATCCACCTTCTGTGCACCGTCCACAAGATAGCTTTCGATCATAAAGCCCTTCACAAGCTTACGGAGTTCAGGATTATAACGGCAGCTGTGAAGCACTTCCTTTGTAATACGGATCTGCTCCAAATACTGCTTGCCGGAATTGCTGTGATTCGTATCAATGATCACACCCGGATTTACCAGATTTGAAGATGCGTACATATCATTCAGTCTTACCAGGTCCTCGTAATGGTAATTGGGGTAGGATTTACCGTTCTGGTCTACATAGCCGCGGAGGATCGCGTGGGTATAGGGATTACCTGCGCTTTTTACCTCCCAGTTGCGGTAGCAGAAGGTGTGGGAGCCCTGTGCTGCGTGAATGGCATTCATCATAACAGACAGATCGCCACTTGTGGGATTCTTCATTCCAACAGGGATCGCAAGACCGCTGGCAGTCAGTCGGTGCTGCTGATCCTCCACAGATCTGGCACCCACTGCAACATAAGCAAGGAGGTCATTCAAATAGCGGTGATTTTCCGGATACAGCATCTCGTCAGCACTTGTCAGACCGTACTGTGTCAGTGCCTTCATATGCATTTTACGGATCGCAATAACACCTTTGATAAGATTGGGTCTTTCATTTGGATCAGGATAGTGCAGCATACCCTTATAGCCGTCACCGGTGGTACGGGGCTTGTTGGTATAAATTCTGGGAATGATCAGCACCTTATCCGCGACCTGATCCTGAATGGTGCGTAGCTTTTCAATATACGCAAGAACAGCATCCTCACGGTCAGCAGAGCAAGGACCGATCACAAGGATCATTCTGTCATCCTTCCCTGCAAAAATGTTCCGTATTTCTTTATCTCTGGCAATTTTAATATCCGCAGCTTCCTCAGACAAGGGATACTGTGCCTTGATCTCCTGGGGAACGGGCAGTTTGCCAATGAATTGCATATTCATAAACTAAGTACCTCTTTTATTTTTTATCAAAAAGCGCTCTGCGGGCAGTAGACCGGCGCATTGCTTCGCGCATACCTTCCACATCACTGCTTTCAAGAAGGTTTCTGAACGCATTAAACGACTCGATGAAGGCATCCATATGATGCAGGAGCATTTCCCGGTTGCACATAAACAGCTCAGCCCACATTTTATCGTTGATACGGGCAATTCTTGTCAGGTCGCGGAAGGAGTCTCCTGTATACGCCTCCATACCCGGTGTGTCATTGCAGTTCATCAAAGATACTGCAATGCAGTGGGTCAGCTGGGACAAAAAGCCGATCATATCGTCGTGCTGCTCAGGAGACAGCCGCGACACTCTTGCAAATCCCAGTTCCCAACCAAGCTGCTCGCAAAGCTCGATCGCAGCTTCTGTATTCTTATCCGTGGGGGTAACGATGTAGTTGGCCTTCTGAAATATACTCTCATCACTGTTCTCTACGCCGTATACTTCTTTGCCTGCCATAGGGTGAGCAGCAATGAACTCCACATCGTCGCGAAGCATCTCCTGCACCCGGTAAACCACACTGCACTTTACGCCGGTCACATCCGTCAGAATTGCGCCGGATTTAAAATACTGCTGATAATCCGCAAGCCATTGGATAAACACCTCAGGATACAGCGCAAACACAACAATATCCGCGCTGCCGATCATCTGAGGATCGATTTGATGGGTTCCTTCACTAATTATATTATTTTTAAGTGCATAGTCAATGCTTTCAGCGCTTCTTGTGATCGCACTGACATAGTAGCCTTTTTTGATCAGGGCTTTTGCATAACTGCCACCGATCAAGCCCAAGCCGACAATCAGCACGCGTTTTTCATTGGTCAGCTTCATAAAAAGATACCTCTATCCCCAAGCTCTGCAGTCTTTCAAAAAAATCCGGGAAGCTTTTACGCACCGCCTGCGCGCCCTCAATGCTTCCCCCCGTAAGGGTGAGCAGCACTGCAAGTGACATCACGATCCTGTGGTCATTATGTCCATACAGCACCCTGTCCGGCGCGTGAAAGTCCTTAGTCCGAACGATCACATCATCATCATTTACGATCACTTCTGTGCCGAAGGCAGAAAGCTCCTCAGTCATAGCAGCAGCGCGGTCACTTTCCTTGATCTTCAGCCGTCTTGTGCCTGTAAATACGCCGCCATTCTTTGCGGCAGCAAGCGCAAAAAGGACCGGTCCCAGATCCGGGCAATTACCAATCGGGAGAACCGGTGTACCGGCACACAGCTGTGGAAAATAATCGTCATATACTTTGTCGCCCTGCAAGCTGTCACTGCGAAGTCCCGTAATCTCAACATCATTTCCCAAAGCACGAAGCGCCCCAAAGAACGCAGCACCGGAGTAATCCCCTTCTGCGGTTACTTCTGCGGGTACATAACGCTGATCACCCGGAATATAAAGGGTATATTCGTCCTTCCATTTCGCACAAATGCCAAAAGCCTCCAGCGCCTGCAGGGTAAGATCAATGTAGCCGCGGCTTTCCACGGGCGGTGCGATCCTGATCTCACTGTCAGCTTCGCACAGAGGAAGAGCAAACAGAAGTCCCGTTATAAACTGGCTGCTGATGTCTCCGGGCACTTCGAATATACCGCCGGTCATTTTTCCTGAAACACGGACAAGCTTTTGCGCCTGCTCAAAAAGCATTCCCCTGCTATCGCACAGATCCTTATAGACTGTCAGAGGTCTGGACAAAAGCTTTTCTGTTCCGGTAAGAGACACTGTCTTTCCGCACAGCAGTGCCAAAGGAATAAAGAACCGAAGGGTACTGCCGCTTTCTCTGCAGCAAAGCATTTCCACAGGATCGATTTTTCTGGGATCTATACCGCGAATGCGAATGGCACTACCCTCCACAGCGCAGGAAGCCCCCATCGCACGAAGGCAATCCATAGTGGCGCAGATATCTTCGTTCAGATCAACACCGTGAACGCAGCTTTCGCCATCCGACAGACCTGCACAGATCAGTAATCTGTGTGCAACACTTTTGGAGGATGGCGCTGCCACAGTTCCAATTGCTTTTCCGGGTTTGATCGTCACTCTCATTTTGCGTTCTCCACCAAAATATCAACTGCTTCCAAATAACCGTCAAAGCCTTTGCCGGTTATGGTTGCAATGCAAGCCAGTCGAATGTAACTGACCTGTCGGAAGTCCTCCCGTTCCTCCACCTTGGAGATATGCACCTCTACAGTCGGAATGCATACAGATTTTACTGCATCCAGAAGGGCAATACTCGTGTGCGTATATGCACCGGGGTTAATCACAATACCGTCCGTACCGTCTGCATAGGCTGCCTGGATCCGATCCACCAAAGCGCCCTCGTGATTGGACTGATAAAACGAAACCTCTACAGCCTTTTCACTGCAATACTTACGGATCTTTTCACAAAGCGCCTCATAAGTACCGGAACCATACAAGGAAGGCTCACGAATACCCAGCATATTCAGATTCGGTCCGTTGATAACCAAAATTTTCATAGGTAGAAATTCCTTTCGATCTCTGTGACCGCAGTATCCGCCGTGGTGTTATTGGGAATTATTACATCTGCTGTACCTGTATAGACAGAATAGCGCTCGTTATACCGTTTTTGGATCGCTTCCTTCGTGGAAGACAAGGGTCTGTCTTCCGTAGGGATCAGCTGCTCCAAGGGACGGTCCAAAAAGAACACCTTGCCGTTTCCCTTTAAAGCATCCATATTCTTTTCCCGCAATACGGCACCGCCACCCGTGGCAATGATGCAGCCGTTTTTCGCGCTGATCCCGCACACAACCTCTGTTTCAATATCACGAAATGCCGGTTCACCCAGGTTCAGGATCAGCTCAGCCGGTGTTTTACCGGTCTTTTCTGTGATCAATGCATCCGTGTCGTAATAAGGTCTTCCCATCCTTTCGGACAGAAGCTTACCCACTGTAGTCTTTCCGCTGCCGGGCATCCCGGTCAGTACAATATTCTCCTTGGAAGCCTTGATCCGGCGATAGATCTGTTC
The DNA here is from genome assembly GCA_045595205.1 of Faecousia sp. GTDB lineage: Bacteria > Bacillota > Clostridia > Oscillospirales > Oscillospiraceae > Faecousia. The sequence continues at coordinate 4,444 of JAZNZZ010000138.1, forward strand.
TGTCAAGTCATTCGGATACTGCGTATCCAGGAAAATCTGAGATGCAAGGACTGCCTGACTGACAAGCATAAATAAGCCACCGGCAGCAGGTACGCCCCGCTTCAAAGCTTTTCTCACAAATTCTGTACGCAAAGGGTTGTAGACCGCATCCACAACACCCTCAAGCTGCGGGAACATATCCGGCTCAACCGGCACACCGGGATCTCGGGAATACATTCCCTTAGGCGTTGTATTGATCAGGATCCGGGCATCCAGGTGACTGTTGAGAACTTCCTCATAAGTCAAGATACCCTCTTTGGCAGTACGGCTTACTTTATAGATACAGGCTGCGCCCATAGACTTTGCCACAGCAAAGGCTGTATTGGATGTGCCTCCTGTTCCAAAGATCAGCACCTTCTTATCCCGGAGAACAATTCCCTTTCTTTCGATCAGTGCCTTCATACCGCCAAAATCCGTATTGTAGCCGTAAAGGTCACCGCCACGGTTTACGATGGTATTCACAGCGCCGATGGATTGTGCAACTGCATCCACTTCTTTTAAGTGCGGGATCACATCCTGCTTATACGGGATCGTGACATTTATTGCACGAAAATCCCGGGCATCCATAAATGCATCCAGCTTCCCCATTGGGATCTCTTTCAGCTCATAAAGATAGTCCGCGATCTGCGCGTGGATCTCTTTTGAAAAGCTGTGAGTTAAATGCTCACCGATACAGCCGTACTGCATAGTTAATCACCCTTTGCAAAATAATCTGTACCGAAACGGCCGACCAGCATATCATAAACCGCAATTGCAGTGACAGCATCCACAACGATTCTGGCTCGATGCACGATTGCAGGATCGTGTCTTCCCTTGATCGCAAGAGTCGCATTTACACCGGCGGTTATATCCACAGTATCCTGCTCCAACGCAATGGAAGGCGTTGGCTTCACAGCACAACGGAACACCACCGGCATACCGTTTGTAATACCGCCGCCGATGCCGCCGCCGTGATTGGTGGTGCTCACCACTTTAGTGCCGTCATATCGAAGGGGATCATTTGCTTCACTTCCCCGCATATCAGCCAGAGCAAAACCGTCACCAAACTCAACACCCTTCACCGCCGGAACAGAAAACAGAATATGAGAAAGCATACTTTCAAAGGTATCGAACCAGGGTTCGCCCACCCCCGCAGGGAGACCGCACACCACTGTTTCCAAAACACCGCCAACACTGTCGCCCTCGGATCTCGCCTGTAGGATCTTCTCCTGCATACGCTCCCCTGCTTCATCGTCAAGAACAGGAAATGTCGCCTTGCTTAGCTTTGCAATATCCGCCTGGAGGTCACAAAAGCCACGGTCGCTCTCACCGGCACATCTGGAGATGTGGGTGCCGATCGCGATCCCCTTTTTCTGAAGCGCATCAAAACAGATCGCGCCTGCTGCAACAAGAGCGGCCGTGATACGCCCGGAAAAATGACCACCACCCCGCACATCCTGAAAGCCGTGATACTTACACTGCGCCGGATAGTCTGCGTGTCCGGGGCGCATCAGTGATTTCATTGCGGAATAATCGCCGCTTTTGGTATCCTGATTTCGGATCAAGACCGTCAGAGGTGTGCCGGTGGTCACACCGTCAACCATACCGCTTACGATCTCATAAGAATCCTTTTCCTGTCTGGCTGTGGATATGCTGCCGGAGGGTCGTCGCAAAGAAAGCATTCTTCGAATATTCTCCTCACACACCGGCATACCGGGACACAGGCCGTCCAACACGGCACCGATGGCTGTACCGTGGCTCTCTCCAAACAGTGTGACAGTTAAGCTATTTCCAAATGAATTTTTCACAGAGCTCACATCTCCCCGTTCAAAAAGCTGTAAACAGTAGACTTCAGTGCAGAAAGCGGCATAGGCTGGAGCTTGTATGTACCTGCCTGTTCTGCATAAACAACAGTAATCGTATCACCGGAAAGCTTTTTATCGTGCCGCATTGCTTCCCAGACAGCATCCGGGTCAACATCACAGGTTGTGGGCAAACCAAGTTTATCAAGAATTGCACGCACCCTGGGGCGCAGCGCATCACCGCACATAGGCAGCATACCCAATGCAACGCACTCGCCGTGATACAGTTTATCAAGGCCGGAGGCTGCTTCAATCCCGTGACCAATGGTATGTCCAAAGTTCAGGACTTTACGAAGCCCCTTTTCTTTTTCATCCTCTTTGACGACCCGTGCCTTGATCTGCAACGATGTTGTTATGATCCTCTCGATGTTATCCGCAATATCATCACTTTCAAACACGCGCAAAAGAGATTCATCAAAGTTGATCGCCATCTTGACTGCCTCTGCAAGGCCGTTTGCGATCTGGCGCTGGGGCAGTGTATCCAGGACATTGGGATCGATCAGAACCGCTTTCGGCTGATAGAAAGCACCCACACAATTCTTGATTCCATCCAAATCAATGGCAACCTTCCCCCCAATGGAAGAATCCACCTGAGATAGCACAGTGGTGGGGATATTATAAAAATCGATCCCCCGCATAAAGGAAGCCGCTGCAAAGCCGGCAAGATCCCCAACAACGCCGCCGCCGACAGCCAAAACACAATCGGTACGGGTAAAACCGCAACGCAGCATCTCCCGGCAAAGAAGCGCAAAATTATCCAATGTCTTGCTCCCCTCTCCCTGAGGGATCGTAACAATGACCGGAGCTTTGCAAAGCTTTGCCACAGTTTCCCCATAGCAGGCAGGTACGCCGCTGTCGGTAACCACAAGCACCTTACGGTTCAAATTCATATATTCGTCAGCGTGTGCCAAAACACCCCGCCGGACAGTTACTGCATAACTGTTTTTTCCCAATTCCACAGGGATCTGCATACGATTCCTCCTCAGGTAAAAGAACCGACACACTTGACCTTATCACAGCAAACGGTCAGTTCCTCAAGCATACATTTGCCCTCATAGCTGCGGACATTGCCCTCGGCTTCCACATAAAAATAATACTGCCACAAAAGTTCCTTCATCGGTCTGCTTCGAAGTGTTCGCATATTGAAGCCATGGGCACCGATGATATTCAGCGCCCGTGCCAGAGATCCGGCTTCATTCCGAACTGTAAACATCAGCACAAAATGTGCGCCGTGGGCCTTTGTGATATTACGGTCCTCGGATCTTGCCAGCACCGCGAAACGGGTGGTATTGATCTGGGAACGGTTGATGCCCTCTGTGATGACCTTCAGCCCATAGCAGGAAGCACTTTCAGCACTTGCAATTGCCGCCACTGTAGGATCATTCAACTCCGCAACATATTTTGCTGCAGTGGCTGTATTCTCATAGGGTGTCTGGGTGAAGCCGTGCTCTTTGATAAAGCTGTCACACTGTGCCAATGCCTGGGGATGACTTACCACCGTCTTGATGGTGTCAAAGGAAGCTCCCTCCACACCAAGCAGGTCCTGTGTTACCGCAAGTGCGATCGTACCGTTTACATACAGAGGCCCGGAGAACATAAGATCCGTGACCTGTCCGACCTCACCGGCATAGCTGTTCTCCAGGGGCAGGACAACTGCATCGCACGCACCGTTTACAACAGAATCATAAGCAGTCTTAAAATCCGAATAAGCTACCTTTTCTGCATCCGGAAAAAGCTTCTGTGCAGCAATATGGGCAAAAGCGCCTTCAATGCCACTGTATGCTACCCGCATACCCTGCAAAAGCTTTTGCTGATAACGGCGGGAGATTGCCATTGTATCCCGCATAAAGTCCATATAGTAGCCACGGTAGGCATCCTGAGAGATCCGCTCTGCGCCGTTGCGGATCACTTCCTCTTCCCGGGCTGCATCCAAAATTGGCAGACCGTGCTCCTTTTTATAGTCGGCAACCAGCTCCGCTGCCTCCATCCGGCGGACGAACAACTCCGCCATCTGTGCATCTACTTCATTAATGATCTTTCTGGCTTCCTGCAAACCATCCATAATTCTCATTCTCCTATGTAAAACTGTGCAAGCTTTCGAAAAGCAGGCAAGCTTGCCAAAACCTGTCGATTGGTAACACAATATGCGATCCGCACATATCCGGGACAGCCAAAATCATCGCCGGGCACAAGCAGCAGCTCATACTCCTTTGCCTTTTCGCAAAATGCATAGGCATCTGAAATAGGAGCTTTTAAGAAAAGATAGAACGCACCGTCGGGATATACGACTTCAAACCCGGAATCTGTCAGAGCTTTATACAAAAGCTTTCTGTTTTCATCGTATACAGTAAGATCCGGCAGAACATCCACGCACTTTTTTACCAGTCTTTGAAACAGGGAGGGTGCACAAACATAACCAAGGGCTCGGCCTGCACCGCAAACAGCATCAAAAACCAAATCTGCATCCTTCATCCCGGAGGAAACAAATATGTAACCGATTCGCTCTCCCGGCAGTGACAGGGACTTACTGTAAGAATAGCAAACGATCGTATCCGCATAAAACTTGGGTATATACGGTACATAGACACCGTCGTAAGCCAGCTCCCGGTAAGGCTCATCACATATAATAAAGATCCTGTGACCATATTTCTCAGAAGCTTCTTTTAAAACATCAGCCAATACTTCTATGGATCCACGGTTATAGACAACACCGGAAGGGTTGTTGGGTGAATTGATGATCACTGCTTTTGTATTTTCATTCACAGCTTTCTTAAGCGCATTCCCATCGATCTGCAAAGACCCTTCCGCACTCTGCACAACAGTAAATCTCGCACCGGCACTTTCTGCAAAGACCTTATATTCCGGGAAATAGGGTGTAACAGCAATTACCTCATCTCCGGGCTCCACCAGTGCCTTGAGAGAAATTGCCAGAGAAGCAGCTGCACCAACAGTCATATAAATATGCTTTCCAAGGGCAGGAACACCGAATCGATCACAAATATGCTCTGCAACTGCATTCCGAACATCCAAATCGCCGGCGGCAGATGTATAGGCGTGAAGCTCTGCCGCAGGAACGGTCTCGATCAATTCCTTCAACGATTCAGATACGACCTCGGGGGTGGGAACGCTGGGATTTCCCAGGCTGAAGTCCAGAACATTTTCCGTACCGATCTCCCGTCTGCGCTGATTGCCGTATTCAAATATCTCCCGGATCACTGAACGGTGTTGTCCAAGCTTCAACATATCCTGCGATAGCATACTGTTCCCCCACGATAAAAATATAATATATAATTATACAATATATTTTCATAGGGTCAATAGTGAGAAAAGCTAAAAACACACCTGCAAACGAAAGCCGCTTTGATCATTTTGTCCTCCAGTGGCGCAATTCTGTAATCGTGCCGTGCACATCTGCATATTCCGCAGCTGTTTCCACATCCCCTTCCGCCTCACAAATGCACACCTTTACGCGGGGTTTAAAATAGTTAGCCAGCTGCGGGATCACCTCCTCAGCTTCTTTCGATACAAGAAGAAACTCAGCGGTATCCAAATATACAACCGCAGGTGTATTCTTTTTCAGCTCCATTATCGCCGCTTCTACGCTTTTTCCCTGCCCCTTATGCTCCGTGTCCGTTTCCAATGTGATCAGCCCCTGAGAACGGTAGACTGCAACTGCACGGATCGGCAAAAGCTTTCGTACCTCCTGTCTTTTCACAGGGGCAAAAATAAGTGCCACCAGAATGGCAGCATAAAGAATTTTTCTCAATGTTGATTTCTCCTGTCCTTTGGATGAAGCTGCTCGCTCCGATATTTATTTTTTACCAATCGGGTACGCAGGATCCTGCCGGTTGGTGACAGGTAGTTTACGCCCAGACTCTTCAAGCCTGACAAATGAATAAGCAGGATCAGCACCCCTGCCAGTACTCCGTACAGTCCTGCCACAGCGCTCAACAGTACAATAATAAAGCGCCACACGCGAACCGCGTTGGCAAGATCGCGGTTTGGAAGCACAAATCCGCATACACCGGCAATTGAAACAGCGATCAGTGTAAGCGGTGAAACCAGACCGGCTTCCACTGCCGCAGTACCCACCACGATCCCGCCGATCACAGAGACTGACTGTCCGATTGCCTGAGGCAGATGGATACCTGCCTCCTGGATCAGTTCATATGCGATCAGCAGCCCCAGTACTTCCGTGGCAGCTGTGAAGGGTCTGTCCTGTTTGGTATTCATTATGGTTTCCAGC
>JAZNZZ010000139.1:0-12143 GCA_045595205.1 Faecousia sp.
TTGAGAATTGAGAATTGAGAGTTGAGAATTGTGGTATTTTCCTGCGGAAAATGATTAAAATAGTCGCTTTGCGACACACATTAACTCTGAACTCTCAACTCTGAACTCTCAACTGTTTATCGAGCCAATGGATCGATAAACCGGGATTTTTGGAGGACGGTATGAATTACAATTATCTTCGGTATTTTTCCGTTTTGGCGCAGGTGGAGCATTATACTTTGGCTGCGGCGCGGTTAGGCATTTCCCAGCCCTCCCTTTCCAGCGCCATCCACCATCTGGAGGACGAGCTGGGGGGCATCCGGCTTTTTGAAAAGGTGGGACGGAACATCCGGCTCACAGAAGAAGGACGGTACTATCAGGAAAAGGTGGATGCAGCTCTTAAAGAATTGAACACCGCCTCTATGACCCTTCGGGAGAGCAAGGTCAGCGCCCCGGTGCTGATCCGTATGGGTGTGGTATCCGGCACAGTCAGCGGCACCGTTTCCCGGGAGATCGCCGCTTACCTGCAGCAAAATGAGCGCATCCGGTTCCGGCTGACGGAAAGCTCCGCCGAGGATCTGATGGATCTGGTGCGGCAGGAAAAGCTGGATATGGCCATCGTGGACACCACCGACCGGGACAGGACCCTGCATTTCCGCAAGCTGTGCCGCCGGAACTTCTATGCCGCACTGCCCGCCGGACACCCTCTTGCCCACCGTGACATTCTGACTCCGCAGCAGCTGTCCCGGGAGACCCAGATCGTGTTTAACTACGATATGGAAAACAGCTTCGGACAGTGGGCCAGCGGTCTTCCCGCCGATGAGCATATCGTCTGCACCGTGAACACCGCCCAGGCGGCGCTGGATCTGGTAGCTGAGGGTGTGGGCATTTGCGTGATCCCCGATGACTGCGTGCAGGTTCGGGAGGACATTCGTTTTCTCCCCATTGAAAACTGGCATCAGGCACTTTATATGTGCATCCTCTACGACAAGTGGCTGGAGCCCCCGGTGTGGGCCTTTGTTGACCGTCTGGTTGCCGCCATCCGAAAAAACAACCCGGAACAAGTTGAGAAGTAAGAGTTGATAGTTGAGAGTTGAGAATTTCCGAAACTCTCAACTCTCAACTCTCAACTCTCAACTCTCAACTCTCAATTAGATCCGGTACAGCCGTTTGGCATTTGCCATGGTTGCCTCGTGGACTTCCTCCACGGTGATGCCGCGGATCTCCGCAAGGCGCTCTGCCATACGGTACAGGTAGCCGGGGTCGTTACGCTTGCCACGGAAGGGCTCGGGCGCCATAAAGGGACAGTCGGTCTCCAGTACGATCCGGTCCAACGGGATTCTTTCGGCGGTCTCCACGGCTTTGCGGGCATTTTTGAAGGTCAGCACTCCGGTAAAGCCGATATACCACCCCATATCCACCAGCTGCCGCGCCATTTCCGCAGAGCCGGAATAGCAATGGAATACGCCGGTCACATCCTTAAATTCCTTGGCAATACGCATTCCGTCATCGTGGGCATTGCGCTCGTGGACGATGACGGGCATTTTCAGCTCCCGCGCCAGCTCCATCTGCATACGGAATGCCTTTTGCTGGATCTCACGGGGAATCGTCTCATAATAGTAGTCCAGACCGATCTCACCGATGGCGCGGACCTTGGGGCACTCTGCCACCAGCTTACGGTACTCCTCCAGCACCTCTTCGTTTACCTCATCGGCGGCATCCGGGTGGGTGCCCACAGAGGCATAGACGAAGGGGTATTTTTCCGCCATTGCCACGCAGTCCCGGGAGGATTCCCGGCAGCAGCCAACATTCATCATAAATTCTACGCCCTTATCCTTCAGGGACAGCAAAACCGCCTCCCGGTCCTCATCAAAGCAAGGATCGTTCATATGTGCGTGGGTGTCAAACAGCATAGCTTTATTTCTCCTGATTCAAATTCGTATTTATCGTTCAGTCTATCGAATGACATTGTAGGGGCGATTATCAATCGCCCGCGTGATTTGCGAAGCAAATCACCATTGCCTGCGGCAATGCGGAATGCATATATGCATTCCCTACAGCGCGATAAATTGGTGTTTATTCTTCAATGATTGCAAGATAGCAATTATCCATTACGGTGATTCGGGGATCGTCGGGGGAAAAGTCCGTGTTCCAGCAGGTTTTTCCCAAGCCGCGACCCGTAAGCTTTGCAGAAGCTTCCTTCAGCACCCAGAACCGCAAAAGGGTCTCCTGTTTGTTTTCCGCTTTTTCATAGCGGCGCTTTTCCGATTCCGACAGGATCTTTTCGCTCAGGCGCAGGTCGATGTCCCTGTCCCGCTCCTCCGCATCGATGCCGATGGGCGCTTGGGAAATGGCGCAAAATACCCGGCGCTTTGTATGGGAAATGGAAAAGTGCAGGCTTTTGTCCGCAAAATAAGGCTTTCCCAATTTTTCCGTCAGGATGCTTGGCATTGGCTTTCCCGTGTACTGCTCATACATTTTCTTCAAAAGCCGCCGTCCGGCTTCGTGCCCGGACAGCTCTCCCAGCGGTGCCGAAGCAAGCTGCATATCCATCCCCCCGATCTTATATAGTATACCCCCAAGGTGTCTTTCTGTCAATCGGTCTACCCCGCAGGAGATCTGCATATCCTGTTTTGAGGTGATCACAATGGAGAATATACAGCTTCCCCACAAGCTGACACTGAACGAGCGCAAAGTCCTCACGATGACCGGGGTGACGGAGGTGCTCCGTTTTGACGACACTGCCGTTGTGCTGCGTACGGGACTGGGGATTTTGGAGGTACAGGGGCAGGAGCTGGTGCTTAAGACCCTTTCTCTGGAGGGAGGGCAGGTGGCAGTGGATGGGCACATTTCTGCCCTTTTCTACGAAGAACCCCGCCCCGCCGGCGGCTTCTGGAGCCGTCTTTTTAAATGACCTCCCCCGCCACCGCCTTCCGGTGGTTCTTTTCGGGACTGGCTCTGGGGTGCTTTCTTGGAATTTACTACGGCTTCCTGCGCCCCCTCCGCCCCCGGCACACCCTCCTTTCCGATCTGCTTTTCGTTCCCGCGGCAGGGTGGGTCTGGCTTTACTACAGCTTTAAGATCTGCGGAGGAGACATTCGTCTTGGCTGCAGTCTGTCCTTACCCATAGGCATTCTTCTCTGGGACAGAACCGTCGGAAGGCTGACCCGCCCCCTTTTTGATGCCTTTTGGAGGCTGATTTTTGCGCCTTTCCGCTTTTTTGTGAAAAAATTTCAAAATTTTTGCAAATTTCTCTTGCAAGTAAAAAAAAGAAAGGTTACAATAAAGTGTGATTTCCGCAAAAACAAGGATGGAGGTACCCCAAATGGCGAAGAAACAAACCCCCTTCGGCCGGACCCGTGTGGTATTTTGCCGCACCTCACTGCAGACAAAGTGCATCGTGCTGGCAACTCTGGTGGTGACCACCGCTGTCCTTCTGACCCTGACCTTCGGCATCCGCAGCGCAAACGCCGCCACAGCCGAGGCACGGGAAAAGGCCGCCGCTCTGGAGCAGGAAAACCGCGAGTATGAGGAAAAAATCGACGGTATGGGCTCTGTGGAGGGCAACAAGGCACTGGCGGAGGATTATTTCGGTCTGGTAGATCCGGACACTGTGGTGTTTACACCGGCAAACTAATATTGGAGGAAACAATCAAAACATGGAGTTAACCGTAGGAGCAATTTTAGAGGGCAAAGTCAAATCCATTACCAATTTCGGCGCGTTCATCAGCCTGCCCGAAGGCAAGACCGGACTGGTACATATCTCAGAGGTGGCCAACACCTATGTCAGCGATGTGCGCCAGCACCTGACCGAAGGTCAGGATGTGAAAGTTATGGTCATCGGCATCGAGAACGGCAAATGCAATCTTTCCATCAAGCGTTTGGAGCCCAAGCCCCAGCGTGAAAACAACCGCAGCTTCGCACCTCGCAGAGAGGGCAATTCTGCACCCAGACCCGCTGCCCGAATGGCACCTACACCTCCCCCTGCGCCCAAGACAGCCGACCAGCTGTTTGAAGAGAGGCTGAAGGCCTTTATGTCTGAATCTGACAGCAAGATCTCTTCCATCCGTCAGTATTCCGACCACCGCACAAAGAGCCGCAGAAGATAATTCGAGGAGCTGCCCTATGTCAACTGTCCTGATCACCGGCGGCTCCCGCGGCATCGGCGCTGCCGCCGTCCGGTCCTTCGCCCGCCGGGGTGACCGGGTATTCTTCCTTTACGAAAAAGCGCACGCCGCTGCAAAAGCCGTGGCAGACGAGACCGGTGCTGTCCCCATCTGCTGCGATGTGGCAGACGGAAATGCAGTAAAGGCTGCCTTTTCTCAGCTGGACGAGCTGGACATCCTTATCTGCAACGCAGGCATTGCCGGCTACAGTCTTATGAGCCAGACCACAGAAGCACAGTGGGACCGCTTTTTCGATGTGAATGTAAAGGGCATTTTTAACTGTGTCAATGCCGCAACCCCCTTTTTCCTGGAAAAGCAAAAGGGCTGCATCATCACCGTCAGCTCCATGTGGGGACAGGTAGGCTCCTCCTGCGAGGTGGCTTACTCCGCTACAAAGGGTGCGGTGATCGCTATGTCCAAGGCAATGGCACAGGAGCTGGGGCCCAGCGGTATCCGCGTCAACTGCATTGCCCCCGGTGTAATTCTCACCGATATGTGCAATGATCTGGATGCATCCACCCTGGAGTCCCTGCGTCAGGAAACCCTGGTAGGCCGCAACGGCGTACCGGAGGATATTGCAAAGGCAATGCTCTACCTTGCCGATGCAGAATTTGTCACCGGACAGGTGCTCCCTGTGAACGGTGGTATGATCATCACTTAACTTTTGGAGGATCCTATATGAAGATCGCGATCGCCTGCGACCACGGCGCTCTGGCACTGAAAAATGCCATCATCGCCCATCTGACCGCGCAGGGTCATACTATGGTAAATTTCGGCACAGACACCCTGGACAGCTGCGACTATTCTGATTTCGCCGCACCTGCTGCCCGTGCCGTAGCTTCCGGAGAGTGCGACAAGGGCATTGTCCTTTGCACCACCGGCATCGGCGCTTCCATTTCCGCCAACAAGATCAAGGGCATCCGCTGCGCCCTCCTGTCCGATGTGATGTCCGCCCGGATGACCCGGGAGCACAACGACACCAATGTGATGGCTATCGGTGCAGCTGTGACCGGTGAGCTGCTGGCACTGGAGATCGTGGACACCTGGCTGAACACCCAGTTCTCCCACGGTGAGCGCCATGTGCGCCGGATCAGCAAGGTTATGGCTTTGGAAGAAGAATAATAAAACAGAACCGACCCGGAAGAGCGTATCGTTCTCTTCCGGGTCTTTTTTAGCAAAGCTTATCTTTCTGTCATTCTGAGCAAAGCGAAGAATCCCCATCTTAAATTGTACGCATTTTGGGCGGAGATCCTTCGTCCCCTTCGACTACGCTCAGGGTCCTCAGAATGACACGGTATTTCAATCAACAAATTGGCATTTGCAGCTGTCCTTCTTCGTCAGGACCGTCCGGGAGGCCGGTCCCTACATTATTCCGAACACAGGGGCACCTTTCTTCTTATTTCGCCGGGAAGGTGAGGATGGTCTTGAACAGGTCACCGTCCACCACCAGCTGCAGGCTGCCCTTTTGCAGCTGCATCAGGCTCTGGGCAATGTTCAGTCCCAGACCGCTGCCCTCCGTATTTCGGGAGGCATCTCCACGGACAAAGCGCTCCATCAGCTCCTGGGCCGATACATTCAAAGGCTCACCGGAAATGTTCTTAAAGCTGACGGACACCGTATCCTCCCCTTGCTGCACATCCACATACACCCGGGTACCGGGAAGGGCATATTTTACCACATTGCTTAAAATGTTGCTCATCACCCGCCAGGTCAGCTTGCCGTCTGCCTGCACAGGGACCGGTCCTGCCGGCGGTGTAAACACCACAGAAAGGGACTGTGCCGCCATTTTGTCGGAGAACTCTCCCAATGCCTGATTGATGACCTCCACCGCGTCCAGGGTGGTCACCTCCACAGGCAGATTCCCGGTGCTTGCCTTGCTCATATCCATCAGATCGTCAATGAGCTTTTTCAGCCGTTGGGACTGCCGGTCCAGCACCTGCAGATATTCCTCCCGCTGAGCATCGTTCTCCGCCTTTTGGAGAAGATCGATGTAATTGATCACCGAGGTCAGGGGGGTCTTAATATCGTGGGACACATTGGTGATCAGCTCCGCCTTCATCCGCTCGGACTTCAGCTGCTTTTCCGCCGCCACAAGGGACACCTCACCCAGGGCATTGAGATCCTCGCCGCATTTTCTGTAGGCGCCGATCAGAAATGCCGTGGAGACCTTGGTCTGAAGCGCGCCGGAGGCCAGCTTTTCCGCGCCCCGCAGCAGTGTGCCGAAGGCATAAGCGCCGTAAAGCACGATCCCCACATCGGCACAAATACTTCCAAAGAAGACCAGCATCCAGAAGCCTCTTACGATCCCGTGACCGGCAATGCACAGAAGCCCCAGAAAAGCCGGTATGACCGCCATTGCCGCTGCCACCAGCAGATACCGCCATATGATCGGCAGCAGACCAAATAGTTTACATAACGCTTTAAAACACCAGCGCAGTACCAGCCACAGCTTCCCGCAGCACCAGCCGATGACAGAACGCTCCCATACAGCACGAATGCCCTGCTTTCCCTGTGCCGTCAGCGCAAAGAGGAAGGCAGTCACACACAGGGCTGCACCCAGCACCATAAGGGCAACAAGGATCAGCCACAGGGGATCTGCAAAGGGCGCGCGGTAAAGGATCTCCTCTGTAAGCTCCACTGCATAGGTCAGCAGTACCGCACAGCTCCCTGCCAGTGCCGCGCCGTAAAGATCCAGCGGCAGCCGGTTCAATCCGCCGGGACGCACGGGAGACGCCTTCTCCGTCTTTCCTGCCATCCGCAGCAGCCACAGCAGGCACAGTGCCGCCACCAGAATGCTTCCTGCCAGTACGCCGACGAGAATATACTGCATCTGTATCAGAAGCCTGCACACCTGCAGGGAAATGTTGTTATACCGGGTAATGGCATCCTCCTTAAAGTATACCGTCACGGCATACTCCGGGCTCTCCTCCATACGGGTATAGACGCATCGCTCGTTATCATATGCCACCGTGGGCTCTGCGGACCACTCCCCCTCATTGGAATGGTTGGAATAGATATAATAGGAACGATCCCATTCCTCGTTGGCGGTGGCTTTTTTCGGATACTGCACCGTCATAGTAAAGCGGTACTTTTCCTGTCCCTCAAAGCTTTTTTCAAAGCTTGTTTCGCATACAAGATTGCCTTTTATTATGACATAGCACCAGCTGCCCTCTGTCAGGTCCCGCCACATACCGATGTCCCGGGGATCATTGCCCCAGCCGATGGTTTGCTGCTCCTGCCTGGTAAAGCCGCCCAGAGACCGTGTGGCATAGCTCTCTGCCAGTGCCGTTGCAAGGCGTTCCGCCTCTTCCTCCCGGTATTCTTTGTACCAGCTGTCATAATTCTGTCCGTACAGACCTGCACCCACGGAAAACACGATCCCTGCGCCGCTGCATACTGCAAGTGCAAGTGTGATCGCTGCCAGTATGAAGGCTATACTCTTTACAAAACCGTTGTATCTCATTTTGCGCCTCCTTCCATTTTGTACCCCTGTCCCCAGACCACCTTCAGGTAGCGGGGCGAGGAGGGGTCGATCTCGATCTTCTCGCGGATATGCCGGATATGCACCGCCACAGCACCTTCGCTGCCCAGAGAGGGTGCGCCCCACACCTCCTCATAGATCTCCTTTGCAGTATAGACCTTGCCGGAATTGCTCATCAAAAGCTTCAGAATGCTGTATTCTATGGGGGTAAGGGACACCGGCGCTCCGTCCACAGTCACTGTCTTTGTTTTATCGTTCAGAGACACCGCCCCCAGCAGGATCTCGTCCGGGGTTTCCGGGCAGCTTCCCAGCAGCCGATACCGGCGAAGCTGGCTTCGCACCCGTGCCAGCACCTCCACAGGGACAAAGGGCTTGGTGACATAGTCATCTGCACCCACATTCAGTCCCAGCACCATATCCTCACTTTCCGCCTTGGCGGTGAGCAGGATAATGGGAATATTGGAAAACTCCCGGATCTTTGCAATGGCAGTGATCCCATCCATTTTCGGCATCATAATATCCAGCAGCACAAGATGGATGTCCCGGGTCTTTACCAGCTCCACCGCCTCAAGACCGTTTTCCGCAGTATAAAGGCCGTACCCCTCCGGGGCAAGATATATTTTCAGTGCACTGACGATGTCCGGCTGGTCATCGCAGATCAGAATGTTGTACACAGGCGCTCCCTCCTTATGGGCTTATTATAGCAGAGATATATTTAAGAATAAAGACACTCCTTCCTTAAGATTCCTTTAAGAACCAAAACACCTGTTTCCCCTCTCCTTTCACCCAAAGTTGACAAGCACCACCGTTTTGTAGTAATATAGGGGTAATCCAACGGAAATGAGGAACATTATGGGTAACAAACTGGAACGGAAGTACGGTCTGTTTACCGCCATCTGTATGGTGGTGGGTATCGTGATCGGCTCCGGCGTCTTCTTTAAGGCGCAGAATATTTTACAGAAAACCGGCGGCAATATGCCCCTTGGCATCATTGCCTGGCTCATTGGCGGTGCGATCATGCTGGTGTGTCTTCTGACCTTCTCCTTTATGGGGCAGAAATTTGAAAAGGTCAACGGTCTTGTGGATTATGCCGAGGCCACCGTGGGTCCCCGGTACGGCTATTTTATGGGCTGGTTTTCCGCCACCATCTATTTCCCCGGTATGACCTCGGCACTGGCGTGGCTCTCTGCCCGCTATACCCTGGAGTTTATCGTGTCCGTAAAGCCGGATTTCCCCCTGCTGATCCCCGCCGCAGAGGGTGGCTGCCTCCTGGGTCCTGAGTGCCTTGCGCTGGCGCTGTTCTACCTGTGCGCCGTGTATGCAATAAATACCCTTTCCCCCAGACTGGCAGGCAAATTCCAGACCACCACCACAGTGATCAAGCTGATCCCTCTGGGACTGATGGCTGTCGTGGGTCTGATCTTCGGTCTCACCAACGGCACACTGCAGGAGAATATGACCACCGTGGCAAAGGTGGAAAATGTCTCCTCCAATCCCCTGTTCACCGCCGTATGTGCCACCGCCTTTGCCTACGAGGGCTGGATCATTGCCACCTCTGTCAATGCCGAGATCAAGGACTCCAAAAAGAACCTTCCCACAGCACTGGTGCTGGGCGGCATCGTGATCATTGCCGTATATCTGCTGTATTTTGTGGGTGTTGCCGGCGGTGCTACCCTGCAGGAGCTGGTGGATGTGGGTGCTCCCGTGGCCTTCACCAATATTTTTGGCGGTATCTTTGGCAACATTCTGAATCTGTTTATCGCCATCTCCTGCCTCGGCACCACCAACGGTCTGATGCTGGGCTGCACCCGGTGTATGTATTCCCTTGCTGCCCGGGGTGAAGGGCCTGCGCCCGAGGTCTTCTCTCAGGTGGACAGCAAGACCAATATGCCCGCCAACTCCGGTGTGTTTGCCCTGCTGGTGACCGCAGTCTGGTTTTTATACTTCTATCTTTCCAACCTTGCCCAGACCTGGACCGGACCGTTTGTTTTCGATTCCACAGAGCTTCCTATTATAACCGTCTACCTGATGTACCTGCCCATTCTCATTATGTGGATGGTAAAGGCAAAGGATCAGGATCTGATCCGCCGGTTCATTATGCCGGCGCTCGCCCTCTGCGGCAGCATCTTTATGATCATTGCCTGTATCTTCAGCCACGGCATTGCCTGCGTATGGTATCTTGCCGTATTTATTGCCATTATGCTGGTAGGCTTTCTGCTGTACAAGCCTGCAAAATGATACGCTCCGGCGCTGCGACCGCAGCGCCGGTTTTAAATTCGTATTTATCTTCCTGTCATTCTGAGCAAAGCGAAGAATCCCCAGCTTAAATGATACGCATTACGGGCGGAGATTCTTCGTCCCCTTCGACTGCGCTCAGGGTTCTCAGAATGACACGGTATTCGGAGCGGTAAACTGAAAATCGCGCATTGGGATATGCCGTTATTTTTATATTGATTCCCTTGGGAATATGTAGTATAATTACAGTATGTTTGTATAGAAACGAGGGATCTTTATGCGTATTGTGATCAAGGTGGGCACCTCCACCCTTGCCCACGCCGGCGGACGGCTGAATATCCGCCGCGTAGAGCTGCTTTGCAAGGTGCTCAGTGATTTGAAAAATGCAGGCTGTGAGGTAATACTGGTCTCCTCCGGCGCTATCGGTATGGGTGTTGGCAAGCTGGGTCTTCCCGGCAGACCTGAGGATATGCCCGGAAAGCAGGCCGCAGCTGCTGTAGGTCAGTGTGAGCTGATGTATACATACGACAAGCTTTTTGCCGAGTACAACCACACCGTTGCCCAGATCCTCCTGACTGCAGAGGATATTCAGGACAAGCGCCGCAGCGCCTATGTCCACGACACCCTGGAAAAGCTGCTTGGCTGGGGCGCACTGCCTGTTGTAAATGAAAACGATGCAGTTGCCATTGATGAGATCGGCATCCACACCACCATCGGTGAAAATGACAGTCTCTCCGCCATCGTTGCAAGGCTTGTGAAAGCGGACCTTCTGGTGCTGCTTTCTGATATTAACGGTCTTTACACCGCTGACCCCCGTGTGGATCCCAATGCCACCCTGATCCCCGAGGTCAAGGCCATCACCCCCGAGATCCTGTCTCTGGCAGGTGGCACCGGCTCTGCCCTTGGCTCCGGCGGTATGGCCACCAAGCTGAAGGCGGCACAGCTCGCCACAGAGGCCGGCATCGATATGATCATTGCCAACGGTCAGCAGCCGGAGGCACTGTATGCCCTGCTGGAGGGCAAGAGCATCGGCACCCGTTTTGTGGGAAGGAGCGAATAATATGACTACGATGGACATCCTCACCGCCGCAAAGAAAGCTGCCCCCACGCTGGCTGCGGTGGAAACGGAGCTTAAAAACAAGGCATTGCTTGCAATGGCAGATGCTTTGGTCGCAAACTACGAAAATATTTTGGCTGAAAATGCAAAGGATATGGAAAAAGCCAGGGATCATCTGTCCCTGTCTATGCTGGACCGGCTTGCCCTTACGGAAGGCCGCATTTACGGTATGGCAGAGGGTATCCGTCAGGTGGTGCAGCTGCCGGACCCGGTGGGTCGGGTACGCAGCCGTGTAGAGCGCCCCAACGGCATCGTCATCGACCGGGTGGGTGTGCCTGTAGGCGTGATCGCCATTATTTACGAGAGCCGTCCCAATGTGACCTCTGATGCCGCCGCCCTTGCGGTGAAGGCAGGCTCTGCCTGTGTGCTGCGAAGCGGCAGTGATGCTTTCCTCTCTGCCAACGCCATTGTAAAGGCAATGCAGGAGGGCCTGACCGCTGTGGGTCTTTCCCCTGATCTGGTGCAGCTGGTGCAGGATACCACCCGCGGCAGCGTAAAGGAGCTGATGGAGGCCGTTGGCTATGTGGACCTTCTGATCCCCAGAGGCGGCGCAGGTCTGATCAAAGCCTGCACCGAGGGTGCAAAGGTCCCCTGCATTCAGACCGGCACCGGTATTTGCCACATTTTCGTAGATGCCTCTGCCGATCAGGAGATGGCACTTAACATTCTTGAAAACGCAAAAACCAGCCGTCCCTCTGTGTGCAATGCCGCAGAGTGCCTGCTGGTGCACAAGGACATTGCAGCGGAATTTCTCCCCAAGGTACACAAGCGGCTGGTCACTGACCGGGCGGTAAACCCTGTGGAGCTGCGGCTGGACAAGGCTGCTGCCGCAGTGATTCCCGGCACTCCTGCAACGGCTCAGGATTTTGACACGGAGCATCTGGATTACATCCTCTCTGTGGGTGTTGTGGAGGATGCTCAGCAGGCAATGGCCCACATTGCCCTGCATTCCACCGGTCACAGTGAGTGCATCGTCACAAAGGACACCGCCGTGGCAGATCGGTTCACCCGCGTGGTGGACAGCGCCGCTGTGTATGTAAACTGCTCCACCCGCTTCACCGACGGCGGTGAGTTCGGTCTCGGCTGTGAGATCGGCATCTCCACCCAGAAGCTTCACGCCCGCGGTCCTATGGGTCTGGATGAGATCTGTACCTACAAGTATGTG
>JAZNZZ010000140.1:0-14495 GCA_045595205.1 Faecousia sp.
AGGATTTCCTTCAGTGCCTCGGCAAGCAGCGCGTTGGAGGTGGCATCTGCAGGACCGGGGGTGCGCTCGTCCTCCACGAAGGAGCCGATGGAGGTGTCCTCCTCGTCACCCACAGGGGTGTCCAGAGAAAGGGTGTCGGCAGCGGTGCGGGTTGCCTCAATGATCTTCTCCACAGGCAGACCCAGCTCTGCTGCGATCTCGTCCACCGTGGGCTCACGGCCCAGCTCCTGCACCAGCTTGCGGTTGCAGCGGGTGGCCTTGTTAATGACCTCCACCATATGCACCGGTACGCGGATGGTACGGGCCTGATCCGCAATAGCGCGGGTGATGGCCTGCCGGATCCACCAGGTGGCATATGTAGAGAATTTGTTTCCCTTTGTCCAGTCAAATTTGTCCACGGCGCGGATCAGACCTGTGTTGCCCTCCTGGATCAGATCCAGAATGTGCAGGCCCCGGCCGGAGTATTTCTTTGCAATGGAGACCACCAGACGCAGGTTGGCCTCGGTAAGCTTGTTCTTGGCAGCCTGATCACCCTCGGAAACACGCTTTGCCAGCTCCACCTCTTCCTCAGCGGAAAGCAGACGGATCTGACCGATCTCCTTCAGATACATACGCACAGGGTCATCCAGATTGTATTCTGCAGCAAGATCCACAGGGTCGACCAGTTCTTCGTCCTCCACGGAGCTCAGGTCGATGTCATCCCCCAGATCGTCGGCGAGGACCACATCCAGGTCATCACCCAGATCCAGATCCTGGTCACTGGAGACCTGAATGTTCATAGCATCCAGCCGGTCGTAGATCTCGTCGATCTTCTCGGGGGTGGTGTCCATTTTTTCCAGAATGGCGTTGAGCTCTGTGGCACGGATGATGCCCTCCTTGCGGCCCTTGGCGATCAGGGCCTGCAGAGCGGCCTGCAGATCTTCTGTATTTTTAGCGTTCTTTTTCGTGCTCATACTGATAAAAACCTCTCTGTCCTATGTAAATTCCTCTAGACTATAGCCTTGTTTTGGGAATTCGACAAGGGGTAAATAAAATATTTTTCAAAAAATGCGGTTTTTTGTCGCTGTCAGGGTCATTATTCCCGAAATCTCACAAAAAGATACAGTTTACAATTTGCCAAATATTCTGTATAATAACATAATATGGAGCTTGAAAGGATGTCGAATATGACCGACTTGAATAAAATCAGAAACTTTTCCATCATTGCCCATATCGACCACGGTAAGTCCACTTTGGCGGACCGCCTGCTGGAGGAGTGCAATGCAGTGGACAACCGGCAGAAAAGTGAGCAGATCCTGGATTCTATGGAGCTGGAGCAGGAGCGTGGCATCACCATCAAGGCAACGGCGGTGCAGCTGAACTATACTGCCGACGACGGAGAGACCTATGCACTGAACCTTATTGACACACCGGGTCATGTGGACTTTAACTATGAGGTCAGCCGCAGCCTTGCCGCCTGTGAGGGCGCGGTGCTGGTGGTGGATGCCTCCCAGGGTGTGGAGGCACAGACCCTTGCCAATACCTACCTTGCGGTGGATGCGGGACTTGAGGTGCTGCCGGTGATCAATAAGATCGACCTGCCCTCTGCCCGTCCTGCGGAGGTGAAGGCGGAGGTGGAGGATATTATCGGTATCCCCGCCGAGGACAGCCCGGAGATCTCCGCGAAAAACGGCATCAATATCCACGCTGTGCTGGAGATGATCGTAAAGGAAGTGCCTGCCCCCGAGGGTGACCGGGAAGCACCTCTGCAGGCACTGATCTTTGACAGCCAGTACGATTCCTACCGCGGCGTTGTGGTTTACACCCGGATCAAGCAGGGTGCGGTCCGTGCGGGTATGGACATTAAAATGATGGCCACCGGTGCTGTTTATAAGGTGGTGGAGGTAGGCACGATGAGTCCCGCCGGTCTTGTGCCCCGGGACGGACTGGGTGCCGGTGAGGTAGGCTATATCACCGCTTCCATCAAGACGGTTGCAGATACCCAGATGGGTGACACCATCACCACCCTGGAGAACGGTGCCAAAGAACCGTTGCCCGGCTACCGTCCTGTGCAGCCGATGGTGTATTCCGGTGTCTATCCTGCCGACGGCGCAAAGTATCAGGACCTTCGGGAGGCACTGGAAAAGCTGAAGCTGAACGATGCCTCTATGTCCTATGAGCTGGAAAGCTCCATTGCCCTTGGCTTTGGCTTCCGCTGTGGTTTTTTGGGTCTTCTGCATATGGAGATCATTCAGGAGCGTCTGGAGCGGGAATACAATCTGGACCTGATCACCACCGCACCCAATGTTGTGTACCGCATCACCAAAAATACCGGCGAAGTGCTGATGGTGGACAACCCTCTGGACTATCCGGATCCTATGGACATCCAGCTGGCGGAGGAGCCTTATGTAAAGATCAGCCTGATCGCACCCCAGGAGTATGTGGGCAATATGATGGAGCTTGCCACCTCCCGCCGGGGCGAGTTTAAGAATATGTCCTATCTGGACGCAAACCGGGTGGAGCTGCATTATGAAATGCCCCTGAATGAGATCATTTATGATTTCTTCGATGCACTGAAATCCCGTACCCGTGGCTACGGCTCTTTGGACTATGAGCTCATCGGTTACCGTCCCAGCCGCCTTGTGAAGCTGGATATTCTTCTCAACGGCGAGGTGGTGGATGCACTGAGCTTCATCCTCTTTGCAGACAATGCCTACCCCCGTGCCCGGAAGATCTGTGAAAAGCTGAAGGACAACATTCCCCGTGCCCAGTTTGAGATCCCTGTGCAGGCAGCCATCGGCGGCAAGATCATTGCCCGTGAGACCATCAAGGCCCTGCGTAAGGATGTGCTTGCCAAGTGCTACGGCGGCGATATCACCCGTAAGAAGAAGCTGCTGGAAAAGCAGAAGGAGGGTAAAAAGCGTATGCGTACCTTCGGCACTGTGTCCGTCCCCTCCGAAGCCTTTATGGCTGTCCTGAAATTAGACGAAGACTAATATTCAGTTGACAGTTGAGAATTGACAGCGCAACTTTCAATTATCAATTAAATTGGAGACAACTATGCCATTTCTTTCACGCAACAATAAAACCCCTTTGGGCATCTATGTGCACATTCCCTTCTGCCGCAGCAAGTGCCGGTATTGTGACTTTTACTCCGTGACCACCAGGGAGACGCGGGTGATGGACCGGTATATGGATGCGGTCTGCCGCCATATCCGGGAAGCAGGACAGCGTGCACCGGAGTATGTGGTGGATACGGTGTATTTCGGCGGCGGCACACCCAGCCTGTTGGGACCGGAGGGTCTGGCGCAGATCCTGTCGGAGATCCGCAGAAGCTTTGATGTATCCAACGCAGCAGAGATCACCTTTGAGGCAAATCCCGATTCCATCAATGACCGGCTTTTGAAGCGGCTGCGAAGTGAGGGCTTTAACCGGGTGAGCCTGGGTGTCCAGTGTGACGATGACGAGATTCTGGAGAAGCTGGGAAGACCCCATACCTATGCCCAGGCGGTGGAGGCGGTACAGCGCATCCGCAAGGCAGGCTACCGGAATCTGTCACTGGATCTGATGTACGGACTGCCGGGACAGACGGTGGAGGACTGGGTGCGGACGCTTGAAAATGTGCTGCGGTTAGCTCCGGAGCATATAAGCTGCTACGGTCTGACCCTGGAGGAGGGCACACCTCTTTATGAGCTCCGGGCGTCCTGTGACCTTGCAGATGACGATACCCAGGCGGCAATGTATATGGAGACGGTCCGTGTGCTGAAGGCACATAACTACCGTCAGTATGAGATCTCCAACTTCTGCCGCAGCGGTAAGGTATCCCGCCATAATATGAAATACTGGACAGGAGGCGCGTATCTTGGCTTCGGCCCGGATGCCAGCTCTGACTTCGGGGGAAAACGGTTCACCGCCGTGCGGGATCTTCAGGAATATACGGAAGGCATCCACAGCGGCGGACAGGTGCTGCGGGAGGTGCAGGAGATCCCGGAACGGGAGCGGGCAGGGGAGTGCCTGATCACCCGGCTGCGTACAGTTTCCGGTATAGATCCCAAAGCTTATGAGCGGCAGTACCGGCTTCCCTTTGCGCCTCTGGAACGGGAATTTCTCCGGCTGCAGGAGCGTGGCTTTGCCCAGAAGACCTTTGACGGACGCTGGCATCTGACCCCGGAGGGGTTCCTTATCAGCAATGACATTTTGTCAAGGCTTCTGATGATCCAGGAGGATGAACAGCCTGCCCAAAAAAGATACACATAAAAACGGTGTGCTGCTTTTAGCACACCGTTTTTATATTCAGATTTATATATTTTCCCGGCAGATGGTTTCCTGTATCTCCGGCGGACAGTAGTTTTGCAGCGCCTCATCCAAAAGCTGCAAAAACTGCCTGATCTCCGGTGCGGCTTTTCGGACGGTGTTGGTATAACAGCGTACCACTTGACAGACACCCTCCAGCCGGACACACCGCAGCTGATGCTGCTCCAGATAACCCCGGTCCGGCATTCTCCTGAGGGCAAAGCATACACCCTCCGCAAGCAGCTGCTCCCGGAGATTGGGGTGCTTGACGGAAATGCTGCGGCTGGGGTCGAAGGGGATCGCCTGACGAAGGGTGTTGACCCGGGAAAGGGCACGCCCCGGTGTCTCCAAAAGGGCCTCTGTAATAAAATCCTCCGGCAGCAGCGGCTTTTTGCGGTACAGTCTATGACCGGGTCCCAGCAAAAGCACCACCGGCACGGTACACAGCTCCCTTTCCGCGATGCCCTCAGGTATTTTCTTTCCGGGCACCGGATAGCCGCAGGTCAGCAGTACATCCAGCTCACCGGCGGCCAGCCGCTTCAGGGGCTCGGAATAATCGCTGTGAACGGTAAAGGTAATATCGGTACGGTGAGCGTGTTCCTTTAACAGCTTTGTCAGGGCAGTTGCCACCGGGGGATGATCTACAGAGCCAATGCGAATGTGGCGAACGGATTCGTTGTGAAGCGCTTTGATCTGCTTTTGGGTACTGCAGATCAGCCGGGCGTGGTCCAGCACCTGTTCCCCCAGAGCGGAGGGAATGAGCCCGGTGGGAGTCCGCAAAAAGATCGGATAACCCAATTCCTCCTCCAAAGTGCGGATGGACAGGCTTACACTGGAACGGGTCACAGTAAGCTTATCTGCGGCCTTGGAAATAGAGCCGGTCTTTTCAACCTGCAATAAATACTCCAGTTGCTGAAATGTCATACAAAACCCTCCTTTTTTCTTACAGTATAGCAAAAAAACGGAGTCGGCGCAACAGAAACCTCTCATCCCCTGTTTAATAAAACCTTGCACCCGTCGATAGAAATGTGACTTGTCCGTCCCGGTGTTTTGCGATATACTGATTATGAAAGATCATACACACGGGAGGATCGTTATGAAAAAGACGGTATTATTTCTGCTTGTGGCAGCACTGTGTCTTGCCGGTGCAGCTACGGTTTTTGCGGCAGATACACTGCCGGAGACCTGTCCCCAATGTGGGGAGAAGGCGACCTGGCAGCCCCTGAGTGAGCCTGCCAGCAATAACACCCTGACAGAGGGTCATTACTATGTGACACAGAACCTGTCCGGCAAGGCCTGGTACACGGACGGCACGGTTTGCCTGCATATGAACGGCAAGACGGTCAACGGCAGCAACCGGGTATTCTACATCAACAAGGGCAGTACCCTGAATCTGATGGGCACAGGCTCTGCCATCGGCAATGCCTATGCCTCCGGCTCCACTGCCACCGGCGGCGTGGTGTATGTCAATGGCGGAACGCTGAACATCGACGGACCGACTGTGAAAAACAAAGGCACTGACGGGCGAATGGCGAAATACGGCGGTGTGGTGCATGTAAACGGCGGTAAGGTCGAGCTGCACAGCGGTGCCATCACCGGCGGCAATGCTACCAGCGGCGGTACATTGTATATCACCGGCGGCGGTGAGGTAAACCTGCGGGGCGGTACCGTGGGAGGCGGCGTGACCACCAGCAACGGCGGCGGTATCTATGTCAATAACGGCACCCTGAATCTGTATGAGGCAACCATCACCGGCGGTAACTCCGGTGCCAGCGGCGGTGCGCTGTATCTGGCAGAAAACGGTGATGTCAAGCTGTACGGCGGTACGCTCAGCGGCGGCATCGCCAAGACCAACGGCGGTAATATCTATGTAAAAACCGGCGCCTCCCTGACCATTGCAGGTACGCAGATCACCGGCGGTGAGTGCGGCAGCAACGGCGGCGGTATCTATGTGGGCGAAAAGTCCAATGTGGTGATGACAGGCGGTTCTGTCAGCGGCGGTACAGCCGGCTCTGCCGGTGGCTGTATCTATCAGTACACCGATGCGGTTTTTGATATGTCCGGCGGTACAGTGGGCAATGGCACCTGCGACAGCGGTCCCAGCTTTTATGTCCGTGCCGGCGGCATCGTAAACCTGTCCGGGGACGCCTCTGCCCACGAATTGCGTACCCCCTCTTTCTCGGAGCAGACCTTCGGCATCAGCGGAAAATACACCGGCACTCTGACCCTGAAGGCCAATTCTTATCCCGACGGTCAGATCGTAGGTCCTGCCACGAATGCAGATCTCAGGGACGCCAATATTACTGTGGGCGACGGCAGCATCTATCTGGTGGTTAAGGGCGATGCTCTGCGTCTGAGCAAATTGGGACAGATCAACTACAAAACTTTGCAGGAGGGGTATTGCCAGGCCTGCGATAAAACCGTAGAGTGGGTCCTGTGGGATGCAGATGACTGTAAAGCGGTGACCAGAACCGTCACGGGACACTATCGGGTGAATTTCACAGGGGAAAGCTGCTACCTGGGACAGAAGACCGTTGGCGGCACGGACCTTGTATGCATCGACCTGAACGGCAAGACCCTGTATTCAGACCGGGCCTTTGATGTAAGCACCGGTGTGCTGAATCTTGTGGACACCGTGGGCGGCGGCAGGATCACCGGTCAGGGAACAAATACCACTGAGGCATCCTACGGCGGTGTGGGCTATGTGCGGCAGGATGGGGAAATGAATATTTACGGCGGCACATACGCATATCAGCAGCCCACAGACGGCAGACATTATATCAACCGTGGCGGCATTTTCTATGTGCAGGGTAAATGGAACCTGTACGGCGGCGAAATACTGGGCGGCGCGGCACTTACCGGCAGTGCTGTCTTTGGCAATTCAGGTGCGGCATACTGCAGCCATCTGGGACTGTATGGCGGTAAAATAACCATGGGTACGGCAATTCCCAGCGGCAGCACCGGACTGTGCGTGATGACCCGCGGTACGGTGACGGCAGGCGGCGATTGCTCTGTAGACGAGCTTTTGACAGAGAAGGCCACCGGCAGTCCTGAACTGACGGATATGCTGTGCCTGCAAAATGATTTTTCCGGCAATATCTGCCTTTCCCTGCCTGCCTTTGACGGCTGTGAGGATGTGGGTACTGCTGGGGCTGCACCTGCGGGTCTGACCCTGAAAAACGACAGCAATGCCCGGTTTTGCTGTGTAGATGGGCAGCTGCTGGCAGTTTCCGGACAGGAAACGGCAGTCTTGTTCCATCAGGACGGTACAGCCTCCGGCTATACCACTGTCACCGAAGCCATCGGCAGCTGTGCATTGACAGACCGTCTGGTTTTGATGGCAGATGTGACTGCCGATATCAGCATTGACACCCTGATCCATATGGATCTCAACGGCTTTGACATTACAGGCAATATCAGCGGCAAGGGCACACTGGCCTGTATGGATAATAAAACCAATGATTTTACGGTGGCAGACGGGGATTACGGTGGCATTCGGGGAGAGGTGCGCTGTGCTTTGACGGCTGTGACAGCGCAGGCACCCTGCAGTAGCGATCATTATGTGACCGTGGAGACGGAGGAGGGTATATCCTTCCACTGCATCCGGCTGGAAATTACCGAGGCGGCTTTGCGCCCCTCCTGTGCAGGCATTTACTATCTCAGCAGCTTTTGCGGCGATGAAATGGTGAGCGAAGAGATCCGGTCTCTGGGCGTGATCCTCAATGCTGCGGAGCTGCCCACGCCGGAAAATATGGACACCACCTCCCTTTATACGGTGCTCGGCAAGTCGGTCCTCAACAAAAAGGGCTACAGCTGTCTGCTTTCCGGTATTATGAAGCCGGAAAACGAAGACAGTGAGAATGTGACCCGGGCAGCAACGGATGTGTACGCCGCGGCCTATGTGACATTGACAGACGGCACGGTCCTGATGGGCCAGGTCCGGTCCACGAACCTGCAAAAGCAGGTATCCGGCGTGGATGCCGGCTGGAAGACACTGTCTCTGGCGCAGAAGCAGGCCTATGTAGCAATGTACCAAAGCTTCAGCTCGGCAATGGAAACAGAGGACTGGACCGTCACCAATGCGAGGAGCATTGTGAAGTGGCAGAATACCTTTGCAACCACCGACTATACGCCTTATCTTGCCCCCTGGACTGAAAATGTGGTGGAAAAGGCAAAGGCAGACGGAAAGATCCACTATTACTTTATGGCAGGTGAGGGTCTGCTGATCAGCGAGACCCAGACCTACCCGGATAAGTGGGGCGATTCCACTCTGGTGGTGTTCCCCAACGGACAGACCCTGCTGATCGATGTCGGTCCGCTGGCCTATGGGCCGGTGCTGGCAGAAAACCTCAGGCGTATGGGAGTCACTCGTCTGGATGCCCTTTTGATCACCCACCCCCACAGTGACCATCACAACGGTGCTTTCGCAGATGCAGTTATTTTGAACGGAGGCATACTGGAGCATATGGCAGTGGATCAGGTGTACTACCGTGGCGGCGAGGACCGGGACACCGGCTTTGCTTCCCGGGTACCTTTGGGCTGTCAGATGCTGGGCATTCCCATTGCAGTTATGAATAAGGGCGATGTGGTGTATTTCGGAGATGTGAAGATGGAATGCATCTGGCCCGTGTCCGGCAGTGGCGACGGACTGATCGTAGGCGGCGAGGAGATCAACAATATGTCTGTTGTGGTGCGCTTTGATTACGGCGAGCATTCCAGCCTGTTTACGGGAGATATTTACAAGACCGGTGAAAAGATGATCCTGGAGCAGGTGGCGAACAGCCTGCTGGATGTGGACTTTTTGAAAGTACCGCACCACGGCTACGACACCTCCAGCTCGCTGGAATTTATCGAGGCGGTTTCTCCGGAGGTGGCAATGGCTATTGGCCGTCTGAAGATCCCCAATGTGGTCCGCAACCGTTATGCTGCTGCAGAGGTCAATTTCCTGGATGACCGTACCAACGGCTATGTCCATGTGACCGGTGCTGCCGACGGCACACTGGAATATGTGTGTTCCCGCACTGGTGAAGCCGAGGATGTTCCTGAGACGGATCCGGTAGTCCCGGATGAAGACGAAACCGAAGGATAAAATTTGAGAGGGTGCAAAATGCACCCTCTCAAATTTCAATTTATCTTCCTGTCACCCCTGTTGTCATTGCGAACCAGTGACCGATGTCACTGGTGTGGCAATCCGTAAAGTAAGTATTTTGAACGGATTCCCACGCCAGTGTGTGCACTGGCTCGGAATGACACGGAGGATTGTACTGAACGATAAATACGAAATTTATACAGTTTCGTCTGTAATGGCGTTCATAGCTTCGTCCATGGACATACCCTTTGCAATGGCTTCTTTCCGTGCGGCGTTTACCGCCTGGACGGTTTTGACCCGTTTGCCGTCCAGAGCATAGCCCCGCATTGCGAGCAGGGTCACGAGCCACGCGGCCATAGGCACAAGGCAGAAAAGGGTGATCACCACCCGGTCCATTCCGGGAATATAGGGGGTGGCTTTGGTGGGCAGACCCCGGTAGCCGATGAAGGACACGGCAAGGGCAACCACTGTGGAGGCAAGGCTGGACACCAGCTTGTCCACGAGGGAAAACAGTGTCCCCATAATGCCGGGGATAAATTTGCCGGAGCGGTAGGTCTCGTAATCGGCACAGTCTGCCACCATAGGGATGGGCATATCGGCGGTGGAGTAGTAAGCACCGTAGCCGATGCCGAAAAACAGGAGGAACAGCACGGTGTACAGGTTGATGTGCAGTCGGCCCTCTGCAAAAAAGGACAGATTCCGTGCAGGATCGCCCTGCCGCCACAGCATCAGCAGCACCAGCACACCGATGTAGCACACCAAAGCCACGGACACATAGGTCATAAGGCTTCGTTTCTGCCCGTATTTTTGAGAGGTACGCACCGTCAGCAGGAAGAAGGGGGCAGAGAATGCATAGCCCAGCACCATCATCGGCAGATACAGACCGTCATAATTGCCCATCATAGAGGCATAAAGCATACAAAGCACATTGGCGTTGGTGGCAATGGCAAGTGCCAGCTTGCAGCCGCCGCCGGCGATCATCAGCCGCTGCAGCGGCTTGTTGGACCTCACGATCTCCACATACTGGGACAGCCGGATCTTTTCCTGGCGGGCGCCCAGTCCGAAATACTTTTCCCTGTCCTTTTCCCAGATGCCGATAACAGCAAGCACAGTAAGCAAGACAGACATTACGATGCCGATGGGAGTCATCACCGCAAACCAGGAGGCATTGTAGTCACCGAGGAAGCCGTCCCCTGCCAGAACGGGACCTATGAACTGCATCACACCCATTCCCGCAAGGGAGCCAACGGTGTTAAACACGGTAAACAGCGGTCTTTGTCTGGGATCATTGGTCAGTACCGCCTGGGCAGCGCGGGTCACAGAGGTCTGGAAGGTGTAGCCGATGACCCACAGGGCATACAGCAGGGTAAAGGAAACATACCGCGCCCAGAGAAGGCTTGCCGGGATCCGGGGTGTGAAAATATAAAGGATGATCACAGAGAAAGCCATAATGCCGTTGCCAATGACCATAAAAGGGCGGAATTTGCCGAAACGGGTGTTGGTCTTGTCCATCAAAGAGCCGATGATGGGATCGGTGACAGCATCGAAAAGCCGCATCACCGTGACCATAATGGAGGCAAAGCCCAAAAGCCCCAGAATATTTTCTCCGAAGGTAGCTACATAGGACAGGATCAGGACGAAGTAAACATTGGTGGCACCGTTGTTCATCGGAAACAGCGCCAGCTGATAAAACTTGGCACGGTTGGTGCCGCTGTTTTCCATAAAATCAACTCCTTACAGAGATTCAAATTCCAATTTATCGAGCCGTTGCTGAGTTGAGAATTGAGAATTGAGAACCCAGAATTGTGGTATTTTCCTGCGGAAAATGATTAAAATAGTCGCTTTGCGACACACATTAACTCTGAACTCTCAACTCTGAACTCTCAACTGTTTAACGAGCCAATGGATGGATAAACCGGGATTTACTCCTTCGTCCAGTTGCCGCCGCCGGCGCGCTTTCTGCTTAGCCTGTAAGCAGGGTCTGATTTGTTAACATAATATATTTCTGCGGTATCCCGGAGCGAGCCTGCCACTGCCTCCAGCAAAACCCTTCCCTCCAGAGGCACACGGAAGGAAATAACCTTGCCACCGTTGCCGGAATTTGTTTTTGTCCCGATTATTCTGCCATTGGCATAAAGGGTGACAGAGGGCTGATTTGTGTACACCTGAACGGTGGTCACTTTTTCTGGGCGGTTAACATAACGCTTTCCTGCAATGTGCACCATAGGCGCTTTGCTCCAGTGAGCCTTGTACAGATAAAAGCTGTCCTTTTTTACTTTCCGGTCAAAGGTCACAAGGCCCTTGTGATTCATACCCGGCTCACCGCCCTGATCTCTGGCATCGGCGGCAAAATCGAACATATTCCAAACATAGTTTGCCCACATAAAGGGTCGCTTTTCAAAGCACCTGAGCATATATTCGTGGTATTTTGCCTGGTATTCCTCGGTGTGATCTCCCCGGCGGGGACGGGAGGAATGGAGGTTTGGCATCCCCTCGCACCCGTATTCCGAGAAGCCCAGGGGACGGCGGGGGTAGATAAGGTGGAAGAAATCGATCCACAGACCGTTGAGAAACAGACCGGGAACATACCACCCCAGATACAGATTCCAGCCCACCAGATCGGTAATGTGGGCAACGGGGTTGAAGGGGGTGCACAGGGCATAGCAGGCCAGCACCGTAGGTCTTCCTGGGTCCATCGTGTGGGCAAGGTCATTGAGGATACGGTGGTTTTCCAGCATATCCTTTTTGTCCTTCGTGGAAATGGTGATCTCATTGGAAATGCCCCAGGTGACGATGGAGGGGTGGTTGTAGTTCTGGACGATCAGCTCCTTCAGCTGGGAGACCGTATTTTCCCGTCCCTCCGGCATATGCTCTGAAATGTAGGGGATCTCCGCCCAGACCATAAGCCCGTATCGGTCGCATAGGTCATAAAAATAGCTGTCATGCTGATAATGGGCAAGGCGTACCGCGTTGGCACCCAGCTCCAGGATCAGAGACATATCCTCCTCGTGGTGCTGCCTGGTTAGGGCATTGCCGATGCCCCTGCGATCCTGGTGGCGGGAAACACCGTGAAGGGGATAAGGCTGCCCGTTGAGATAAAAACCCTTTTTGGGGTCCGTATAAAAGCTGCGTACCCCGAACCGGCAGCAGACCCGGTCCCGGGGAATGCCGTCCACCGTAAGGGTGGCTTCGCAGGTGTAGAGGTAGGGGTCGCTGATGCCGTTCCAAAGGTGGACATTGGGAACGGTCAGAACGGCATCCGTACCGGTGCTGGCGGTAACCTCTGCGCCCCCGGCATCCAGAATGCGGATGCTGACAGCACCGTTTTCGGCATTGTGCCAGGTGCGGACACGGAGCTTCCCGTCAGTGCCCCGCAGGACAGAGTCCACCGCAAGACCGCAGCCGCCGTAATGATCCATATCGAAATGGTGCTTACTCAGAATGATCAGCGTTACATCCCGGTAGATACCGCCGTAAAAGGTGAAATCCGCCTTTTGGGGATAGACAGTATCGCTTGCCCGGTTGTCGGCTTCCACAGTGAGCCGGTTTTCCGGCTTCAGAAACCGGGTGATGTCGCACCGGAAGGCAGAGTAGCCGCCCTGGTGGGACATCACCTGCACACCGTTGAGCAATACCCTTGCAGCGGCGTTAACACCGGCAAATTCCAGATACACGCACTGCTCCTTCCGGTCAAAATCGGGGCAGGGGAAGGTGCAGCTGTAAATGCCGGTGCCCCGGACATAATCGTTGCCGCCGTCCTGCCCGTCAAGGGCATTCCAGGTGTGGGGCACGGTCACTGTGCTGACGGTGCCGTCGGGGTGTGTAAACTGCCACGGACCACCCAGTAAAATTTTCGTTCTCATAGGTTGAACGCTCCTTGAAAAATGAAGTCATTTATGTTATTCTATCCAAAAGAGGTCCCTTTGCCGGATGGGATTTCAAGGAAATCCTGAAATGTGCCGTCTTGAAAAGAAATTTTTTCCTGATGTATAGATTTATATACGGGAATAATAAAAAAATACACAATAAAAATACGAAAAAATACTTGACCGATTGGCAATAAAATGGTATCCTAATGTAGGATGCTTTACAAAAAGCGTAAAACGGAGGTAAAATTATGAAAAGGACTAGTTTGTTCATTGCACTGCTGCTGGCACTGGTGCTGGCACTGCAGCCCCTGCAGGTCTTTGCTGCACAGGGCGAAGGCGTAACCCCTGAGGATGGTGACATTTCCATCGAGATCCCCAGCGACCCCAGTACACCCGCTGTCTACACCGTTGTGTTCAAGGATGCTGACGGCACTGTTCTGAGCATGCAGAACTACAACTACGGTGACGAGGTCGTTGCTCCCGAGGCTCCTGCCAAGGAAGCTGACGAGACCTACACCTATGAGTTCGCAGGCTGGGACAAGGATGTTACCGCTTGTGTCGGTAACGCTGTTTACACTGCTACTTACACCGAGACTTACATTGAGTACACTGTCAAGTTCCTGAACGAGGACGGCACTGAGATCACCACCGCTACTTACCACTACGGTGACACCGTCGTTGTTCCCGAGGCTCCTGCAAAGGAAGCTGACGAAGAGTACACCTACGAATTCGCAGGCTGGACTCCTGAGGTTGCCGCTACTGTTGCCGGCAATGCTGAGTACACTGCTACCTACACCGCTACCAAGGTCGAGACTCCTGTAGTCAACGCGATCGTGAAGCAGCCCGAGGATGTTACCACTGATTCCGGCAACAACGTCCAGTTCTCTGTTGTTGCCGAGGGTGATGTGGCCTCCTATAAGTGGCAGTATAAGAAGCTGTATAAGTGGTTCGATACCTATATGGACGGTTACAACACCGATACCCTGACAGTTGCAGCCACCGGTCAGCGCAACGGCTATGACTACCGCTGCGTGATCGTCTTCGCAGACGGCACCGAGCTGATCTCCGATCCTGCTGAGCTGACGGTCAAGACCTATATGGACATCACCTATCATCCCAACGACCAGACCGTGGTTCTGGGCTACAAGGGACAGTTCACCGCAAAGGCAGACGGTGAGGGTATCAAATTCCAGTGGCAGTACAAGCGTCCCAATACCGATGTGTGGTACAACACCCTGATGGAAGGCTGCACCAAGGCGACGGTT
>JAZNZZ010000141.1:0-2589 GCA_045595205.1 Faecousia sp.
TACAGATAACTCGTCCTTGATAAAGTCACCGATCTTAGCGTGACTGGGAGCATCATCCTCATCCAGCAGCCACAAAAAACGGATGTCCGTTTCACATAGCTTTTCTATGAAACGCAGGGAGCAGTACCCATACTCCATAAAGGCAAACAATACAACCTTTAACAGCTTTTCACGGTCATATCTGGGGCGACCTGTTTCGTGTCCTTTCTTCTCCACGAAATATTTCTGTAGGTCGATATGTGCCATAACTTCGCTGAAAGAATATACCGGATCATTTATTTTTATAATTCTTTCTAAATCCACTGGTAATTTCAGTTGGATTGGTGTAGAATACACCTTAGTGTTGTGGTTTTTCATCGCAGTTAAATTATAACACTAAACGGCTGGTTCTTCCACTGAATCAGCCGTTTCTCTATAAAATATTTTTGCAGGCTGTACCTTTCGGCACAGCCTGCTTTTTTTCTGGGACTTTATTTACAGCCCCAATTCGAAAAGGATATAAGTGGAAAAAGTTTTGCAAAAAGGTCTTTACTTTAGCGCAGTAATGTGGTAGAGTAATAAATCATCAGCCACAGGAGGCGCAGAATATGTTTCAGTTGGAGACCGACGCTTTGAACCGTCTTTTTGATGTGATCCTGAATCTGGAGGACCGGGAGGACTGCTACCGGTTTTTTGAAGATCTTTGCACCGTCAAGGAGCTGCAGGACTTTGCCCAGCGTATGGAGGTAGCGGTGCTTTTAAGTCAGGGAGAGAACTACCTGAGCATTGCCCAGAAGGTGGGTGTCAGCACCGCCACCATCAGCCGGGTGAGCAAATGTCTGAACTACGGAAGAGGCGGCTACCGCCGTGCCATTGAAAAGCTGGAGGAAAAGTGATATGAATACCCGCATCGAAAACCTTTCACGGGCGCTGGGCGCTCTTTACGGCACCTACGGCTACAAGCCCTACACTATGAGCAAATTTGAGGAATACGCCCTGTACCTCAGAAACAAGGACTTTCTTCTTTCTGACCGCATCCTCACCTTTACGGACACCGACGGCAAGCTGATGGCACTGAAGCCGGATGTAACGCTGTCCATTATCAAAAACACCCGGGAGATCCGCGGCACAGAGAAGCTGTTTTACCGGGAGACGGTGTACCGCCCCGGCAACTCCGGCTTCCGGGAGATCATGCAGGTGGGTCTGGAATGTATGGGAAATGTGGATGACTACTGTATTCTGGAGGTGCTGGTGCTGGCAGTGAAGAGCCTCCGTGCCATCGGCAAAAGCTGCGTGCTGGACATCTCCCATATGGGACTTCTGACCACCCTTCTGGACCGCTGCGGTCTTACAGCGGAGCTTCGCCAGCAGGTCACCGAGGCCATCGGCAGCAAAAACGCCCACACCATCCGCGCCCTCTGCGGCAGCGCCGGCGAGGATCTGTGCAAGCTGGTGCGTCTCAGCGGAAGGCCGGAAAGGGTGCTCCCCGGTCTGCGGGAGATCTTCGGCACTGCCCCCCAGCTGATCCAGCTCCAAAGCCTTGTGACGGCGTTGGATGCCGCCGGCTGCGGCGAGTGTATAAACATCGATTTTTCCGTGGTCAACGATATGCGCTACTACAACGGCATCGTGTTCCGCGGCTTTGTGGAGGGTGTTCCCGACGGTGTGCTCTCCGGTGGTCAGTACGATGCAATGATGCAGAAAATGGGGCGCAGCCACAATGCCATCGGCTTTGCCGTCTACCCGGACCTGCTGGACCGGCTGGAGGAAGCGCCTCAGGTGATGACCGATGCCGCCCTGCTCTATCCTGCAGAGCCTGACCTTACCGCCCTTTGCCGTGCGGTGGAGGCGCTGACTGCCAAGGGGCTCAGCGTAAAGGCGCTCCCGGAGGGAAGTGCCGTCAGCAACTGCAAAAAAATCTACCGTCTGGAAGGAAACGAGGTGAAGGAATATGCTTAATGTGGCACTGCCCAAGGGTCGTTTGGGCGAGACGGTATATGAGCTTTTTGCCCGCGCAGGCTTCCCCTGCCCCGCCCTTCTGGAAAAAAGCCGCAAGCTGACCTTCGAGAATCCGGAGGCCGGTGTCCGGTACTTCTGGGTGAAGCCATCGGATGTGGCGGTATATGTTGCCCGTGGCGCTGCGGACATCGGCGTTGCCGGCAAGGACATTCTTCTGGAATATGCCCCGGATGTATATGAGCTGGCAGATCTGGAGGTGGGCAAGTGCCGTATGGCTGTTGCCGGCTTCCCGGAAAACTATCCCCCTGCAGGCCGTATGCTCCGGGTGGCTACCAAATTCCCCAACATCACCCAAACTTACTACAACAGCAAGTGCCGGGACATCGACATTATCCCGCTGAACGGTTCCATTGAGCTGGCGCCCATTCTGAATTTGAGCCATGTGATCGTGGACATCGTGGAAACCGGCAGTACCTTAAAGGAAAATGATCTGGTGGTCTATGAGCAGATCGTTCCCATCAGTGCCCGGCTGATCGCCAACACCGCCAGCTACCAGTTCAAGGATAAAACCATCAATGAAATCTGCGACAGTCTTCGCAGACAAGTGGAGAAGAAACCATGATCAAGATTATGCAATACGGCCAGGTGCCC
>JAZNZZ010000142.1:0-4479 GCA_045595205.1 Faecousia sp.
GATGTGCTTTTCAAAATACCCCTCGCCCAAAAACCGGGCCAGGGTGTACTGCTCAAAGCTGGGCACGGTACAGCTGTAAAAGCCTAAGGTCTCCCGAAACCGTGCCATCAGCGCCGGAGGCAGCACCATATAGATGATACGGATGGAGGCCGCCAGAGTCTTGGAGAAGGTGTTCATATAGATCACCCGCCCGGCTCTGTCCATAGTCTGCATCGGGGGAATGGGTCTTGCGCTGAAGCGGAATTCCGAATCGTAATCGTCCTCGATGATGTAACGCTCACCCTCCCGTGCCCAGGAAAGCAGTGCCTGCCGCCTTTGGGCGGTGGTGACGATGCCCGTAGGAAAATGGTGAGAGGGGGAGATGTGCAAAACCGATGCCTCCCCAAGGGTCTCCGGGCAGACACCCTGACTGTCCAGACCTGCACTGATACAGCGGACACCGCCGGCGGCATAGATCCTGCGGATCTTTCCGTAGCCCGGCTCTTCCACCGCATAGAGCCTGTCCCGCCCCAGAAGCTGGATCAGAAGGTTATACAAAAAGTCTGTGCCTGCGCCGATGAGAATATTTTCCGGGTCTACGGTCATACCCCGGAATGCCTGGAGCTGGCGGCTGATGGCAAGGCGCAGGGCATACAGACCCTGATTTGGCACAGGTGCCAGCAGGGCTTCTCCCACATCCAGCATTACCTCCCGCTGCAGCCTGCTCCACACGGAGAAGGGGAATTTCAGGGCGTGATTGGCAGTAAGGTCGATGGTCTGCGCCGCATTTGAAGAAAAACTGTCGATATTTGTCGATAGATTTTTCTTGACAACCGGCTGCGCCGTACTTTGAGAAAAACCGTCGATATTTGTCGGTAAATTTTTCTTGACAAGCGCTTGCGCCGAAAAAGCGTCAAAATCGTCGGTTTTTGTCGATTCCTCCACAAAGTAGCCGATTTTTTCCACAGACCGGATATAGCCCTCGGACAAAAGCTGCTCATAAGCACCCTCTACGGTGATCTTGCTGATCTTCAGATTCGCCGCCAGCGCCCGCTTGGAGGGGAGCTTTTCCCCCGGGCGCAGTCTGCCAGTGCGTATGTCCTCCCGGATACAGCGGTAAAGACCCTCGTACAGGGGCATCCCCGGAAGCTTTTTCAGTTCATAGGTCAGCAAGAGATCACCTCCAAAATCGAATTGACAATTAAATTCCGGTTTATCGTTCAGTACAATCCTCCGTGTCATTCCGAGCCAGTGCACACACTGGCGTGGGAATCCGTTCCAAACACTTACTTTACGGATTGCCACACCAGTGACATCGGTCACTGGTTCGCAATGACAACGGGGGTGACAGGAAGATAAATTGGAAGTTATTTTTTAAATTGATCGAAAGCAAATTGTATGCCAAAGAAAACGGCGGGGCAAAGGAGCAGGAGGCAGCCGCCGGTTTTCAGCACGGCGGGATCGCCGGTGTGCAGCTCCAGAAAGCTTCCCAGCACCGTAAAGGCAATCACCAGTGCCGTCAGCGCTCCCCACCATACAAGGCGGCGGAACTTGTCAAAGGGTCGGCACACCTGCCACAGCACCAGCAATCCCACTGCCGCCAGCAGTCCGGTGCACAGGGTGCTCACCTGCGCCTGGGGCAGCTGCAGAAGGCTTGCCGTCCACTGGGCCGCAAGGATCACAAAAATATTGGTGATACCCCCGGGCAGGGCGCGGCGCAGCACCGTGGGCAGGAATTTCCCCTCCACCCGGGCATAATTGGGCTCAAGGGCAAGGAAGAAGGAGGGAATGCCGATGGTCAGTCCCGAAATGATGCTCATATGCAGGGGCATCAGGGGATAGGGCATCCCGGTGAGAAAGCCAATAAGGGACAACCCAAGGGCAAAAATATTTTTCACAAGAAACAGTGAGGAGGAGCGCTGGATGTTATTGATCACCCGTCTGCCCTCTGCCACGATATGAGGCATTGCGGCAAAATCGTTTTGCAGCAGCACCAGCTGAGACACCTGACTTGCCGCCTGTGCACCTGCCGCCATTGCCACGGCGCAGTCCGCATCCTTCATCGCCAGCACATCGTTGACACCGTCACCGGTCATTGCCACGGTATGCCCCTTCCGTTTCAGCGCCTGGACCAGATACCGCTTTTTCTCCGGGGTCACCCGTCCGAACACGGTGTAGCGCTCCACCGCAGCATCAAAGTCCTCCACATCCGTTACATCGATGTACAAGTGGGCATTTTCGATCCCCGCCTGTGCGGCTACGGCGGACACGGTCACGGGATCGTCCCCGGAGATCACCTTCACGGCAACACCCTGATCTTTAAAATACCGGAAGGTATCCCTTGCCCCCTCCCGGACGGGATTGTGCAGCAAAAGAAGGGCAATGGGCGTGACCTTTTCTTTGTCCGGCGCTTCCGGGATCGCACCCGCATAGGCTGCCACCAGCAGCACACGGCGGCCTGTTTCCGCGTGTTTTTCCACTTCCTTCATAAGAGGATGGTCACCCAGTAAATAGGAGGGCGCACCTGCAAGGAAGCTGCCCTTACCTGCAAATTCACCGCCGATCCATTTCCGTTCCGATTCAAAGGGCACATACCGGGTACACTCCCAGCTGCTGCCGCCTGCATATTTCCGGGCAATGGCAAGACCTGTCTGATTGTCCGCCTCCGGCGCACTGTAAAGGGTAGCCAGCACCTGGGCGGCATCCCACTTTTCGGTAAGGGGGATCAGCTTTTCCACCTGCATCGTCGGCTCGGTGATGGTGCCGGTCTTGTCCACACACAGCACATCCACCCGGGCAAGGGTCTCAATGCAGTTCATATCCTGCACCAGCACCTGCTGCTTTGTAAGCTTCAACGCGGATACTGCCAGAGCGATGCTGGTAAGCAAATACAGACCCTCGGGGATCATACCCACCAGCGCCGCCACCACACCCTCTGCCGCAGGGCGCAGCGCCTGCTGCAAAAGCACATACTGCTGATAAAACAGAAGTGCGCCCATAGGGATCAGGATAATGCCCAGCACCCGGATCAGCTTGTCCAGCGTGCGGAGCATCTCCGGCTTTGCCACCCTGGGGTCTTTTTTTGCTTCAAAGGCAAGCTTTGCGGCGTAGGCATCGTCACCCACCTCTGTCAGCTGGGCACGGCCTGTGCCGGTAACCACGAAGCTGCCGGAGCGCAGAAGATCTCCCGGCTTTTTCTCCACTGCATCCACCTCGCCGGTGAGGAGGGACTCATTCACCCGCAAAGCGCCCTGCCGCAAAATGCCGTCGGCGCAGATCTGGTCTCCCGGAGAGAAGCAGACAATGTCATCCCGCACAAGAAAACGGGACTGCAGGGTCACAAGCCTTCCGTCCCGCACCACCCGGTAGCTCTGCTGCGCCAGAAGGGACAGCTTATCCACCGCCCGCTTGGCGCGGAGCTCCTGGACGCAGCCGATGACTGCATTTACCAGCACCACCACAAGGAAGGTGAGGTTTTTCACGGTAGAGCCAGCCAGAAGCAGCAGCACCGCCAGCACCACAAACACCAGATTAAAAAAGGTCAGGCAGTTCCGGGCAATGATCTGCCCCTCGGTGAGCTGTGCCGATGCCCGCTGACGGTTGTCCCAGCCGGAATCCAGCCGCAGCTGTGCCTGCTCCGCAGTCAGACCCAACGACGGGTCAGGATTGAAGGTAGTTACCGGCTTTCTTTTTCTTGCCATACGATCCCATTCTCTCTGTCATAAAATACAAGCAGCGTGCCTTGTTCTGCGGTAACCGTGGCTTTTTCCCCTGTAAAGTGGTTGCTGACTCCAAGGGGGAAGTCCGCCGAAAGGCTGCCGTTTTGGAGGGTATAGTGCAGACCCTCTAAGGTGACCCCGGTCACCGGCTCTCCCATTGCAAATAGGGAGACCGTTCCCTTTGCAGAGGAAGGAAAGGAGAGCCTTCCACCGGAAACTGTGGTCACGGTCTGGTTTTTGCCCACGAGAATTCCCTGCGCCCCTTCCTTTACAAGAAAAAGAAGGGTCTGACAGGCGGCAAGGGTGTGGTCCAGCCGGGGACCCTCCAGCGCGCCGTAGATCACGAACCGTTTGTAGCCAAGGGAAAGTCCCTTCCGCACCGCCAGCATGGCATCCGTATCGTCCTTTTCCACGGGGAATACCTGCGCCCCCGCCGGGGTGAACCCAAGGGAATCAAAATCCCCCAGAATGCAGTGAGGCGTTAACCCCAAAGCCTGAGTATGGAGATACCCGCCGTCGGCGGCAATGATGTAGTCATCCTTTTCCACGGGGGCAACAAGACCGTCAAAGCCCCCGGCGCAGAGAATCACACAACTGGCCATAAAAAATCACCCGATTTTGAAAGAATTTTTAATATCATAACACAAATCCCCCCACAGAGCAAGAGTATTAAAAAATCCAATTTGAAGCGCAAGGGCGCTTCACCCCAACTCGTGCACGGTGCGGAATAAAACGCCCAAAAAACGCTCGGTAACGATACACCACACCGCGTTGCAAATTC
>JAZNZZ010000143.1:0-4175 GCA_045595205.1 Faecousia sp.
CATTCGGCAACGCCCTTTTCCTCGGTGTTCTCATTATAATATTCGTCACGGTACAGCAAAATAACCTCATCCGCATCCTGCTCAATAGCGCCGGATTCCCGGAGGTCTGACAGCATAGGCCGCTTATCGGTCCGGCTTTCAGGACCACGGGAAAGCTGACTCAGGCAGATCACGGGAACATTCAGTTCCTTTGCCATAATTTTCAAAGAACGGGAAATATCGCTGACGATATTCACGCGGCTGTCGCCGCCCTTGCTGTAGCCGGAGCCGTTCATCAGCTGCAGGTAGTCGATGATCACAAGACCAAGGTTATCAATACGGCGAAGCTTTGCATTCATCTCCGCCACGGTAATGGAAGGGTTGTCATCCACACGGATGTCCGTCTGGCTCAGAGAGGATGCCGCCATAGAAAGCTTTGTCCACTCCTCCTCGGTCATTTTACCGGTGGTGATCTTCTTGCCGTCCACGAAGCTCTCAATGGCAAGCAGGCGCATTGCAAGCTGCTCTCTGGACATTTCCAAAGAGAACATTGCGACGGTCTTGTCATATTTCTTCGCCACATTCAGGCACAGGTTCAGTGCAAAGGCGGTCTTACCCATAGCAGGACGGGCAGCCACCAGCAAAAGGTCTGAACGGTTCAGACCGCTGATCTGGGTGTCCAGATCGCAAAGGCCGGTGGAAAGACCGGGAATGGCGGAATCCGAAAGGCTCAGCTCATTGAGTCTGTCGAAGACCTTGTAAAGCGTGGTGCCGATGTGCTCCAGAGAGTCACCGCGCTCACCCTTACGCAAAGCATAGATCTTCTTTTCCGCACGCTCCAGGATCTGACTTGGGGTACCGACCTCTTTATATACAGTCTCAGAAATATCCGATGCTGCATCTGCAAGTCCCCGAAGCATCGCCTTGTCCCGGACAATGCCGGCATAGCGCACAGCATTGGCGGCAGACGGGGTGATCTCCATCAGCTGGAGAATGTAATCACGGGTATTCTCCCGGTAAACGCCCAGCTCCTTCATCTTGTCCATCACAGTGACAGGGTCGATGGTCTGGGAGAAATTAAACATCGTATAGATGGTTTTATAGATCTCTCTATTCTGCTGCAGATGGAAATCCTCTGCACTGAGAATGCCGATCACATCCGTCAGGCAGCGGCTGTCGATGAGAATCGATCCAAGAACCGCCTGCTCTGCCTCCAGGGATTGGGGCAGCTGCCGGACATTCAGTTCCTCATCCATTGGGATCCTCCTCCCGTAAAGAATTTGCCTTTGGAAATCAAGCCTCGACGATCTTCACCGTCAGAGGTGCCACGATCTCATAGCCCAGCTTGCACTGGACCGTATAGGTACCAACGCTCTTGATGGGGTCGGAAATGACGATCTTCCGCTTATCCAGAGCAATGCCGGAGGATGCCTTCAAAGCATCTGCAATTTCCTGGTTGGTCACAGAGCCGAAAAGTCTGCCTGCTCCGCCGCCCTTGGCAGCCACCGTCAGTGTCATTTCCCGCAGCTGCTTGGAGATCTCCAGAGCTTCAGCACGCTCCTTGGCGGCCTTTTCTGCGGCAGCCTTATCGTTCATACGCATAGTGTTCACCGCATCCGCAGTTGCCTCCACAGCGATCTTACGGGGAAGCATATAGTTTCGGGCATAGCCGTCGGACACTTCGATCATCTGTCCCTTCTTGCCCTTACCCTTCACATCCTGCAACAAAATAACTTTCATATATAAATTCTCCTTTAAGATTAAGATTCTAAATAATTATCGATAGATTCCTTCAGCCGCAATGCAACATCCTTCACATCCGCACCCTTCAGCTGAACACCGGCAGTAGCAGCGTTTCCGCCACCGCCGAAGGGCTCCAGCACCATCTGCACATTGATCTCACCAATGGAGCGGGCAGAGACGATGACCTGATCTTCATCAGGATACAAAACAAAAGATGTAGAAATACCGGAAATGTTCAGAAGCTCATCCGCAGCCTGCGCCGCCATAGTTCTGGAGACCTTTTTGGTCACTGCAGCAATGGCGATCCCCTGACGGTAGGGACGGGCAGATTTAATGATCTCAAACTTCTCCACCGTAGACGGCAGATCACTCTGGAGCATCTTTTTTACCTCTACAGTGTCCGCGCCCAGCTGGGTCAGATAAGCAGCAGCCTCAAAGGTGCGCTCACCGGTACGGACATTAAAGCTCTTGGTATCCAGGAAGATACCTGCAAGAAGGGACTTTGCTTCAATGGGAAGAACATCCTTCTGCTCCAGCGCATACTCCAGAAGCTCCGTTACAAGCTCCGCCGCAGAGGAGGCATAGGGCTCGTGGAAATTCACCACCACAGGATTGATATACTCATTGGCACGGCGATGGTGGTCCACAACACAGACCTTGGGGATGGTCTCCAGCAGGTTCTTATATTCCACCTGATCGGGACGGTTGGTATCCACCACCACAAGAGTGCTGCGGTTGTCGCACATCAGCATAGCGTTTTCACCGGTAATGAAAACATCCTTGTACTCCGGCACTTCAAGGATCTCCTCCAGAAGCTTGCCTGCAGCATTGTGCTCCAGATCCAGGACGATATAGAAGGGTTTTCCCTTCTTGCGGCACAGACAGGCGATGCCCATTGCCGCACCCACAGAGTCCATATCCGCATTCTTGTGGCCCATAATAAAGACCTGGCTGCTCTGACCGATAAGCTCCATAAGAGAATTGGCTGTCACACGGGAGCGGACCTTACTCAGGCGGTCCGATTCCTTTTTCCTGCCGCCGTAGAAAGCAAAATTCAGCCGATCCTTCACAACTGCCTGATCGCCGCCGCGGCTGAGTGCCATTTCAATGGAAAGGGCAGCAAACTCGTAGTTCTCCTCAAAGGTCGCGCCGTCCACACCCAATCCGAAGGAAATGGATGCCTCGACCCCGGAGGGGGAGGTCACCTCGTGAATGTCCTCCAAAACAGAGAACTTACCCTCCATTGCCTGCTGCAGGTCACGCTTTTCAAACACCAGCAGAAAACGGTTCTTCTCCAGTCGGCGGAGGATCCCGTGGTAATCCTGCGCCCACTGCATAATGGTATCATTGATCCGGGCATTCAGGGCAGAGGTGGCAGCCTCGGACATATTCCGGGTCAGCTCGTCATAGTTATCCACCAGAATGATGGATACCACAGGGCGGGAACGGATATACTCATCGCGGACCTCATAAAACTCCGTAAGATCAGAGATAAACAGGATTCCCAAAGGCGTTCTCTGTGGATCATTTGCGCGAAGGGCCGTTCCGTAGACTCTGTGCCGCTTACCGCCAAGGGTAACATCGCTGGGATAGACATTATTTCCCGAAGAAAGCCACTGTGTATCAAATTGGGGGATAAATTCATCCAGCTGGCGCTCCACAAAGGTGTTCTGCAGATTCGCAAGCTTAACAAAGGCATCATTGGCAAACAGGATCCGGTTGTCACTAAGACGGATCATCACCGTGGGAAAGGGTGCCATCACACCCTCTGTGGCACCGGTCATTTCATCTGTATACTTTTGCAGATATGCCTGGAGGGAATTGTGTCTCCGGGTCTTGGCAGTCATAAAGACTACCAGGAGCAAAAGGCATACGCCCAGCTCAACACCGGCAAGGGCATAATTTCCCAACAGTGCTGCAAGGATCACAAATAAAAAAAGCACTGCGAAATACGCTCCTGCATTCGGTCTGAGCAATCTGCCTAATTTCTTATCCATAAAGCGCAGCCTCCTTTCTATCAAAACGAACCGTTCCGATAGTTACCGCTATTTTATGCATTATAACAAAAACAGGCAGAAGGTGCAAGTATATTTTGCTTTTTCAGGATAAACAATTTTTATGTCGAAAGTTTTTTCAAAATATGTGTGTACAATCCGCAAAAATTGTGCTATAATACATTTAACTGTGGCAGGTGGGCAGACCTGCACAAAAGAAAATTTTATTCGT
This sequence comes from Faecousia sp., assembly GCA_045595205.1. Taxonomy (GTDB): domain Bacteria; phylum Bacillota; class Clostridia; order Oscillospirales; family Oscillospiraceae; genus Faecousia. Next base: position 3,949 of record JAZNZZ010000143.1, read on the forward strand.
TATGCGGGCGTTACCCCACTGTGAACGGCGATACGGGGCCGGGATCGGTGCAAATGGCCGCCTGTTTTGTTATGCTTTTTATAATACGAAAGGAGTATTTCATTGGCTGAAAAACTGAAAATCATTCCTCTTGGCGGTCTCGACGAGATCGGCAAAAATATCACCGTTCTGGAATACGGCAGAGATATGATCGTGGTGGACTGCGGTGTCGGCTTCCCTGAGGAGGA
>JAZNZZ010000144.1:0-19892 GCA_045595205.1 Faecousia sp.
CGCAGTTGGCGAGGTTGCAACCTTCAATGTTGTGGCTGAGAATGCTTACGCATATCAGTGGCAGTTCTACAACCCCCTCAATGCTGTTTGGAAGAACACCTCTGCTGACGGCAACACCACCGATACGCTGAATGTGACTGTGAAGTCCAACAACAATAACTACCAGTACCGCTGCGTCGTCTACGGTCTGGACGGTCAGGAGTACATCTCCGATCCCGCAACCCTGACTCTGGGCTAAGCGCGATAACTGAATACCTTAAATTGAGGGCACAAATGTGCCCTCAATTTTTTGTTTTGAAAAGTATAAAAATTTATGAAATTTTTCCGCTGGGGGTAGCACTGAAAAGGCTTTTGTGTTATACTGTAAAATAAGTATGATTATAAGTGCGGAGAGATAATATTATGCTGGAACTTTTAGCACCTGCCGGGTCTATGGAGGCCCTTCGGGCGGCAGTACAAAATGGAGCAAATGCGGTGTATTTGGGCTGCGGAGCCTTTAATGCCCGACAGGGGGCAAAGAATTTTACGCCCCAGACCCTCACCGAGGCAGTACGCTACTGCCATATCCGCGGTGTCCAGGTCCACCTGACTTTAAATACGCTGACTTCTGACCGGGAAGCACCCGAGGTGCAGAAGCTGATCCACCACGCTGCAAAAAGCGGCGTGGATGCCTTCATCGTGCAGGACCTTGGTGTGGTCCAGCTTTGCCGGCAGATCGCACCTCATATTCCTGTCCACGGCTCTACCCAGATGACGGTGCATAACCTTCCCGGTGTTATGCTGTGTGCAGCTCTGGGTATGACCCGGGTGGTCCTCAGCCGGGAGCTGAGCAGGGAGGAGATCCGCTATATTTGCGAAAATTCTCCTATTGAGATCGAGGTTTTCGCCCACGGTGCACTGTGTATGTGCTATTCCGGCCAGTGCTATTTGTCTGCTGCCATTGGCGGCCGTTCCGGCAACCGTGGCCGCTGTGCCCAGCCTTGCCGCCAGAGCTATGGCTATGGCCGTTATCAGAACCGTCACCCTTTGAGCCTGAAGGACAATTGCCTTGTGCACTACCTGAAGGAGCTGGAGGGTATGGGCGTTGTGTCCCTGAAGCTGGAGGGCAGAATGAAGCGCCCGGAGTATGTAGCAGCGGTGACCGGTGTTTACCGTAAGGCTCTGGATGAGGGCATCGTCACCCGGGAGATGATGGATACCCTGTATACTGCCTTTAACCGCCAGGGCTTTACCGATGGTTACTATACCGGAAGGACCGGCAAGGATATGTTCGGCATCCGGGAGGATACCTCTGAGGATGCCCGCTGGTGCCGTGAAATGCGCCATACCTATGAGGACGGGGAAAAGCCCCTTGTGCCCATTGCGATGGAGGCAACGGTGACAGAGAAGAGCTTTACTCTGACAGTGACGGATCCTGAAGGACGCACCTGCACTCTGGAGGGACAGACCCCGGAGGAGGCACGCACAGCACCTTTGACGGAGGAGCAGCTGGTGTCCCGGCTGAAAAAAACCGGCGGCACACCCTATTACTGCACCGATGTGCGGGCAACGGTTTCCTACGGCATCACCCTTCCGGCGGCTGCTATCAATGCCCTGCGAAGGGATGTGCTGAACCAGCTCACTGCGCTCCGTGGGCGCGTGGAAGAAAAACGGCTACAGCGCCCCCGTCCTGTTCCTATGGTGACAGGCCCGCGGCATCCGGAGCTGACGGTGCAGGTGACTGCCCGGGAGCAGATCACCGGCAGACTGTTGAAAATGGCACCCAAGGTGCTGTATGTGCCCATCCATATTCTGGCAGAGGACCCGGAGTTTACCCGGCAGCTGGCTTCCCGTGTCCGGGTCGCGGCAGTGCTGCCCCGGATCGTGCACGATGGAGAGCTCCCCCGGCTTCAGGGAATGATGCACACGGTCCGCAGCCTTGGCGTGGATGAGGTGCTGGTGGGCAACCTCGGTCTGATCAGCGTTGCTCAGGAGTGCGGAATGGCAGTGCGGGGTGACTTTGGACTTAATTTCTTTAATTCCCCGTCCCTCCACGCAGCACGGCTGATGGAGCTTCGCAGTGCCACAGTGAGCCTTGAAATGACCCTGCCCCAGATCCGGGATGTGAGTAAGGCAGTTCCCTGTGAGCTGCTGGTTTACGGAAGAATGCCCCTGATGGTCACGGAAAACTGCCTGATCAAGGGCAAGACAGGGGAGTGCACCTGCCAGCTTGGTCCTGTGAAGCTGATGGACAAGACCGGCGCAGAATTCCCTGTGATCAAGGACGGGGATTCCTGCCGCAGTGTTCTGCTCAACGGCAATAAGCTGTATTGGCTGGACCGGCAGAATGATCTAAGCAAGCTGGGCATCTGGGCAAACCGGCTGTATTTCACCACGGAAAACCCCAAAGAGGTGGACCGTATTCTGGGTGCTTGCCTGAATCCCATCCCCTTTGACCCCGGTGCCTGCACCAGAGGTCTGTACCTGCGGGGTCTGGAATAAAGGCAGCCAATAACCTTTTTGTCAGACCTTTGGGCAGTAAAAGAATTGAAATTGGAGTAAACCTATGAGTGTGATTCTCGCATCCCAATCACCCCGGCGGCGGGAGCTGATGGGACTGTTCCGCATTCCCTTTACGGTTAAGGTGGCGGATGTGGATGAAAAAATGGACCTTTCCAAGCCGCCCTGCGAGGAGGTTGCCCGGGTCAGCCGCTTAAAGGCACTGGCAGTTGCCCGGACACCGGAGGATGTGGTCATTGGCGCGGATACCATCGTAGTCTGCGACGGAGCGGTTCTGGGGAAGCCTAAGGACGAGGCGGATGCATTCCGTATGCTGCAGCTGCTGTCCGGGAGATCCCATCAGGTGATGACCGGTGTGACGGTGGTCTGCGGAGAAAACTGTATCAGCTGCACAGAGGTGACGGACATTCATTTCCGACCTCTTACAGAGCAGGAGATCCGGGGGTATATTGCCACCGGAGAGCCAATGGACAAGGCTGGAAGCTATGGCATTCAGGGCGGCGCTGCCCTGTTTGCGGAAAAAATATCCGGCGACTACTTTAATGTGGTGGGATTGCCGGTTTGCAGGCTGGGGAAGCTCCTTCGGGAGGTAGCGCCCCGGTTAATGGAGGAGACTGTATGAAGCATATTTTCTCCACCCGTGTGAAGGTGGTTTTGGTGGTTGCCGTATTGCTAGCGGTGATCCTTGCGGTGGTGAGCAGCCTGACAGGACTCAGCATCCCGGATATGTTCGTCAAGGGTGTGCTGACCCCGGTCCGTGCCGGTGCCAGCAAGCTGACAGAGCAGGCACAGCAGCTTTATAACTATATGTTTGCCTATGAATCCCTTCAGGCGGAGAACGATCAGCTGAAGGAAAAGGTGGCACAGATGGAGAGCGATGCCCGCCGCGCAGATGCTATGTCCCGTGAGAATGAGCGGCTGCGCGCCCTTTTGGAGCTGAAGACCGACCACGAGGACTACAAGCTGGTGGACAGCTATATTATTTCCCGAAGCTCTCAGCAGTGGTCCAGCACCTTTACCATCAACAAGGGCAGTGCCTCCGGCATCGAGGCAGGTATGTGTGCCATCACCGCCAACGGTGAGCTGGTGGGTCTTGTGAGCGAGGCGGGTGCGAATTATGCCGTGGTGAAATCTGTGCTGGACTCCTCTTTGGAGATCAGTGCCACCATCTCTGCCTCCGGCTATAACGGAATGGTCCAGGGCGGCTATGCCTCCGGATTGGAAGGACTTCTGCGTATGAACTATCTTCCCAGCTCCGCCGTGATCCGCAACAAGGATCAGGTGGTGACCTCCGGCTCTACGGTGTACCCCCGAAATCTGATCATGGGCTATGTGGTGGATGCCGGCTTTGATGATACCGGTGTTGCCAAGTACGCCCTTTTGGAGCCTGCGGTGAACATCGGCAGTCTGGAACAGGTGTTTATTATTACTGAGTATCGGGTCGAGTGAGGATTTATGGCAAAAAAGTACGAATTTAAGCCGGATAAACCCTATTCCGGCTTCTGGGCAAGGCTGATCCTGACCCGCACACAGTGGCGGGCGGTGCTGAAATGGAGCCTGTATGCCCTGACACTGGTGGTGCTTTCTGTTTTGCAGGATGTGCTTCTGTGCCGGGTGCGTATCTTCGGAGCTACCACAGAGCTGGTCCCCTGCGGCATTTTCCTTATTTGCCTGCTGGAGGGAATGGAGAAGGGCAGCGTTTTTTCTTTGATCGCAGCGCTTTTGTACCTGTTCTCTGGCAGCGCCGCGGGTGTCTATTCCGTTGTGTTTATCACCGCCCTTGGGGTAGGGATCACCTGGCTGCGTCAGAGCTATTTCCAGGCAGGCTTCGGTGCGGCTATGGTCTGCTCCGGTATTGGTATGCTTGTATATGAGCTGGCGGTATTTGCCATCGGTGCTTTTTTAGGTCTTACCACTGTGTCCCGCATTGGAAGCTTCCTCCTGACTGCGCTGCTGACAATGCTGGCAGCACCTCCTGTTTACTTGCTTTTGAGAACCATCGGTGGAGGTAATGTATGGAAAGAATAACCCGCGTCCGTGTCCGTATTGCTCTTTTGGTGTTTACGGTCATCGTGCTGCTTTTTACCTTTAAGCTTTATGATCTGCAGATCATAGAAACCGGGGGAAAAATATCCAACACCACCACCTTTACCACCACAGTCCGTGTAAAGGCGGCCCGTGGAGATATTCTGGATACCAACGGTAATCTTTTGGTGAGCAACCGCGCCAGCTATGACCTTGTGATCAACCACTATGTGCTGCTCACAGCTGACGGTACAAACAACTATTTGTACAGCCTTGTGAAGCGTTGTCAGGAAGCGGGGATCACTTACACGGAGCATTTCCCCATTTCACGGGAGCGCCCCTTTGTCTATGAGCTGGACAAGTATAATTCCTCCTGGCAGAGCTATTTTCAGGAGTATCTTGCCTGGATGGGAGGTCTTGACTCGGATATTTCCGCACCGCTTTTGGTAGAGCGGCTTCGCGACCGGTATGACATTCCTGCGGAGTGGACAGACGACGATGCCCGTCAGGTCATCGGTCTTCGGTATGAAATGGACCTGCGCAGCTGCGTGGGAAGCCTGCCCCTGTATCTCTTCCTGCCGGATGTCAGTGATGAAAACTTGTCAGCCATTATGGAGCTGAACATCCCCGGTCTTATGGTGGAGGCATCCACCGTCCGGGAGTACAATACAAAATACGCCGCCCATGTTCTTGGCTTTGTGGGCGCGATGAATGCAGAGCAGTGGGAAAAATACAAGGATGTTCCCGGCTATACTATGGACTCGGAGATCGGTCAGGACGGCTTTGAGGCAGTCTTTGAGGAGTATCTCCACGGCGTGGACGGCCTCCGTGAGGACACGGTGACCGTGTCCGGTGAGCTTGTGTCCTCCCGCTTTCTGGAGGAGCCCAAGGCGGGCTCCAATGTGGAGGTTTCCATCGATATTACCCTTCAGGGCATTGCCGAGGATCAGATGGCAGATATTTATGCCGGTCTTCGCGCCAACCCCGAGGGTGACGGCTCGGATGTTCAGGGCGGTGCGGTGGTTGCAATGGATGTGAAAACGGGACAGGTGCTCACATGTGCCAGCAACCCCACCTATGATCTGTCCACCTTCTTTGAGGACTACAACGAGATCCTGGAAGCGCCCTATGATCCTTTGTACAACCGCGCACTTCTGGGCACTTATCCCCCCGGCTCCACCTATAAAATGTCAATGGTGGTGGCGGGCATCAACAACGGCTATATCGACTCGGAAACGCTGGTCTATGACAGGGGCGTTTTCGATAAGTACGGACCGGATTTTGCACCCAAATGTCTGTACTACACCAGCTACGGTCAGCTCCACGAAAATGTGAATGCAGCGGTGGCGCTGCAGGTCTCCTGCAACTACTTCTTCTATGACCTTGCAGACAAGATCCACCTGAGCGCTATGGACACAACGGCGAAGAATCTGGGTCTCGGTGAGGCCACCGGTGTGGAGCTGTATGAGGAGATCGGTCACCGTGCCAACGAGGAGACAAAGAAAGAGCTTTACACCGGGGATAAGGCCGGGTGGTTCAAGGGTGACCAGATCACTGCCGCCATCGGTCAGTCGGACAACCGGTTTACACCGATGCAGCTGTGTGTGTACGCTTCTACCCTTGCCAACCGGGGCACCCGTTACCGTGCCACCTTCCTGAACCGGGTGGTCTCTGACGATTACCGGAGCCTTCTGTATGACAACGAGGTGAAGGTAATGAGCAGCTTTGACATCAACGATGATGCCTATAAGGCTTACAGTGAGGGTATGGTGCTGGTTACCCAGAAAACCGAATGGACCGGTACTGCTTATTCCACCTTTAAAAACTACCCCATTACTGTAGCGGCCAAAACAGGCACGGCAGAAAACGGTATTGCAAGTGCCTCTGCCAACGGTGCATTCGTGTGCTACGCGCCGGCGGAGGATCCCCAGATCGCCATTGCCATTTACGGTGAGCGCGCCGGTCACGGCAGCTACCTGGCACCCATTGCCAAGGCAATGCTGGATGCCTACTTTGAAGTGGGCGAGGTGGGGGATGTCGCAACCTACGAGAATCAAATCAGCTGACAGAGATCCCTGTCACTGGTGTGGCAATCCGTTTATCGTATTAAAAACCTTTGTATTAAAAAGATGGAGGAGAATTATGAGCAAGACGACCTTTATCACTGCCGGTGATGCCTTTATCACCAAGCGGCTGCCGGAGGGTGGCTATGAGGGCTTTGCAGAGCTGCAGGCGTGCATTCAGAGCCACGATGTACGCTTTCTGAATCTGGAATCCACCTTCCACGATTGCGAGGGCTACCCTGCAGCAGAAAGCGGCGGCACCTGGGCAATGTCCGACCCCCGTACCCTGGACGATGTGAAGGACTGCTACGGCTTTAACATTTTCAACACCGCCAATAACCACTCTGCCGACTATGGCGAGGGCGGCTTGCTGGCAACGGTTGCAAATCTGAAGGCAAGAGATATGGTTTTCTCCGGCACAGGTGAAAACCTGGGCGAGGCATCCAAGCCCTGCTATCTGGAGACAAAGAATGCCCGTGTGGCGCTGATCAGCTGCTCTGCCAGCAATAACGCTGCGGCTATTGCCGGTGACCAGACCCGGAATCTTCCCGGCCGTCCCGGTCTGAATCCTCTTCGTTACAGTGAGGTTTACCATCTGGACCCCGAGCATTTTGAAATGGTACAGAAGGTGGCTGCCATCAGCACCGTCAACCGCACCAAGGAGAAGTCCATCCGCAACGGCTATGCAATGCCCTTTAAGGAGGGCACTCAGCCGATGGGATCGATCAATTTCAAGCTGGATGACCACTGCTGGGTGGAGAATACCCCCAACGAGAAGGATATGAGGCGGATCGAAGAGGAGATCCGGGAGGCAAAGCGCCAGGCAGATGTGGTGCTGGTGAGCATCCACAATCACTATCTGGATGGCTACGACAACACCAAGGCACCCAAGTTCCTGGAGATCTTCGGCAAGCGCTGCATCGATGCCGGAGCCAGCGCCATCATCGGTCACGGTCCTCACGAGCTGCAGGGCATTGAGCTGTATAAGGGCGGCGTGATCTTCTACAGCATCGGCAACTTTATTTTCGAGACCGAGACTGTGGAGTTCCAGCCCTGGGATGCCTACAATAACCGCAATATGAGCATCACTGATACCAAGGTTGGTGCGTATATGGATGACCGCAGCAAGAACGGCACCCAGGGATACTGTGTCCAGTGGCCCATCTGGAACGCTGTTATGGCAGCCTGGACGATGGAGGACGGAGAGATCACCGAGGTGCAGCTGCACACGGTGGAGCTGGGTATGGAGAAGTCCCGGGGCACCAAGGGACGCCCTGTGATGAATCACAGCGTGGAGACTCTGGAGTATCTGCAGAAGATCTGTGAGCCTTACGGCACCAGGATCGAGATCCGGGACGGCACCGGCTACATAAAAGTCAAGTAAACCACCCTTGTCATTGCGAACCAGTCCGCAGACTGGTGTGGCAATCTTATAAACATTACTGGAAACTAAATGAAACGGAGTAAAGTATATGAACGGTTATGAACTGATCGCGAAGATCGCGGAGGAGAGCCGCGAGGAAATGGTGACCCGCCGCCGTGACTTCCATAAGCACGCAGAGACCGGCTGGTTTGAAATGCGTACATCCTCTCTCATTGCCAGAGAGCTGACAAACCTGGGTTACGAGGTCCTTATGGGCGAGGATGTGTGTGACCCCGAGGCCCGTATGGGCGTTCCCTCTGAAAAGGAGCTGGAGGAGGGCTACCGGCGCGCCATTGCACAGGGCGCTGACCCTGAGCTTGTGGAGCGCGCCCGGGGCGGTAAGACCGGTGTCATCGGAATCCTGCGCTGCGGCGAAGGTCCTACCGTTGCAATGCGCTTTGATATTGATGCACTGGGCGTGTTTGAGTCCGACGAGGCAGACCACCGTCCTGCGGCAGAGGGCTTCCGGTCTGTGAACTACGGCTCTATGCACGCCTGCGGTCACGACGGTCACGCTACCATCGGTCTTGGTGTTGCCAAGGCACTGATGGCGGTAAAGGAGCAGCTCCACGGCACAGTCCGTATCATCTTCCAGCCTGCGGAGGAGGGCGTTCGCGGTGCAAAGGGCATCGTTGAAAAGGGACATCTGGACAATGTGGATTATTTCCTCAGCGGTCACCTGTCCGGGCAGGCGGAAGGTAACCCCGGTCAGTTTGTTGCCAACTCCTACGGCGCGCTGGCAACCTGCAAGTACGATGCCATCTACCACGGTGTTGCCGGTCACGCCGGCGGTGCACCCAACAGCGGCAAGAATGCAATGCTGGCTGCCTGTACCGCGGTGCTGAACCTGCAGGCGATCCCCCGCCACGGCGCAGGCGCTACCCGGATCAATGTGGGTCGGCTGATCGCCGGCTCCGGCAGAAATGTGATCTGCGACGAGGCGAAGCTGGAGCTGGAGGTCCGTGGTGCTACCGAAGCCCTCAACACCTATATGAGTGAATACGCAGAGCGGATCCTGAAGGCGGCTGCGGATATGCACGACTGTACCGTGGATATTAAGCTTATGGGCTCTGCCATTCCTCTTCGCAGTGATCCGGAGTACGCTGCCCAGCTGCGGCAGATCGCCGAGGAGAAGATGGGTCTGATCCACGATAAGCGGGAGAGCTTTGAGTCCAAGGGCAGTGAGGACTGCTCCTATATGATGAAGCGCGTTCAGGAGCAGGGGGGCAAGGCTGTGTTTATGCGGCTGATGACACCGATGTACGGTGCTGCCCACGACCGGCGCTACGACTTCTGCGAGGATATTCTGGTAAACGGCGTGAAGTTGTATGCCGGCTGTGTCCTTGACCTGATGAGCAAATAAATAAAAAAGTCGCTGGCTCACCCGAGCACGGCCATTAGTTAAGCGTGTCATCCTGAGCGCAGCGAAGGATCTCCATCGTATTTTGAAGGAGATTCTTCGTCCCCTTCGACTATGCTCAGGGTCCTCAGAATGACACGCTTTTCCTCGATTTTATCGGTCGCTGCCATATCGGCAGCGACTTTTTGTGTAAATATCAATTTATCTTCCTGTCACCCCCGTTGTCATTGCGAACCAGTGACCTATGTCACTGGTGTGGCAATCCGTAAAGTAAGTGACACGGAGGATTGTACTGAACGATAAATACGAATCTATTTATCCGTTCTGCATTGCCGCCACGGCTTCGTGAGCGGCATTTTGCAGCGTTTCAGCAGAGATGTACATATTGTAGGTCTGGCTGCCGTAGGTATAGGTGGGAACATAGGTGTTGCCCAGCACCGACTGACCTGTGATGATCTCAAACCAGACACAGGCGTTCAGGTACTGACCGCCGCCAATGTCGCCCTCGTGGTGATAGTCACCTTCGTGATTTTCGCCCTTACCCAGACGGGCGCACAGGTTATCATAACCCCCTGCGCGGATGATCTGCCAGGCGTCACCGGAGGGTACCAGCTCCCAGCCGTAGGTGTCGGCGATCAGCTGAGAGTGTTCCTTAACTGTCTGGTAATAAGCAGTTTGCTCTTCCACTGTGGATAGGGTATAGTCGCCGGAGGTATAACCCAGCTGCAGTGCCCAGGTCTGATGCCACAATGTTCTTGCGTTGGGGAACTGCTCTTCCAAATAGGGAAGCAGCGTATCAAAGTAGATGCGATCCTTTTCCAGGGATGCAACTGCACCGCCGTTATTGCGGACTCTGCCGCTGCTTTCCTGCAGGGAGATGATATCCCATTCCCCTTGAGCAAGGCACCACTCAAGGCTCTTGCCGCCAACGCCTCTGCGACCCTCGCCGTCGGTGATATAGAACTGATAATTGCTTTCTCCTGCCATCCACCAGTCATAGTGCTGGTACATCTTGCAGCCGGAGTAATAGACATTGCATACCCGCATTTTAATGCCGGCAGCCTCTGCCAACCCGTACAGCTCCTCCACATAGTTATAGCAGAAGGAATTGCCGATCATCAGCACATCGATGACCCCGTCATCGGCGGGGGTAATGAGCTTGTCAAATTCCCAGCTTTCCATACCGAAATCCGCCCAGGTATCCCGGAATGCACGCATGGCATTGGTGTGGCGGCGGTAGCGGGTGGGTTCTTCGGTGATCAGCTTGTCCATAGTATCCATTACACTGTGCAGACTATAGGAAGCATTATCACTGCTCACCAGCACTCTGCCGTCCGTCAGCTTCACATAAGCCTTGGCATAAACCGGCATATCGCCGTAAGTGCTGTTTTCTTCTGCGGTGCGGCCCTCTTCGGCAGTTTTCATAATGCCGTCGATCAGCGTGCCGCAGGCAGTGCCGTTTTGGAAATCCGTAAAGCTGGAGTACATACAGGTGCTGTCCTCCAGACAGGTGCTGTCGGGAGCGCTGACAAGGCTCACGACAATGCCGTAGCTGTCTACCATAGCGGAAAGGGTCTCGTCAAAGTCCCAGCTGCCGGTGTAGTAAAGACCGGCAGAGGCAGGACGGAGCACCACATCCCGAACCTGCATTGCCACCTTGTGGAAGGTGGTACTGCTATGGGTAACACTGACATACTGCATACCGTCGGGGGCAGTGAACACATCACAGAGCTTCACTGTATCTGCTGTTTCTGCTGTGCCGCCGCCCACAGTATCCATACCGTAAAGGGTGTATGCACCGTCAACAGTAAGCTTGTGACCGTTCAGGTCAACGATCAGATCCTTTTGGAGGGTCAGTGCGGCATCACTGTACAGCTTTACATAGTCATACCGGGGGCAGTCTGCCGTCGCGGAAGCTGCATCCACAAACCACTGCTCGTTGTTCTGACTCACCACGGAGGCGGCGCACAGATGGAGCTGACCGTCCTTGGCAGCCAGGGGAATGTTGTTGTAAGCGGGGAGAAGAATGGTTGCGTTCAGGTTTATACATTCGGTGCGGTCGATGGACTGACCGTAGCCGCCCTCGCCAATGAGTGCGGAAGCAAAAACCGCATAGATGGTGCCGGTGACATCCGCGCCGATGGACAGCTTACCCTGGTTGCTGGCGTTGATCATACAAAGGTCCGGACCGCTGGTTTTTGCGTAGCCGCTTTGGAGCTTTACAGCATCCATATACAGCACACCGCCCACATACACATTGCCGCCGTAGGTGCCGGCGTCGCCGCCGCAGATCAGGGGTACATTGCCCTTTTCGTCCTTTTGGAAACGGCTGTACTGATCACAGGTGGCACTGTAGTTACCGGCATTGGCAGAAATGTTGCCGCCGTAGGCTTTGGCTGTGCCGAAGGAGATCTCGCCGCCGTAAATGTTACTGTAGCCATTGCCCAGGGTGCAGTTGCCGCCGGAGCTGCCTGCCACACCGGCTGTCACCAGACTGCTTACAAGATTCAGCCGGGAGTTGGTGGCGGCGATATGGATATTACCGCTGTTGGCGGTGCTGTGACCGCCGTAGATGATAGAATCGGTAATGTTCAGCACACCGCCGGAGCCGGCAGTCAGGTTGCCGCCGTAGCCTGCGGTGGAGCCGAAGGCAATATAAGCATTTTCGATTTCTGCGGTGTAATTGGCGGCAAGCAGATTACCGCCGCCCTTTGCCGCGGTTACAGTACCGCCGGTGATGGCGCAGTTGGAGAGCTGTGCCGTGCCGGTGTTGCTGGAGGTGGCATACAGGTGAATATTGCCGCCACCGGCATCTGTGCCGTCGTAGCTGGCGGTACCGCCAATAAAGTGACCGCCGGTGACACGGATATTGTCACTGGTGAGGGTAAACAGTGCACCGCCGGCCCAGGCCGTGCCACCCAAAATTGCACCACCGGTCATATTCAGGGTCTTGTTGGTGCCAAGATATACGGCGCCGCCACGGTAGGAGATGGTACGGGTGGTTTCGGGGTCAGTCTCCGGCACATAGTAGGTACTGCCGTCCAGCACACCGCCGTGGAGATTCACAGCACCGTAGCTGGCGATCACGCCGCCGTTAAAGACCACCTTGGTGCTGTCCGTTTTATATTGCAGCTTGCCGCCATAGATGTTGATGATGCCGCCGTCGGCATAGATCACACCGCCGGCATAGGTATGGGTGCCGCTGCCGGCTACCACGCCGCCGCCTGCACTGTCCAGAATGGTCAGAGTGTTTTTTACACCGTCCACATCCGGGCGGAGATAGAAGGCTTTGGTGGTGGCGGTAATGTCGTAGCTGCGAAGGTCAATGACCACATCCTTGGCTACATTTGCCACATTTTTCAGATAAACACCGATGTATTTCTGAGACTGACCGGTGAGATTTTTTGTCAGGTAGTAGTGACCGGATTCCAGATGGTTGCCGGTGCAGGCAGAATTGGTATCGGTGGCACTGTCATGAAGGCAGTTTTCCACAAGGCTGCCGGTGGGATCGTAGGCAGTCCATGCCACCTGCTGGCCGCAGTGTGGGCAGTAGCCGCCGATTTCACCGTCTGCTGCCTGAGAGGCCTCTGCACCGTTAAGAACGGTACGCAGCGCGCCCTTAAAGTAGCTTTCGCCGCCGTTTGTGTAGGTGCCGGTGGCATCCACATAGATTTCAGAACCCGCTTCCAGCTTCTGGGCATCCACGGCTACAGGAGAGCTGGAGCTGCCCAGCCGCATACCGTTGCTGAGCAGACCGATCCTCACAACACCCTCCAAAGAGAGGTTCTTTGTAAAGCAGCTGACATCACCGGGGATCTCTACATTCCTGAGTGTGGCATCGGTAATGCCGGAACCTAAGTAGAGGTTTCCGCCTCTGCTTGCCGTACCGGAAGCAAACCGGGTATCCTCCACCAGAAGGCTGCTGCCGGTGGAGAGGAGGTTGCCACCGAAGTTTACAGCATAGCCGTTTTGGAGGGTGCAGCCCTTGAGGGAGGCGGCTGCACCCAGCAGGGAGATGTTGCCGCCGCCATTGGAGGAGGCGTGGTTGGAAACACCGTGGGAGAAGGTGCAGTTTTCGGCAGTGAGAGAGCCACCCACCTGGCAGATGTTACCGCCGGAGAAATCTGTGTTGCCGCCCATGAGGATACAGTTTTTGAGGATCGTAGTACCCTTACTGTAAATGTTGCCGCCGTGGCTGGTGGCAGTACCGCCGATGACCTCACCGCCCAAAATCTCGATCCGGGAAGATGTATTATAGGCGCAGATATTGCCGCCGGGAGAGGCATCCCCGCTGGGAGTCACCGTAGTACCGCCCATAACACGGCCGCCGGTCATACGGAAGGTGGCATTGTCCGCCAGACAGATCAGGCCGCCCCGTTTGGCACCCTTGCTTTCCGGTGCGGGCATAATGGTGCCGCCGTGGAGCTCAAAGGTGGGATCGTTGGTCTCATTGGAGGCTACGATCACGATGCCGCCCAGCGCTGTGCCGGAGGTTTTGGCGGTGAAAAGACCGCCGCCCACAGTATCCACAACTGCGAGATAGCCATAAATATAGAAAAGACGGCTGTACGCCTTGGTGCTCAGGGTATGACCCCGAAGATCCAGCACGATTTTGTTGCCGGAAATAACGGATTTGTAGTCATCCTGAATGTAATCCCCATCCAGATAGTAGTGTCCTGTGGCCAGCACAGATTGGTTGTTGGCATCCCAGGGCATCCAAGTCACCTGCTCCAGTGTTTGCCCGCAGCCACAGGGACAAAGGGAATCCTTGTCTGTGACAGTTTCCTTTGCTTCACGGGCGTAGGTGGGGATCACCACCAGACTGATCAGCAGAGCGAAACAAAGCAGTGCCGATAATAGCCGTTTTGACATAGTAAGTACCTCCGATACCTTATTATAATAATATACTATCACTATACCCAATGGAAAGGTTAATGTAAATAATAAGATAAATCAAATAACTTTCACTTGAAGGTGAAAGTAAAAGGTGATAAGATAGAAGAAAGGAGGGGCAGCTATGGAGCTTTTACAGTTAAAGTACTTTTGCGATGCGGCACAGACCGAGAATTTTTCCCGTACGGCAGAGAAATTTTCTGTGCCGGTGTCCGGCATTTCCCAAAGCATCAAGCGGCTGGAAAAGGAATTGGGGAATCCTCTGTTTACCCATACCGGCAACCGGATCCGGCTGAACCAGACCGGGAAGATTTTTTATAATCAGGCAAAAACCGCCCTGGACACCCTGGAGGAGGCCGCCTATCGGGTGAAAAATCTTCACGCCCGGGAGAGGATCTCCATCAATGTGCATATCACCGGCTTTGTGATCGTGGGTGCCATTGAGAAATTCCACCGGAAATACCCGGAGCTGCGGTTTGTGACCAATTATGACCCGGATGCGGCTATGCAGGATTTTGAGATCGTGATCACCGATCAGATCGTACCCGGGGCGTATGTGCGGACAGAGGTGATGGAGGAGAATCTGGTGCTGGCGTACAGCCGCAAGCATTTCCCCCAAGTGGAAACGATGGCATTGGAGGAGTTGGGCAGCTGCCCATTTATTACAACCGCTGCCGGCAGCACCATGGAGCAGACTATGTACAAGGTATGCGAGGAGCTGGGGATCATCCCGGATGTGGTGATGCAAAGTGGAGATACCTTTTTCTTCCGCCGATGTGTGACCCTGGGGCTTGGTGTTGCCATCGTGCCGGAAAAGACCTGGCGCGGTCATGTAGCCGATACGGTGGCCTTTAAAAAGCTGGGTCATTTTTCCCGCAAGGTCTATGTGTATTGGAAAAACAACGGCAACCCCTACCTGAGGGAATTTGCGGTGCTCTTGCAGCAGGAATTTGCCAACCGTGACGACATGTAAAAGCCGCTGCCATATCGGAAATGTCACTTAGTTAAGCGTGTCATCCTGAGCGCAGCGAAGGATCTCCATCGTATTTGAAGGGGATTCTTCGTCGCGGTGCTCCTCAGAATGACACTTCGATCGTTAACTTAATGACATTGGGCGGGGTGCCCTGGCGTTTTTGGTTAGACATTTTCAAGAACGATCAGTGCCAGCTCGGTTTCAGGAAGCTGTGCGGTGATAACACCGTTTTCCAGCTTGACCTCCATAGGCTTGGGCTCGGGAGCAAGCTCCGTGAGCAGGCTTGCCTTGACGGAAGCTCCCTCCCACTTGATGCTGACTGTACCGGAAAGACCCTTCTCCTCGCCGCAGGCGATGAGCTTGCCGTTTTCGATGTTGTAGCTCTTGATCCACTTATTCTCATCCGCACCGATGAGATCCACCTGATCCCGGAAGATACCGTGACCGTAGCGCTTCAGCCACGCCTTACGCAGTGCGTTGGTCTTGATCAGGCGCTCCTGCTGCTCCGGATCTCTGCGGAAGGTGTTGTCCCCCTCCAGATCGTAGCACCAGAAGTAAGAGCCCATAACAAAGGACTTATACAGAAGGTAAGTAGACTTTCTGGCAATGTGCTCGGCGCGCATACCGGAGTGGCGGCGGGGGTTCAGCATATCCGTCAGGATCTGCTTGGGGAAGGTGTACTTATAGACCTCGGTGTACACGCCGGTGAAGGGCATACGCAGGGTGGAGATCAGCTGTGCGGCAACACCGCTGCCGTAGATGTCGCAGCAGCCCTCATACAGGATGACCGCCTCGGGGTTTCTGGCACGGGTCTCCTCCAGCAGCTGCTCATAGCCCTTGTTCCAGATGGCGGGGTTGCCCTTGTGATCCTCGTGGTCCGGGTGGTAGCACAGCACAGCGGGAGACATACCCAGCTGATCGTAGTACACACCGTCCAGACCCATCTCCTGGATCATATAGGTGACATTGTCCACCAGATCCTTGCGCCAGGAGGGCTCATTCATACAAAGGCTTGCAAAGTTAATGTCCTTTGCACCGTAGTTCTCGATCTTCAAAGAGCCGTCCCGGTTCATGGCGCAGCTTTTCTTGGTACGCTCGGCATTCTCGGGGTAACCAACATTACACAGACGGGAGTTGACATAGAAGGTCACATGGCCGCCGTCAGCCTTGATGGCTGCAACTGCCGCCTTCAGCTCCTCCTCCGTACCCAGCTCGGGAGAGGGACGGTACAGGGGGAAGCCATCGTCAAAGCCGTGGATATTCCAGCCGGAGATCAGCAGGTGGTTGAAGCCCTGCTCCTTGGCATTCCTGTAGATCTCGGGCAGGTCCTTGAACTTGTGGACGATCTTGCCGCCCTGATACATAAAGTCATAGTGGGCAGACAGACCGGGAGACTCCTTGAACCACTGGGGAACAGGATCCTTGTCCAGCACAGGTGCAGGAATGGCTTCCCGGTAGGCACGGTACTCGTCCGCAGCCCAGTGCCAGTCACCCTCGTGGAAGGCAAGAACGCACTCCTCGCTCTCCCAGGTGCCCTTCTTCATACAGGGATAGTGGACAACACCCAGACCGATGCCGGGATAATACTTGCCCTTGGACCAGACAGACAGGCCCTTGGTCAGAAAATTCTTATCACGGCAGGTGATATAAATACCGGTGTTCTCCTCACGGCTGTACAGATCCATCCACAGCATAGAGCAGCCGCCGGTGTAGGTGCGGCTCAGGTCATAAATACCGCGGTCATCCTTGATGCCGGAGCGATTGCTGAGACGGTTGCCGTGGATGTACTCCTGCCATTTCCAGTAGGTCATAACGGGAGGCTCGGCAACAGTGCCGGTGGGATCTTCAATGAGCGTTCCGGAGATGCCGGGGAAGATCAGGCGGTCTTCCTTCCAGTCATCACCCAGCCACAGGCCGTTGATCTGGGGGAAGTTGACACTCTGCACCTCATAGTCAGTGCGGTTTTCCAGGGTCAGGTACCACTGGGTGCGGCAATCATCCTTGGGAATGATGACCTTGACGGTGGCGGAAATGTCGATCTTCTCGCCATTGGCTACCAGGTAGGGGTAAACAAGCTCAGCATGAGCCCAGCCATCCTCCTGGGTAACGGTGACGGTGGGCTTCAGGGACTTGTCCTCCTGGATCTGCAGGTAACGGGGAATGTTCAGGTGCTTCTTCTCGTCACCGATGAACACCACACCGTCCAGAATGCCGGTGCCTTCCTTGTAGTAGTTCTTGCAGACATTGTCCGCAGTATCCTCACGGGAAAAATGCAGTACCTCACCGTTGAGGGCATCAAATTCAATGGATACAATATCGTTGGTGGCAAAAAGTCTGGAAATGTACATCTTTATTTCGCTCCTTCCACAGTTTTCCGAATATTCCAATCATTCTTCTCCAGCAGGGGGATGGCTTCTTCCTCGGTGCAGTCCAGGATGGCGGCGGTAATACGCACCACTCTGCCCTTCAGCTTCTCGTTGGAGGGCTTCAGGTTCACCATCAGATTCTCATAGACCTTACCGGTCTTGATCATTGCACAGGTAGAGAGCATATTCAGCACAAACTTCTGGGAGTTGCCTGCCTTCAGGCGGGTAGAGCCGGTGACCACCTCAGGACCGGTGTCACAGACGATGGCAATGTCTGCCACCTTTTCAATGGCAGTGTCGGGGTTGGAGCTGACAGACACGGTGGTGCAGCCCAGCTCCTTTGCCTTTTCCAAAGCGCCGATGACATACTTTGCGCCGCCGGCAGCGGAGATGCCCACCAGCACATCACCGGGAACAAGCACCTTTTCCACATCGGCAACACCGTTTTCGTACACATCCTCGGCATTCTCGCCTGCCTTAAACATTCTCTCAGGACCGCCGGCAATGATGCCCTGGACCGTTTCGTGGGTGACACCGAAGGTAGGAGGACACTCAGAGGCATCCAGCACACCCAGTCTGCCGGAGGTGCCGGCACCGATGTACACCAGCTTGCCGCCGTTTCCAATGGCCCTGGCTGCAGCATCCACAGCCTCTGCGATCTGGGGCAGTGCCTTCTCCACTGCCAGTACGGAGTTCATATTCTCCTTGTTCATTAACGCAACCATCTCCAAAGATGTCATCTTGTCGATATGGGTGCTGCTTTCGTTACGCATTTCTGTTCTCAGCATACTGTCCTCCTATAGCTACTTGCAAAATTTTCATAGAAATTCTTCGGAACAGGGATCTCCGCAAGGCGCATAGCCTCAACACAGGCACCGTAAATGGGGGGAAGCTCCGGGATCAGAAGCTCCACACCTGACATTTCCTGCACCATCTCCCGGAACAGCTCCGCCTTCCAGAAGCTGCCTGCCGCAACTGCCTGCAGGGGCGCGTCGTAACGCTTCACTGCAGCCTTCAGAAGCATCGCAAGGCGCTGTGCATTCTGCCGCAGGATCTCCACTGCTGCGCCGTCACCCTGGTTGGCAGCATCCTCCACCACCCGGGCAAGGTCCGCGATAAAGGGTCTTCCATTCTTATACACCACACCGATGTTGGGGAAAATGCTTCCACCAAGGGCTTCGGTGATCTTTTCTGTCAAAAGGCAGGGTGCTTCCAGTCCGTCCTCTGCTGCCAGTGCACGGCGCAGTCCGTCCTTGCCCACATCGTAGGCAGAGCCGGCCTGATCCAGAAGATAACCCCAGCCGCCGACACGGTAACGCTGACCGCCCTTTCGCACAAATACACAGGAGCCTGTGCCGCAGATGATCGCCATAGAGTTGTCCGGGTCAGCGCCCATAGAAAGAACATTTGCCGCATCGGTGTCCGCACCGATCAGCGCCTGAAACCGGGTTCCCAGACCCTCCTTAATGGCCTTCTGGTACTTCTCAAGGGACACGCCACCGATGCCTGCAAACACCGCGCCGGGTGTTTTTCCACGAAGGAGCTGATCCAAACCCCCGTTCAGCACAGACACGGAATGCTCAATGCTGCTGTCATTGGGGTTTGAGCCCTCAGTACGCACCACGCTGCGGACAGTTCCGTCCTTCTCAAAAAGCACGAATTCCGTCTTTGTACCGCCGCCGTCAATGCCCACAAGCAAAGAGCGCTCACTCTCCGCAAACAGTGCATCCACAGACACACCGAAATAGTTGGCAAGCCGGATGGCATTTTCAAGGTCAGGAACACTTAATCCGCGCTCCCAGGCGCTGATGGCCTGAAAGCTCACCAGTACATTATCTGCCAGTGCCCGTTGGGTCAGACCCTCCCGCATACGGTAGGCTCTGATGTTTTTTCCAATTTGGGTCAAGTCAGCCATATTTTTTCACCTCAATGCCATTATAATCCTATACTTTTTGATAATCAAACAATTTATGCTTTAATAAGCGATAAAATTCTATTACTAATTGAATTTCTGCAAAAACGCCCAAAAAGGCGCTCGGTAACGATACACTGCCCGGTGTTTCAATTTACAATTTATCGACCCGTTGCTGAGTTGAGAATTGAGAATTGAGAACCCAGAATTGTGGTATTTTCCTGCGGAAAATGATTAAAATAGTCGCTTTGCGACACACATTAAGCAGTGGGGAATTGAACCCCGATAGGTTTACAGGGGCAGCTTTCCGCCAATACTGCGGAAAATCCCTTGAAAATACCAAAGGGTATTCCCTGCGTGATTTTGCTTGTCTTGCCG
>JAZNZZ010000145.1:0-2232 GCA_045595205.1 Faecousia sp.
ACAAAGTGTGCCTGCCATGCCACTTCCATGACGAAACGGACATTCATACGGGTGTCAGCATTTGCGCCGCAGAAAGCATCAACCACATACAGCTTCTTACCGCTAAGCTGCTTCAGTGCCAGATCCTTCACGGTTGCCCAAACGGACTCGTCCATGGGGTGGTTGTCATTTTTGAACTCGGGAGAGGTCCACCACACGGTGTCCTTGGAGTTCTCGTCCATAACAATGTACTTGTCGGCAGGGGAGCGGCCGGTGTAGACGCCGGTCATAACATTGACGGTGTCCAGCTCGGTGAGAACGCCCTTCTCGTAGCCGGTGAGAGTGCTGTCCAGCTCAGCCTTTGCCAGATCCTCGTAGGAAGGATTGTGGATGATTTCGGTAGTGCCGGTAATGCCGTACTTTTCCAGATTGATTTGCATGGGTATTTTCCTCCTAATATAATAAGGTATGCGGATAAACCGCTGATTTATAAGTATCGGTGAAAGGGGGCTATTTTTGTTAAAATCCAACTTCCACCGCATACATTGTAACATAAACCCTTCCCCTTGTCTACCTTAATTTTGTGTTTTTTCCTCCATTTTTTGACACTTTTCTCTTCTGGATAAATCCAAAGGAAGAAATTTGTAAAAAAAGAAAAAAGGGGATTTACTTTTTGCGCTCCTTCGTGTATCATAAAAGGCGTACAGAGTAGGTGACCTCGCGTAAAGTGCTGCCAAAATGGGGAGTTGTCTGGCAGACGAAGAACACTGTTCGCGATGAGGTTTCCGCACCCGCTGCCCATATAGGTGGATATCCTCCTTTATGAGAGGCGATACTCGGTCGGGCGAATGGTCGGCTGTTTGCGCTGCCTTTGTCCCCGGTGTTTCCAAATAAACTCCCCATCGGCTTTGCCGCTGGGGTTTTTTGTTTCCGGACACCGGGTCAGGGGTGCCCCCTCCATCGCCGCACTAAAAGGAGGTATTTTTTATGGCAAGACAAAGATCCACTGCACTGTATCCCCATCCGTTTTCCAAGGCCTACTGGCGGGACGCCGCTGCGGAGCTCAAGAGCGTTAAAATGTTGGTGATCACCGCCCTGATGATCGCTCTGCGCATCGCGCTGAAGCCTCTGGCGATCTATATTGGACCCCAAATGGCCATTCAGACAGCTACTTTGGCCACCGCTTTGGGCGCTATGCTGTTCGGACCGGTGGTCGCCATTCCGGCTGCCATCATTTCCGACACCATCGGCTTTATGATCTTCCCCACCGGCGACTATTTTCTGCCCTTCGTGCTGACAGAGATCGCCAGCACTATGATCTACGCCCTGTGCCTGTACCGGGCAAAGCCCACTGCTTCCCGGGTGATCCTTGCAAGATTCTTGATCTGTTTTGTGGTCAACGTGGTCTTACAGCAGCTGATCTTCGCCTGGCAGTACACCTATCTGGGCAACCCCGCCAAGGCAAAGGATTCTATTATGGGCATTATGACCGTCGCCCGTATTTTTAAGAACTTGTTCTTCTTCCCCATTGAATCGGTGGTCATCACCCTGTTTTTGAAGGTCCTTATGCCGGTAACCGCCCGCGCCAAGCTGACCAACGCCAACGCAAGCGCTCTGTCCTTTACGAAAAAGCAGATCGCAGCGCTGATCTGCCTGTTTGCCGTGGGTGTCGGCAGCGCCCTGTGCTACTTAAACTACTACTATGACAACAACTCCGTCACTAAGGATTATTCCGCAACAGAGGTCGTGGAAATGAACCACAAAATGCACGACATTATTGTGCAGCAGGACAGCGACGTTCCGGAAGACACCACGCTGGCCGTTATTGAGTACGCCTCTAAGCCCTTCTTTGGCTCGGAGACCACCTATGACGTAGCCCTGTACGAAGCAAAGGAAGGCGCTGCCGTCACTGAAAAAATGTGGAGTTATAAAAAGACTCCCGCCTCCAAGGACGAGACCCTGCAGCGCATTGCTACAGTAACCATTGTTACGAACAATGACACCGGTGAGGTGCTCTCCTTCACGCTGACTGCAACTGAATAAGAAAACACCTTCCGTTGGGCGTTGCCCAACGGAAGGCTTTTATTTGACAACCTGCCTGCTTACAGGTTATAATAAAAGAAAAAGCAAAGGAGCAAACTGTATGCATCTCGGACACGACCATTCTCTGGGTGCTGACCACACCCATGACCACGACCATTCCCACACCCACGAACATACCCACAACGGCGTAGCGCACACCCATGAGCATTC
>JAZNZZ010000146.1:0-2367 GCA_045595205.1 Faecousia sp.
GCGCCGGTGCTGCGGCTGCTTCTGCCGGAGAACACCAGCACCACAAGATCTCCGTTTTCCGTTGTGCCGATGGCAGTACGGGGGTGCTTGGCAAGCTTATGCAGCGCCGATTCCTGGGTCTGCCGGGAAAGAGGTGACATCCAGCCCTCCCGGGTAAACCACGCTTCCGGGTCTCCGTCAGACAGGGCGAGTCCATCCCGGATGAGACCCATTCCGCCGCCGTATGCCCACTGCACGGTTTTCCATACCGCCGGGTCGATGTCCTCCGGTCCGTCCAAAAGCACCGTAAGAGAAATATCTGACACATCAAAATAGCCGTCACCCAGGGCTTTTCTGTTTCTGAGAAGCGCTTCTGCTCTTTCCTCAGTTAAGGAGACCACCACGCCCACACTGGGGAGGATCACATCTCCTCTTCGGATGCAGGTGACACGCTCCTTCAGGATCACAATGTTCACTCTGCCTGCGCCCACAGGAAGCTTATAGGTCTCCCGGTCGGCATCCGCATCGAAACAGGTCAGCATCGGTGTATAGACACAGATGTCCCCCGGGGTTTTGGGGTTCACGCTGTCTTTTTCCCAGCGAAGGGTCTGTCCGTCCACCGTTACCTGACCGCCGCCCAGACCGTAGGAGAAGAACAGGAAATTTCCGTTTTCTGTGCCTGCAATGCAGGTCTTGCAAAACAAGGGGAAGGTCTCCACCCGCTTGTCCTTTTGCTTTAAAAGCATATAGTCCAGATGACCTGCCGCCGCATCCGCCTGCTCCGGAGGGCGGTCTTCACGCAGATCATTATAGAGGATCCCCAGCTTTTCCGTCATAAAAAACAGGAAGTTGGACACCACCGCCGTCCCTGTCATTTGGGACAGGGTCTCCCGTGGGGTGACCCCCTCAGCACAGGCAATGACCTGTGCTGCCTTTGCTTTTTTTACCCGGACGCTGTGGACAAGGAGCTTTTCCTCTTCAAAAAACGAGGATCGGTAGCAGAGATTGGAAAAGCTGTTTAAAAAATCCTTTACCGCCTTTTCCCGGTTTTGGTCAAAATCCTTCAGTCCGCCCCGGGGCAAAACCAAGGGCAGGTGCTTGCCGGAATTATCGTAGATATTTACAAAATAAGAGGGGTACTTTTCATAAAGCTCCTCACAGGAAAGGCGGTAGATCCCCTCCCCGTGGTCACGGCAGAGCCTTGCCAAATGATTGTAGGTCAGCCGGGTGGGAGAAACAATGGGAACGAAGGGGGTAATGTCCGTGCCCCGGGGGATATACACCGTACAGGGCGCAGGTTTTCCCAGAAGATTGCAAAGTGCCTGTGCGTGGTAGCCCACAGGAATGGCAGACACCACCGCATCCACCGTAAGACTGCGGCAATGGAGAAGTCCCTCCTCGCCGTAGAAAAGCAGTGCCGCATCCTCAGGGTCGGTGGCAATGCCGTCAGCAGATGCCTCCGCGTAGGAATAGCCTTCCCCAAGCCAGTTTACCAGCTCGCTCTTTCCGGGAAGATCCCCTGCGCCTGCAGCACTGTGGAGAATGACGATCTCCTTTCCCATCTCGGCCGCCTGCTGCAGATCCTCCTCCATCAAAGAAAAGAGGGATGCATCACACAAAAGGAACAAAAGCTTTTTACTTTCCCCCATCAGAGAGCGCTTTTCCTTTCTCTGGTCGATGCCCTTTGCGGGGTCAAAATCGCAGCCACGGCTGCGCTGCAGCTCCCGTCCCTTTTTCAGGGTGTCCAAGCCGAAATGCGCCAGCCGCATTTTTTGAACAAAGGCGTAAATGTCCTCCGGGGACTGATCCGGGTGGCAATCCTTATGGTGATATTCCTGGCAGACTGCCCGCTCATACTCTGCCAGGGGGCACAGCGTGGTCAGTCCCGCCTGAAGAAGCATCCGGGCATACAGATCCTGAAACCGGGTCTTTGTGTTCTCCTTTTTCGCGAAAAGGAGCGCCATATTTTTATAGGAGCAGAAGGTAAAAACCGTATCCGTCCGGTAGCTTTCCCGGACATAGCATTTCTCCCGTCTTTCGGGCATTTTCAAGTTCCAAATACGACCCACTTACCACACCTCCACTGTATAATAATAGAAACTATAATATAGCACAAGTGTCCGGAAAATGCAAACGCGAATTTGAAGCGCAAGGGCGCTTCACCCCAACTCGTGCACGGTGCGGAATAAAACGCCCAAAAAACGCTCGGTAACGATACACCACACCGCGTTGAATATTTCAATTTAGCGTTCAGTACAATCCTCCGTGTCATTCCGAGCCAGTGCACACACTGGCGTGGGAATCCGTTCCAAATACTTACTTTACGGATTGCCACACCAGTGACATTGGTCACTGGTTCGCAATGACAACGGGGGTGACAGGAAGATA
>JAZNZZ010000147.1:0-3486 GCA_045595205.1 Faecousia sp.
CCCAGCATCACCACTGTGCCGCCGGCCTCCTGCAAAAGGGCATAGGCAGCCTCCAGATCCTGCACAGGTGCAGCCTCCGTGCCGCTGTTTTCGTTGCTGCCGTTCTGGGGGTCTACATACACCGTCACCGGCTCAGCCGCAAAGACGGTAAACGCAGGCACCATTGACAGCACCAGAATGATCGCCGTAAACAAACTCAAACATCGTTTCATAACACAGTTCTCCTTTGTATTGGGTTGCTATTTTTATTATAGTGTGATATAAATACAAAGAATGGTCCTATATTAAGGTAAAAATGTATTATATTAAGAAAAGGAGCTTGCCGCAAAACAGGGCAAGCTCCTTATGATATTACAGATCGCAGCGCAGGAGGTCCTCATAGGTCTCTCTGCGGACAGCCTCGTAGGGACCCTGTTCCCCGATCATCACAATGGGGGGACGGGGCAGGCGGTTATAGTTGGATGCCATAGAGTAGTTATACGCGCCGGTGGTCAGCACTGCCAGCAGCTCCCCCTGTTGGGTGGCAGGCAGGCTCACATTTTCCTGGATCAGGTCACCGCTTTCACAGCAGCAGCCGGCAACGGTATATGCCTTTTCGCCGGGACAGTCTGCCCGGCTGGCATTGAGCACTGTATAGGGGGACTGGTAAAGCGTGTACCGGGGATTGTCTGCCATACCGCCGTCCACCGCCACATAATTCCGAAAGCCGGGGATCTCCTTGGTGCTCACCACACGGTACAGGGTCAGTCCTGCATCCGCAACGATGCTTCTGCCCGGCTCCATCAGGATCGCCGGCGGTGTCAGGGACAGCTTTTCGCAGAGATCCTTCACGATCTCACCGATGGCGCGGATGTTCTCCCGGTAGCAGATCTCCGGGTCGGCCTCCGTGTAGGGAACTGCCATACCGCCCCCCAGATTCACCACCGGGGCGGAAAAGCCGCACACATCCCGGATATGGGCAGAGAATTCCAGCATCAAGGTCGCCGCATCCCGGAAGGGCTCAGCCTCAAAGATCTGAGATCCGATGTGGCAGTGATAGCCCTGCAGATCGATATTTTCAGCAGCCAGTGCAGCGCGGACCAGCTGCTCTGCCTGACCGGTCTCGATCGCAGCACCGAATTTGGAGTCCACCCTGCCGGTGTTGATCTTTTCGTGGGTGTGGGGATCGATGCCCGGTGTCAGCCGCAGAAGGAGCTTTTGCCGGATGCCCCGTAAGCCTGCCTCCCGGTCAATGTGGGCAAGCTCCGTTTCATTGTCGCAGACGAACCAGCCAAGACCGTGATCCATAGCAAAGGCAATGTCCCGTTGGGTCTTGCTGTTGCCGTGGAAAAACACATTTTCCATAGGGAAGCCGGCGCTGTATGCAGTGTACAGCTCGCCGCAGGACACCACATCCACGCCCATATTTTCCCCTTCCATAATGCGGTAAAGCTGCCGGATGCTCAGGGCCTTGCTGGCATACAGAGGGCGGGAGCCCTTGGGGAGGTATTCCTCCATTGCCTCCCGGTAGGTACGGCACCGGTTTCGGATCACAGCTTCATCCATCACCATCAGGGGCGTGCCGTACTGCTGCGCCAAAGCTGCCGTATCCCAGCCGGCAACGGTCAGGTGGCCGTCGGTAACCGTAAGATTATCGTACAGCATTATACATTCACCCCGGCCTGGCGCATATAACGAAGAAGCTTTTCCCGGTTTTCAGGCTCCATCGGCACCAAAGGCAGCCGGAGATAATCCTCACACCAGCCCATCGCCGCCATAGCAGCCTTCACGGGAATGGGGTTGACCTCGCAGAACAGGGCGTTAATGAGGTTCAGATACTTTTTCTGCATTTCCATTGCGCCTGCCACATCGCCGTCAAAGAACCTGTGGCACAGTGCAGAGGTCTCCTTGGGCAGGACATTGGAAAGCACAGAGATCACACCCTGACCGCCGCAGGCAAGAATGGGTACGATCTGATCATCGTTGCCGGAATAAATATCCAGCTTGTCCCCCACCAGTGCCGCTGTTTCCACGATCTTGGAAATATCGCCGTTGGCTTCCTTGATGGCAGCGATCATCGGATGCTCCGCCAGCTTCGCGTAGGTGGCGGGAGCAATGCTCACACCGGTACGGGAGGGAACATTATAGAGGATCAGAGGCTTGGTGGAGGCATCGGCAATGGCGGTGAACATGGCAATCAGACCCTTTTGGGTGGTCTTGTTATAATAGGGGGTCACCACCAGCATCGCATCATAGCCGATCTCACAGGCGAATTTGGTCAGGTCGATGGCATAGGCAGTGTCATTGGAGCCCGTGCCGGCGATCATAGGAACACGGCCTGCCACCCGCTCCACAGCATACCGCAAAACCTCACGGTGCTCCTCGTCGGTAAGCGTAGAGCCCTCGCCGGTGGTGCCGCAAATCACCAGGGCATCGATCCCCTGCTCCAGCTGCCAGTCGATAAGCCTTCCAAAGGCCTCATAGTCTACACCCTTTTCCGTCAGAGGCGTGATCAGTGCCGTGGCTGCACCCCGGAAAATCGTCTCTTTCTTCATAATAGATCCGCTCCTTCTAATTTTGGAAGATAGCACCTTTGAAAAACTCTTTTTTGAAGGTGCAAAAATAAAAATAACCGATGCATGCATCGGCTATCAAAAACAGCATATATCCCACCCAAAAAGGGCACTGTAACACGCTGATTTACGATAGCACTCCGCAGTTGCGACAGTCATACAGGTATTCCCTGTATGCCCAGGAAGCCTTTCGCCTTGGCGTTCCTTCGGCGGTGAACCCTTTTTTCCTTGCCACAGCTTTGCGAAAGCCTCCCGGCAAGGGATACTGATGCTGCACCGCGCCTCTATCATAATTCGGTTTCCGTCAGTTTAGCACATCTGCATACACTTGTCAATATCTGAAAAAGTCTTTCCCAAAAGGACAAAAGTGCACAATGCCCAAAAATCCCCCCAGGGGGGATGAAAAATTACTGTATTTTTAGGGGAAATCCAGATTGACTTTCTTGACGAAAAGCGTTAAAATATATCCGATATACTGGCATTCGTATGCAAGTATGTATTACGAAAAACCAAAATTACATAGGAGGAATCAAGATTGAAGGATTGGGCATTTACTACCACCGTCGAGGAGATGGAAGCAGCCACCAATTCTCTGCTGGAAACAGCTCAGAAGGTCGGCGCTGACACTTGGCAGCAGCGTGCCAAGAACCAGTCTCCTCACTGCGGCTTCGGCGAGGGAGGCACTTGCTGCCGCATCTGCTCTATGGGCCCCTGCCGTATCACCCCCAAGGCACCCCGCGGCATCTGCGGCTGTGACGTGCACGGCATCGTCGCCCGTAACTACCTGCGTTTCACCGTCGGCGGTACCGCAGCACACTCCGACCACGGTCGTGAGATCATGCACACCCTGCACCAGACCAGAGAGGGCGGCAACTATCAGGTCAAGGATCCTGAGAAGCTGATCCGCATCGCCAAGGAATGGGGCGTGGAGACC
>JAZNZZ010000148.1:0-7607 GCA_045595205.1 Faecousia sp.
CTATGAGCCTGGACGATTTCGTGATCAGCTACTTTGTAACGGGTCTGGACTTTGTGACCCTGCCTGTGGAGATCTACAACTACACCAAAAAGCCCATCCAGCCTAAGGTGTACGCTATGTTTACCCTGCTGTTTCTGCTGATCCTGGCGCTGATGATCGTGATGAACCTGCTGCAGCTGCGGCAGGATAAGCGCAAGGCGAAAGGAGGCAAGGTATGAAAAAGATCGTTTGTATTTTGCTTGCTTTGCTGCTGCTTTCCGGCTGCTCCGGAAGCCGCGACGACCGGGTGACCATCAATGTGTACAACTGGGGTCAGTATATTTCCGAGGGTGACGACGGCTGCATTGATGTGCTGGCACTTTTTGAGGAACGCTATCCCAACATCCGGGTCAACTATGTGACCTTCGATTCCAATGAGACGATGTACACCAAAATGGCCGGCGGCGGTATCACCGTGGATGTGATCATCCCCTCAGACTATATGGTGGGACGGCTCATTGAGGAGAATATGCTGCTGGAGCTGAACTACGATAACATCCCCAACGCCCGGTATATCGATGCCCGTTTTCGCAACACGGATTACGATCCCGAAAACAAGTTCTCCGTCCCCTACACCTGGGGCACTGTAGGCATCATCTACAACTCCAAGTATGTGGACGAAGCGGATGTTACCGGCTGGGAGCTTCTGTGGAACGAAAAATACGCCGACAAGATCCTGATGTTTGACAACTCCCGGGATGCCTTCGGCATTACCCAGAATCTGCTTGGCTACAGCATCAACACCCAGGACCCCCAGGAGCTGCTGGCCTGCGCTCAAAAGCTGGCAGAGCAGCGCCCTGTGGTGCAGCAGTATATTATGGATCAGGTGTTCGATCTGATGGAAAATGAAGAAGCCTGGATCGCCCCCTACTATGCAGGTGATCAGGGCTTCAACCTGTTTATCGATGCAATGTGCATCCCCTCCTGCTCCAAGAACAAGGATGCCGCGGAGACCTTTATCAATTTCCTGTGCGACCCTGAGATCGCAGGCGGAAATATGGACTGGATCTGCTACGGCACGCCGCTTTCCGCCGCCAAGGAGTATATGGATCCTGAGATGGTAAACGATCCTGTATCCTATCCCAGTGAAGAAACACTGGACCGGGGCACCGGCTATATTGCCCTTCCCCGCTCCACCACCCGGCTGATGGAGGAGCTGTTTATGCAGGTGCGAAACGGCATCCCCATTCACCTTCCCTGAATACAAATAACCGCTGCTGACGAGCTCGTCAGCAGCGGGTATTTTTGCGCTTTATCGTTCAGTGCGATCTCTCGCGTCATTCCGAGCCAGTCCGCAGACTGGCGTGGGAATCCGTTCCAAATACGAATTTTATTCTACGAATGCATCGCTGAGCATTTCTTCACACATAATTTTGATAAATGCCAGCTTGGCGGTCTTGATGGCAGGTGTGCCGCCGCGCTCACCCAGGATCTCCAGATTGAACAGGCCCTTGTAATCAATGTCCCGCAGACCCTTCATCACATCCACCCAATCCACGCCGGTACGGGCGGAGAAGGGCATCTGATGGGTGTCCTTTTCGCCGTTGTTATCCACAATGTGCAGTGCCTGCAGATAGCTTCCGGCAGCACGGATAAAATCGCCGTGGCTTTGATCGGTATCGCCCCGGGTGTTGGTCAGATGCAGGTGACCCGTATCCAGGCAGATGGCAAGATTCTTATCTCCTGCATCGGAAATAAATTTCAAAAGACCCTGCGCCGTCCGGGTGGGTGCAATACTGGGAAGATTCTCCAGACAAAGTGTCACCCCGGTGCCATCCGCATACTGAGAAAGGGCGGCTACATTGTGCACCCAACGGTCATATCTTTCCTCTTCTGCCAGCTCCTGTCCGCCGCCCAGATGCAATACCGCTTTGGAGATACCGGCAGTGGCAAACATATCCAGCTCCGGCTTCAGTCGCTCTAACGCACCGTCCTCCACCAGGCCACCGGGCAGACCCCTGACGGGCAGGAAGCTCAGGTGACCCTGGGGAATGCTGTAGCCGCAGCTGTCGGCAGTGGCCTTCAGTGCCTTACCGGCTGCAACGGGATCGCCCTTTTCCATCAGCTGGGACAAATGGACGATGGACAGCTCGCCGTGGGTGTAGCCCGCCTTTGCCAAAAGGGCAATTGCCTCCTCCACGGGCTTTTCTTCATAATAATCGATCCAAACCGAAACAGGATATTTCATAGTAGCTCCTTACTGTAAATGGGCCTCGTTGATGAGAATATGCACATCATCCAGCTGCTTCTGGGAAACCGTGGTAGGTGCATCCATCATCAGGTCCTGGGCAGTCTTGTTCATGGGGAAGGTAATGACCTCGCGGATGGATTCCTCGCCGCAAAGCAGCATCACGATACGGTCGATGCCGGGGGCAGCGCCTGCGTGGGGAGGTGCGCCGTAGGTAAAGGCATTGTACATTGCAGGGAACTTGGCCTTCACATCCTCTTCGCCCAGACCCACCATCTGGAATGCCTTGACCATGATCTCAGGATCGTGGTTACGCACAGCACCGGAGGCAGACTCGTAGCCGTTGACCACCAGATCGTACTGATCCGCATTGATGGCCAGCAGCTTCTCGGTATCTCCCTCGGCATCCAGCAGGGTCTGCATACCGCCCTGGGGCATAGAGAAGGGATTGTGGCAGAATTCCAGCTCGCCGGACTCCTCGCCCATTTCGTACATCGGGAAGTCCACGATCCAGCACATTGCATACTGCTCCTCGTCAAAGTGACCGGGGATACGGCGGCCCATCATCGTGCGGATCACACCTGCAGTCTTTTGTGCGGCAGACTTCTTGCCGGCTGCCATACACACAAAGCTGCCGGGCTTCAGACCAAGCTTTTCGGTGAGCGCTGCCTTACAGTCGCCCAGGAACTTGGAGATACCGCCGGTGAGCTCACCGTTTTCGTCTACCTTGAACCAGCAGCACTTGTTGCCGGTCTGGACCTCCACATCCGCAAGCAGCTTGTCGATCCACTTACGGCCTTCAGCAAAGTTATCCACAGCGACCGCCTTGACAGTAGCATTCCGGAAGGGACCGAACTCGCAGCCTGCCACGGCATCGGTAATGTCCTGAACCTCCAGATCGATACGCAGGTCCGGCTTGTCGGAGCCGTAGCGCTCCATTGCCTCGTTAAAGGGAATGCGGCGGAAGGGTGCCTGGGACACACGCTCATACTTGCCGTACTTGCAGAAGATAGGCTGCAGCACATCCTCCAGCGTTGCCAGCACATCGTCCTGAGAAGCAAATGCCATCTCCATATCCAGCTGATAGAACTCGCCGGTGGTACGGTCGGCACGGGCATCCTCGTCACGGAAGCAGGGTGCGATCTGGAAGTAACGGTCAAAGCCGGAGGTCATCAGCAGCTGCTTGAACTGCTGGGGTGCCTGAGGCAGTGCGTAGAACTTGCCGGGGTGGTTACGGGCAGGCACCAGATAGTCACGGGCGCCCTCGGGAGAGGAGGCAGTCAGAATGGGGGTAGTGATCTCCAAAAAGCCGCGCTCGGTCATTGCAGCACGGATGGCTGCCACCACCTGACAGCGCAGGATGATATTGCTCTTCACCGCAGGATTCCGCAGATCAAGATAGCGGTACTTCAGACGGGTATTCTCGTCGGCGTCCTTACTCTTGTTGATCTCAAAGGGCAGCTGGTTGTGACGGCACTTGCCCAGAATTTTGATCTCCGTGGGCACTACCTCGATCTCACCGGTGGGCAGCTTGGGGTTCTTGCTCTCACGCTCCCGGACTGTACCGGTGACCTGCACGGTGGACTCCTTGTTGATGCCCTTAACGATCTTCATCATTTCCTCGGTCTCCACCACGATCTGGGTAGTGCCGTAGTAATCACGAAGCACCAGGAAGGCAAAATTTGCACCCACCTCACGGACATTTTCCAGCCAGCCGGCCAGAGTGACCTGCTTGCCTGCATCGGTCAGCCGCAGCTCACCGCAAGTGTTGGTTCTGGATTGAAACATAAAGATTACCTCTCGTTTAATATTAATATGTTAGTATTTTGACACAAATCCTTAAAATTGTCAATGACCGTCAGTGGCTTCCGGGGGCAAAGCGAAGAATTTTTCAAAATAAAAGGGAGAATCCTTCTGCAGCTCCTCATCCAGCACTGTGTGCCCGTACTCCTCGGACAAGGTCTTTTCGCCGGAGAACAGGTTTGTTCCCAGCCCCAGCCGGTGTCCCGGGATCTCCACCCCAAGGGCAGCCAGGGTCGTGGGGAACATATCGATGGTGCCGAACTGACGGTTTTGGGTCTTCACCGGCTCCACCGGGGCATTGATGATGCAGTTGTAGCCGGTACGGATGTAGCTCTCGTCAATGTCCGCCAAAAACTCAGGGTCCATCGTCAGGTGATCACCGCTGATGACAATGGTAGTATTCTCATAAAAAGGCTGCTGCCGGATCCACTCCACAAAGGCACTCACCTGCCGGTCAGAGCAGGCCATCACATTGCCGTACTGCTCCTCGTAGGTATTCTGGCACAGCCGGCACACATAGCCGCTGGGGAAATGGGTATCTGCCGTCAGCATCGTAAAGTTAAAGGGCTCGCCGGTGCTGCCCAGACGGGTCAGCTCCTCCTTGGCGTAGGCAAAAAGCTTTTCGTCCTCATAGCCCCACCACTCGTAGTAATCCGGGTCCAGCCTTCCATCCTGCCGCAGTGCCAGCAGATCCACCAGCTCATAATCTCCGTGGTCCTCAAAGTAAGCATCCCGGTTGGCAAACTCGCCCATTGAACCCAGGAGCAGCACCTGTTGGTAGCCCTGTTCCTTCAGAATGTCGCCCAGTGCCGTAATGCCGGGCATATAGTATTCTTCTTCCCCATAGGCTCCACCTGCAAGGGGCACTTTTACGGTCACGCCGGAGGTCTGTGCCACCATTGCCGCCGCCGTCCAGGTAGTACCCTCCAGGGACTGGGCCCCGCCCATAGCCTCCCCGTGGGAGAAGCTGACATTCTCCTCAGCCAGCTTTGTCAGCTCCGGGATGTAGTTGGTCACCACCTTTTCACAGGACTCGGGATCTGTGAAGGTGTTTTCCATAGATTCCAGAAAAATATAAATGAGATTCCGCTTCTTTTCCGGGAATTTCAACGCTACTTCTTTGGGGTCCACATAGTGTTCCTCGATAAAATCCGACTCTGTGACCCTGTTTCCCACATAGGAAAACACATCCAGATTGATCACGAACACCATCACTGCAAAAAGGAGCATTGCAAGTGAAAGAGAGAGCTTTCTTTTGGAAAAGAACCGGCACACCCGGCTGTTGCAATATGCGTGATAAAGCTTCCAGCTCTTCAGCTTTTCCTCCACTCTGCCGGAAAGAAGCAGATACAAAGCCACATCAAATGCTGTAAGCAAAAAACCAAGCAGGCCAATGCGGAGCACCGCACTGGAAGCCAGGGATTTATTTGTTCCGGAAACAGAAGTCTGCAGCTGATATAAAAGCTGCTCCAGGGACACTCTGTCATACCGGTCCAGCAGCCAAATTGTGAGAAAAAGCAGCAAATTTGCCAAAAGCACGATCACGCAGGCTGCCACCGCTTCTCTTTTTCTCTTATCTTTTATTATATTCAAGGATCTTCGCCTCCTGATAAAATCGAAGGCTATTATAGCATACCTTCTTTCGTTTTTCCAGTCCCCAAAAACAGCCGGACGCACCATCCTTTCCCTGTCCTCTCCGCAAAATAAACAAAACAGGTAGATTTCTCTTGTTTTTTATGTGAATTGTGTGGGATTTTAATTTTTTTATATTTTTAATATTGATTTTACAGGGTTTTTGGCATACAATATGCAACGAGCGCATTTTGGAATTATATCCTGCGGAGGTAAAAAATGCTGAACATCGTTCTGGTGGAGCCTGAGATCCCCCAAAACTGTGGAAACATTGCCCGAACCTGTGCCGCTACCGGCGCAAGGCTGCACCTGATCCGACCCCTCGGCTTCGACATTTCCGACAAGGCTGTTAAGCGGGCAGGTCTGGACTACTGGCATCTGGTAGAGGTCCGGGACTACGAAAATTTAGAGGATTTCTTTTCCAAAAATGAAGTGAAGCAGATGTGGTGTCTTTCCACAAAAGCACCCCGAAGCTATGCACAGGCCCGCTTCGAGGACGGCTGCTACCTGTTTTTCGGCAAGGAGACCAGGGGTCTTCCCGAAAGCTTTCTGGAAGCACACCGGGAATGCTGCATCAAGCTGCCTATGCGGGAGGCTGCCCGCAGTCTGAATCTGAGCAACTCCGTTGCCATCACAGTGTATGAAGCACTGCGGCAATTGGATTTTCCCGGACTCAAGGAATATGGAAGTATGGGGGAGCATACCCCTTAAAATATGGAGGAAAATGATATGAACTACAACAAGAAGTCCATTGAAGACATTGATGTAGCCGGTAAGCGTGTGCTTTGCCGCTGCGACTTCAATGTACCCACCAAGGAAGGCAAGATCACTTCCGACAAGCGTATCGTGGCTGCAATGCCCACCATCGAGTATCTGGTGAGCAAGGGCGCAAAGGTCATTCTCTGCTCCCATATGGGCAAGCCCAAGGGCGAGTGGAAGCCTGAGCTGAGCCTGAAGGTGGTGGCTGAGCGCATCAGCCAGCTGCTGGGCAAGGAAGTCATTATGGCTGCCGATGTTGCCGGTGAGGATGCCAAGGCAAAGGCCGCTGCCCTGAAGGACGGCGATGTGATGCTGCTGGAGAACACCCGCTACATCAAGGGTGAAGAGAAGAACGATCCCGAGCTGAGCAAGGCGCTGGCCGATCTGGCTGACATTTTTGTCAACGATGCTTTCGGCACTGCACACCGTGCCCACTCCTCCACCGCAGGTGTGGCTGACTATCTGCCCGCCGTTTCCGGCTATCTGGTGCAGAAGGAAGTTTCCATTATGGGCAAGGCTCTGGCAAATCCCGAGCGTCCCTTCGTTGCCATTCTGGGCGGTGCTAAGGTCTCCGACAAGCTGAATGTGATCAACAACCTTCTGGAGAAGGTGGACACCCTGATCATCGGCGGCGGTATGGCTTACACCTTCCTGGCTGCCAAGGGCTACGGCATCGGCACTTCCCTTCTGGATGCTGAGAAGATCGACTACTGCAAGGAAATGATGGCAAAGGCCGAGGCAAAGGGCGTTAAGCTGCTGCTGCCCATCGACACCACCATTGCCGCTTCCTTCCCCAACCCCATCGATGCTGAGATCGCTACCGAGGTGGTTGCCTCCGATGCTATCCCCGCTGACAAGATGGGTCTGGACATCGGACCCAAGACTATGGAGCTGTTTGCCGATGCTGCAAAGAGCGCCAAGACCGTGGTCTGGAACGGACCTATGGGCGTGTTTGAGAACCCCACCCTGGCAAGGGGCACCATTGCCGTTGCACAGGCTCTGGCTGACAGCGAGGCTGTGACCATCGTTGGCGGCGGCGACAGCGCTGCAGCCTGCGAGCAGCTGGGCTTTGCTGACAAGATCACCCACATCTCCACCGGCGGCGGTGCTTCTCTGGAATTCCTGGAGGGCTTAGAATTGCCCGGTATTGCTTGTCTGCAAGACAAGTAATTAAGCTTTTTTGACC